>JBBCGG010000001.1:4609784-4927069 GCA_037200525.1 Methylocella sp. | reverse complement strand
CCCGCGGACCGCATAGCGCGCAAGAATAATGTCCTGGCGCAGCCTGGGCATACTGAAAGAGTGTCTGAACCATGGGTTTCAAATGCGGCATTGTCGGCCTGCCAAATGTCGGCAAGTCGACCCTTTTCAATGCGCTGACGCAGACCGCGGCGGCGCAGGCGGCGAATTATCCTTTTTGCACGATCGAACCCAACATAGGCGACGTCGCCGTTCCGGACGAGCGGATCGAGAAACTGGCCAAGATCGCCGGCTCGAAGGAAATCATTCCGACGCGGCTGACCTTCGTCGACATCGCCGGCCTCGTGCGCGGCGCCTCGAAAGGGGAGGGGCTCGGCAATCAGTTCCTGGCGAATATCCGCGAATGCGACGCCATCGCCCATGTCGTGCGGTGCTTTGAGGATTCCGACATCACCCATGTCGAGGGCAAGATCGCCCCGATCGACGATATCGAGACGATCGAGACCGAGTTGATGCTGGCCGATCTCGAAAGCCTCGAAAAACGCGTCGCCGCGCTCGAAAAGAAGGCCAAGGGGGCCGACAAGGAGGCCAAGGAGACGTTTGATCTCGTGCAGCGTTGCCTCGTCCTATTGCGCGAGGGAAAACCCGCGCGCCTCGTCGAGGTGAAGCCTGAAGAGCGGAAGCTGTTCGATGGGCTTGGCCTGCTGTCCTCAAAGCCTGTGCTGTTCGTTTGCAACGTCGAGGAAGCCGCCGCCGATAGCGGCAATGCATTTTTCAAAACCGTCGCGACCCGGGCCGCGGAGGAAGACGCCATAGCGGTCGTCGTCTCGGCCCAAATCGAGAGCGAAATCGCGATTCTGCCGGCCGAAGAGCAAAAGGAATATCTGGACGCGGTCGGCCTCGCGGAGCCGGGCCTCAACCGCGTCATCCGCGCCGGCTATTGCCTTTTGGGCCTGATTACCTATTTCACGGTTGGTCCCAAAGAGGCGCGAGCCTGGACCGTCGCCAAGGGAACCAGGGGCCCGCAGGCCGCTGGCGTGATCCATACCGACTTCGAAAAAGGATTTATTCGCGCCGAGACCATTGCTTATGCCGATTATGTCGCAAACAATGGCGAGGCCGGCGCGCGCGAGGCGGGGAAATTCCGGCTCGAAGGCAAGGATTATGTTGTCGAGGACGGCGATGTTCTGCATTTCCGATTCGCGAACTGAACGCTTTGCTGATGCTCTGACCTTTTGGCCACGTCGGTGAGGCCCTGCGGCGGCGCGCCGCCGGAATTCGATGCGGCGTTCAGAGGCAAGCTCGACGATTTGTTCAAATGGCGGCGCGACGTCCGCCGGTTCAAGTCTGATCCGGTTGCGATCACATTGATCGAGGATCTTCTGAAGATCGCCGTGCGCGCTCCATCCGTCGGCAATAGCCAGCCTTGGCGTTTCGTCAACGTCGAAACGCCATCGCGCCGAGAGGCCATCATCGCCAATTTCAACGCCTGCAACGCCGCCGCGCTGAAAGCATATGAAGGCGAACGCGCGGCGCTCTACGCCCGCCTCAAATTGGCGGGCCTGTGCGAGGCGCCGGTGCATCTTGCCGTGTTCTGCGACAGAGCGACGATGACAGGCGCGGGCCTTGGCTGCAAAACGATGCCCGAAACCTTGGACTATTCCGTCGTCGCCGTGATCTACACCTTTTGGCTGGCGGCGCGAACGCATGGGCTTGGCGTCGGCTGGGTCTCGATCATCGATCCTGAAGGCGTCGCGCGATCAATCGAGACGCCGGAGAGCTGGAAACTCATCGCCTATCTTTGCGTCGGATTTCCGCAGGAAGAGCATATCGATCCAGAGCTCGAGCGATATGAATGGCAAGGGCATGAGGAGCAGAACGCCCAGCTTCATTGGCGCTGAGGCGCACTTATCTTCGCTTTAACGCAAGTCTTCGCTTTAACGCAAGAATTTGCCCGAAAAGTCCGCAGCTTTTCGGGGGGCCGCATCAGCTAGTGGCCTTTTTTCTGAACATTCCGGCGAGATTGTCGAAGAGTTCGATTTTGACGCCGGCTCTTTTCATGATCAGGGTTTGCTGGATGATCGAGAGCGTATTGTTCCAGGTCCAGTAGATGACGAGGCCGGCGGGGAAGCTTCCGAGCGTAAAGGTGAAGATCACCGGCATCCAGGTGAAGATCTGCTTTTGCATCGGGTCGGCCGGCTCGGGATTGGCCTTCATCTGCACGAACATCGAGACGCCCATGATCAGCGGCCAGATGCCGAGCGCCAAAAAATGGCCGATCAGCGGAAGCTGCGTCGGGTCATAAGGCAAAAGCCCGAATAAAGTGAACACATTGGTCGGATCGGGGGCGGACAGATCCTTGATCCAGCCGAAAAATGGCGCATGCCGCATCTCGATCGTCACAAACAGCACTTTATACAGCGCGAAAAACACCGGGATCTGGATCAGCATCGGCAGACAGCCCGAGACCGGATTGATCTTCTCGCGCTTATACAGCGCCATCGTCTCTTGCTGCTGCTTCATCTTGTCGTCGGGATATTTCTCCCGCAGCGCGGCGATCTGCGGCGCGACCCCCTTCATCTTCGCCATCGACATGTAGCTCTTATTGGCGAGCGGGAAGAACACCCCCTTGACGATCACCGTGATGATCAGGATGGCGACGCCAAAATTGCCGGTGAGCGTATAGAGAAAATGCAGCAGCTGGAACATCGGCTTGGTGATGAAGTAGAACCAGCCCCAATCGATCAGCAGATCGAATTTCTCGATGCCGAGATCGGCCTGATATTTGTCGAGCGTCCCGGTTTCCTTGGCCCCGGCGAACACCCGGCTCGTCGTCTCGAGCAAGGCCCCGGGGGCGATCGTCTGCGCCGCGCCGACGAAATCGGCGCGATAGATGCGCGCGGCCCCCTGCGGCGCGGCGGCCGCCGAAAAGCTCGCCTCAATCGGCGCGCTCTGGTCCGGGATGACCGTGGTCGCCCAATATTTGTCGGTAAAGCCGAGCCAGCCGCCGGTTCCCTTGAAGGTTTTGGTGGCGCGCTCTTCTTTCTCGATCTTGTCATATTTGATTTCCTGCACGCCGCCATCGCCGATGACGCCGACGAAGCCTTCGTGCAGAACCGCATAATTCACCGTCGGCGGCAGGCCGTGGCGCGCCGTCAGCGCATAGGGCGCCAGCGCCACCGGTCTGTCCGAGGCGTTCTCGACGCTGTCCTTGATGGTGAACATATAGCGGTCGTCGACCGCGATCTGGCGGTGGAAGACGAGGCCCTGGCCATTGTCGAAGCTGAGCGTCACCGGGGTCTGCGGCGTCAAGGTCTCGCGATCGGCGCGCCAGAGCGTATCGGGGCGGGGCAGGACGAGGCTTTCGCCGGCGGGGGCGAGGAATCCGGCCTCGGCGTAATAGGCGTCGGGGGCGCCGGCCGGCGACAGCAGCACGATGTTCGGGCTGTTGGGGTCGACGGTCTCGCGATAGGCTTTGAGCGAAACGTCGTCGAGGCGCGCCCCTTTCAGGGCGATCGAGCCGAACAGCGCCGGGGTGTCGAGTTTGATGCGCGGGCTTGCGGCCAGGGCCTCAGCGCGGGTTTTGGGCGCAACGGCGAGTTCGCCGGGGGCGGCGAGGCTTTGCGCGCCGGGAGCGGCCGAAGGCGCATTCGGCGCTTGCGCCGCCTGCTGCAGGCCTTGCGTCTGCGCCAACTGCCGGTCTCCCGGCTTCGGCGCGAAAAAATAACTCCAGCCAACGATCACAAGGCAAGACAGCCCAATCGCCAGATAAAGATTCTTCGTGTCGCTATTCATCCGCCGCGCGCCTTAAATCCGTCGTCGTCCCGCGCCGAATCGCACAGCGGCAGCTGCAGCCAGTCTGGAGCTGGAAGATCAGGCTGAGAGCCTTTTGCGGCCGCGGGCGCGCCGCGCCGCGAGGACCCGGCGTCCGCCAACCGTCGCCATCCGCGCGCGAAAGCCATGCCGACGCTTGCGCACAAGCTTGGAAGGTTGGTAGGTCCGCTTCACTTTAACGCTCCAAATTCTAACAGACAGACGAAACAAGGTCGCCGCGAACCCTTGAGGTCGCGCTGGCGAGCGCTAGTTCCGTGAAATAAGACTGGCCGCCTTCGAACGCGCTGACAATGCGCAGCGCTCAAACCGGAAAATCGCGCGCCATATAGGCGCAAGGGATGGACGAAGTCAATTTCCGCTGCCGCGGCGGCAATCATAAAGCGTGATCTTCGCCCGGACCATCTGGCAAAATGCAGTGGAAATGGTACAGATCATGTACTGTGTCGGGGAATTTGATGAATCGGCGTCAATGGGCGCGTTTGGAGCCGCTTCGTCGATGACCGCCTAAAGGGCCAGCAGTCCCACGATAAGCGCCGCAAGCGGTTCCATGCTCTGCTTGCGCGGAAGTCTTGATTGCCGAACGCCATGCTTTCAGGATGCTCGCCAAGCATCCGTGTGACATGGGGGCGGATATTTTAGAATAACCTCAAGTCTAAGGAGGATTTCATGTATAAGCGTTTAATTACGGCCGCTTTGGCGATCACCGCTATTCTCTTTGCCGCTTCCGCCGAAGCGAAACATGGCAAGATGATCAAGGTGGAAATGGTGAAGTCCCAGGAGGTGACGATGGAGGGCGGCAAGTCGGGCACCGTTTATGTCGTCAAGATGAACGGCCACACGATGATCGCCATTCCCGAGGAATCCATACCGGACGCTTTGCACCAGCAGCTGTTTAAAGTTGAGTAGTAATCAAGGCTTCATCGGCCTCAACGGCGGACAATAGAAAAAGGCCATGATCGCGGCAAGCTACAGCGATTATGGCCTCTGTTCTTAACCCCCGGGGTCCAGGCGCAAGGCTGCAAAAAAACGATGCGGCCTTAATTATCCAGGAAACTACGCAGCTTGCGGGAGCGGGAGGGATGCTTCAGCTTCCGCAAAGCCTTCGCTTCAATTTGACGAATGCGTTCGCGCGTCACTGAGAACTGCTGGCCGACCTCCTCCAGCGTATGGTCGGTGTTCATGCCGATTCCGAAACGCATGCGCAACACGCGCTCCTCACGGGGCGTCAATGAGGCCAGAACGCGCGTCGTCGTCTCGCGCAGATTGGATTGAATCGCCGCATCAATCGGCAGTATTGCGTTTTTGTCCTCGATGAAATCGCCGAGGTGGGAATCTTCCTCATCGCCAATAGGAGTTTCGAGCGAGATCGGCTCTTTGGCGATCTTGAGCACCTTGCGCACCTTTTCGAGCGGCATGGCGAGCTTTTCGGCGAGTTCTTCAGGGGTCGGTTCGCGACCAATCTCATGCAGCATCTGGCGCGAAGTCCGCACAATTTTATTGATCGTCTCGATCATATGCACCGGAATTCGGATCGTCCGCGCCTGGTCGGCAATAGAGCGGGTGATCGCTTGGCGAATCCACCAAGTCGCATAGGTCGAGAATTTATAGCCGCGCCGATATTCGAATTTATCGACGGCTTTCATCAAGCCTATATTGCCTTCTTGAATTAAATCGAGGAATTGCAGACCGCGATTGGTGTATTTCTTGGCAATCGAAATCACTAGGCGAAGGTTGGCCTCGACCATTTCCTTCTTAGCCTGACGCGCTTCGCGTTCGCCTTTTTGCACCATATGGACGATTTTGCGGAATTCCTGGATCTCAAGACCCGTCTCGGTGGCGAGACCATGAATCTCGTTCAGAAGATCCTTGATCGCGTCTTTCGCGCTCGCGACGAAATCCTTCCAGCCGCGGCCCCCGAGTTTTGAGACGCGCAGCAGCCATTTTGGGTCGAGCTCGGAATTTTGGTAATTCTTGAGGAAATCCTCGCGGCTGACGCCATAGCCCTCGGCGAGACGCAACAACTTCGTCTCCAGGCCGATCAGACGCTTATTGATGTCGTAGAGCTGCTCGACCAGCGCTTCGACGCGGTTCGGATTGAGCGACAGCGATTTGACGTCCGTGACAATTTCCTTCTTGAGCGTCTTATATTTGCGCTCCTGAGAAGGGGTCAGCGTTTCGTTCTTCAGCTTGTTCTCGACATTCTGGTCCTGCAGGCGGCGCAGCTTTTTATAAGCGTCGGCGACCCGATCGAAGGTGTCGAGAACCTTGGGCTTGAGCTCCGCCTCCATCGCAGAAAGCGAGACGGAATTCTCCATGTCGTCTTCTTCATCAAAGACGTCTTCAGGTATCGCCGCGTCCAAGCCGTCATCGCCCGCGGGGCGCAGGCGCGCCGGCGGATTGAGCGGGGCCGTCGCCGGAGCTGCCTGTTGCGCGGCGAGCGCCTCGGCGGCGCCGGGAGCCGTCATATCGATTCGCGGGGTGTTTCTTCCGTCGGGGCCGGCATAGGTCGCTTCAAGATCGATGATGTCGCGGAGCAACACCTTGCTTTCATTCAGCTCGTCGCGCCAAATGATGATCGCCTGAAAGGTCAGCGGGCTTTCGCAAAGTCCGGCGATCATCGCCTCGCGGCCAGCTTCGATCCGCTTTGCGATGGCGATTTCGCCTTCGCGGGACAAAAGCTCGACGGAGCCCATTTCACGCAAATACATCCGCACCGGATCGTCGGTGCGGTCAGCCGGCTCCGACGAACGGATGGCGACGGCCTTGGGCTGCGCGACCTCGACGAGGTCTCCGCCCTCGGCCTCTTCCTCCTCGGCGGTCTCCTCGGCCTCGGCTTCGTCCTGCTCCTCGGTCTCGACGACATTGATGCCCATTTCGTTCATCATGGCCAAAATGTCTTCGATCTGCTCGGAATTGACCTCCTCGGAGGGGAGCACGGCGTTCAATTCAGCGTAAGTGACAAAGCCCCGCTTTTTGGCGAGCTTGATCATCCGCTTGACGGCGGCGTCGGATAGATCGAGCAGAGGGCTGTCTGCGGTCTCGACCGCGCCACCTTCCACTTCGGTCTTCTCGTTGTCCTTTTTCGCCATCAAGGCCTCCGCACGTGAGGAAAATTCAACCGGCTTACGGTCAATTCAGCAAGTCTCGAAACATCAAGGGCTCGAGCGCAAGCTTATATCGGCCCTTGGATGGCCGCGCTAAACACAAATTCAAATAGATTTCTGCCAAGCCATACCCAATATTGCATTGCCCGCCGGGGCCGCGCCGCTCGCGCTTGATCCAGGGGAGCCCCGGTTCGCGATAGACAGTGAAGAGACTTAAAAGATCGCGAAGACCCAACCAAATCGTAAAGATACGAAAATCGTCAAGACACAACGCGCGTATTTAAAGCGGAAATTCCACTTCTCGCATGTTGCGGCGACGCTCAATCTCACCCCGCCGCGCGAAAGCGGCTAGCTCTGGACGCTCTTTACAGGACAAAATTCGCAAGAGTCAAAAGACCTGCCCGCTCACAAGGTCCCACCAGAACGTCCCGACGATGCGCCGAAACCATCAACGGCGGCCTCTGTCCCCCCCAGCGCCAGCAATTGATCTTGAATATCCTTCAGCCGTCCGAGATTCGCCTCACTCGACTCGATACCCAAAGCCACCTCAGCCAAGTGCAGCTCCCTATGTAGCGCCCTCGCGCGATGATGCAAGGTCAGGGCCTGTCTTAGCACCTCTTCAGCATCAGCCTCGGCTGCCCCAATTTTCATATACCAATGCGACGAATGTGCGGCCAAACCGTCAAGCTTTTCCAAAATCGCGGCAAAGCCGGCGACCTCGGCGGCGGTGCGGAGGCCTTCGCCGTCGAGCCGCCCAGCGCCGACGCGATCAAGCAAGCCGTCGCGCAAGGCGCCTGCCTCCCGGTTCGAAAACTCCATTTCGGCGATCGCTTCGGCATGATGCTCGAGCAGCCCCGGATGATTGAGCAGAAGCAGGAGAATCAACGCCTCGCGCGGCGGAAGGCTGGATTTATCCTGGCGGAATAGCGGAGACTTCGACAGGCTCGAGCTGACGATCGGCGGCGTTCGCTTGGCGTCGTCGCGCGCCGGCCCGCGCTCATTGCGGCGCCCCGATCCAAAGCCGCCTTGAGCGTTGCGCTTGTCGCGCCAAGGCTGCGCTCGCTCGCTGCGGCTGTCGAAGAGTTTGAACAGACGCGCCTTGAAGTCGGCCTGATAATAGCGACGCAGCGTCTCGTCTTTGATCTCGCGGGCGATTTCCGCCAGCCGCCGCTCGAGGCCGGCGCGGCGTTCCGGCGTCGCAAAATCCGCAGCCTCGGTTTCGCGAAGCCAGATGAGATCGGCGAGCGGCAGCGCGTGCGACAAAACATCAGACATCGCGCCGGGTCCGGCAGATCGGACGAGATCGTCTGGGTCCTGGCCTTCGGGCAGCAGCGCGAATCGGAGGGAACGGCCGGGACCGATCAGAGGCAAAGCCATGTCGATCGCGCGATAGGCCGCCTTGCGCCCGGCCTTGTCGCCATCGAAACAAAGCATCGGCTCCTCGGCCATTTTCCACAAAAGCTCGGCGTGATCCGGCGTCAGAGCGGTGCCAAGCGTCGCCACGGTCTCGCCGAAACCCGCCGACGCCATGGCGATTGCGTCGACATAGCCCTCCACGACGATGACGCGGCCGGTTTCATGGGCGGCCTTGCGTGCGGCGTGGTGGTTGTAGAGAACGCCGCCTTTGTGAAACAGCGGTGTTTCCGGCGAGTTCAGATATTTTGCGGCGACGTCCTTGGCGAGCGCCCGGCCGCCAAAGGCGATTGTGCGCCCCGAGCGGTCGCAAATCGGAAACATGATTCGGTCGCGAAACCGGTCATAAGGGACAGGAATATCCTCGCCATGGATCAAGAGCCCGGTCTCGATCATCGCCTCCTTGGAGACGCCCTTGCCGGCTAGATGATCGCGCAGCGCATATTTCTCGGGGAGAGCAAGACCCAGCCGAAACTGGCTTTGCATGTTTCGGTCAAGACCGCGTTCGGAAAGATAGGCGCGCGCCTTGGCCCCGGATGGACCATTGAGCGTCGCCGAGAAATAGGACGCCGCCATTTCCAGAACCTCATGCAGGCTGGCGCGCCTTTTCTCTTGCGCTTCCGCCTCGGGCGAGCTTTGCGGCAACGGGAGCCCCGCGTCGATCGCCAGCCGCTGAACCGCTTCAGGAAAAGAGAGGCCCTCGGTTTCCATCACGAAATCGAAAATGTTGCCATTTTTGCCGGCCGAAAGGTCGAACCAAGCCATTTTCTGGTCGTTGACGAAGAAGGAAGGGGTTTTTTCTGCGTTGAACGGCGAAAGCCCCTTCCATTCGCGGCCGGAGCGCATCAATTTGACGCGCCGCCGCACCACATCGGAAACGGGCAGCTTGGCTTTGATGTCGTCGAGAAAGGATGGCGGAAAGCGCATGATTCGTTGTCGCGGATTTACCATCGAGGGTAAACTTATATCGCATTGTCCCCAGCCGTACACAGGGCGGAGATAGCGGCGGCTGGGCTCGCCCATCGGCTGCAGCTCGGCCGCTGCCTGCCTCAATAACCAACATTATTTCCGGCCGTAACTTATGTGTGGGCAAAAGCGCGCGCCCCGCGCCTATATATCGGCGGTGTCGAATCGGCCTTTTTTCTTGCAAGAGCCTGATCGAGGGATCGCGGAAAGTCAGACGAGATGAGCAAAACCGACCGTTTTCTTGGAATGAAGCGGCAAGGCCGACCGATCGCGGTCTTAACCGCCTATGATTCGCCGACAGCCAAAGCGGAGGCGGAAGCCAACGTCGATATAATCCTCGTCGGCGACAGCGTCGGCGTGAACATGCTCGGCTATGCGAGCGAGCGCGAGGTCACTTTGGCTGACATGCGCCATCATATCGGCGCCGTGCGTCGGGGAGCGCCGCAGGTCGTGATCATCGGCGATCTGCCCTTTGGAACCTACGATGAACCGAATCAGGCCGTGGCGACCGCGCGAGAGCTTGTCGGCGCCGGGGCCGATATCGTGAAGTTCGAGGGGCCGCGCCTTGATATCCTTAAGGCTCTAGTCGCAGCCTCCTTCGAGGTCTGTTGCCATCTCGGACTGGAGCCGCAAAATCATATTGAGAAGCGCGTCAAAGGTCGCTCGGCGCAAGACGCCGCCAAGCTTTTGGGCGATGCGATCATGCTGGATCGGGCTGGAATGGCGATGCTCGTGCTCGAGATGATTCCGGAGGAGGTCGCCGCCGAAGTGACGCGAAGGGTCAGCGCCCCGACGATAGGCATTGGAGCTGGCCGCAGGACCGATGGTCAAGTGCTGGTCATCACCGATGTGCTCGGATTTGGCTCAAAGAATTTTCGCCATAACCGGCGTTATCAGGACGTGGGCCAGCTGATGGCGGAAACAGCTCGAGCTTATGTCGGCGACGTCCACAGCGCGGATTTTCCGCGCGAAGAAAATCTCGTGCACATGGCGAACGACGAACTCGAGCTGTTTTTAGGCGAAAAGGCTTGATCGCTCAGTTTTGAGCGCCGAGCTTTCCCTTCACAACAGCGCTCGCCTTGGCGAAATCCATGCGGCCGGCATATTTTGCTTTGAGCGCAGCGACGACTTTCCCCATATCCTTGATCGAGGCGGCGCCGGTCTCGGCAATGGCCGCGACGATCGCAGCCTCCACTTCGGACTCGCCGATCTGTTGCGGCAAAAAGTCCTGGATGATGACGATCTCCTCGCTTTCTTGCGTCGCAAGGTCCTGCCGCCCGGCCTTTTCGTAAATCTCAAAAGACTCCTGGCGGCTCTTCACCATTTTTTGCAACAGCGAAAGAATCTCTTCGTCCGAGACAGTCTTTCCCTGGCCTCGCGCCTCGATATCCTTGTCTTTCAAGGCGGCGGCAATCATTCGGATGGTATCGACTCGGCGCTTGTCGCCGGCCTTCATTGCGATCTTGAGCTGACTCGTGAATTGTTCGCGCATAAAGTCTCCTGGCTTTCACGAGAATTGACGCCAGCGGGCAAGGCATCTAGCTTTCCGCGCGCTGAAATCCCAAATGGTTTAGGCGATTAGGCCGGCTGCGCCAATCGGCGCAGGGTCGGCGAACGCATGGATTAGAGCGAGCATGACGCAGGATCAAGGAAAAGCGCCGGGTTTTTGGCGGGAGCCGCGCGCAACGGCGCTTGTTGTCCTCGCCAATGGCCTCGTTCTGGAAGGGACAGGACTTGGCGCGGTCGGCGAGGCTGTCGGCGAGATCTGCTTCAATACGGCGATAACCGGCTATCAGGAAATCCTCACTGATCCGTCTTATGCCGGGCAGATCGTCACTTTCACTTTTCCTCACATCGGCAATGTCGGTGCCAATGACGACGATATAGAGACAAGCAATCTCGCCGCCACCGCCGGGGTTCGCGGCGTCATCATGCACGCCCCAATCACCGGCCCGTCCAACTACCGCGCGACCCGCCATCTCGACGGGTGGCTGAAAAGCCGTGGGATCATCGGCCTTTGCGGCCTCGATACGCGCGCCCTCACAACCCTCATCCGCGAAGAGGGAATGCCAAACGCCGTAATCGCGCATTCTCCCGATGGCGTTTTTGACGTTGAGGCCTTGCGCGCAATGGCGGCTGAATGGCCGGGCCTCGAAGGCATGGACCTTGTGCCAAGCGTCGCATCGACGCAACGTTATAACTGGACGCAGGCGGCGTGGTCGTATGAAGAGGGCTACCGCACCTATGGCGAGGGGAAATTCAAGGTCGTCGCGGTCGATTATGGCATCAAACGCAATATCTTGCGCCTTTTGACCGAGGTCGGCTGCAGCGTCACCGTTGTGCCGGCGACGATCTCCGCCGAGGAGATTCTCGCTATGAAGCCGGATGGCGTGTTTCTGTCGAACGGTCCAGGCGATCCGGCGGAGACCGGAAAATATGCGGTTCCGGTGATCAAGACATTGCTTGATAGCCGAATACCCACCTTCGGCATCTGTCTTGGCCATCAAATGATGGCTTTGGCGCTCGGCGGCGCGACATTGAAAATGCACCAGGGCCATCATGGCGCCAATCATCCGGTGCAGGACTTCACCACCGGCAAGGTAGAGATTGTCTCAATGAACCATGGCTTTGCCGTCGATGCGGCGAGCCTGCCGGCCAATGCGCGGGAAACGCATCGCTCTTTGTTCGATGGCTCGAATTGCGGCCTTGAGCTGACCGATCGTCCGGCATTTTCCGTGCAGCATCACCCCGAGGCCTCGCCGGGCCCGCGCGACAGTCATTATCTATTTCGCCGCTTCGTCGCGATCATGGAAAAGGCCCACGCCTAGCTAAATCGGAAGCTTGAGCGATTTATCTCGGCCTTTAGCCGTGGCGACTGCGCCGTCCAGAGGGCGGGCGCGGCGTCATCGCCTCGGTCCTCTCGTTTGCGTCAATTCACGATTGTTTTACCATGATCGTGGGGGCAAACTGAAAAAAAACCGAAAACACCTTTCTACCGAGCTCAATTGACCCTACGTTACTGAGTGTTAGTGATTTGCGCGTTTCATTTGAGATTGTTGATTGTTCATCTCATTGCCTTTTGTAAGAGATTTGCGCGCCGAACCGACGGATATTCATGTCTTTCGAAATCAATCCATCGAACTGCAGCCCGCTGAATGGCGGCAGGTCGTTTGATCGCGACGCGATCGCCGAGATTTTCGCCGAGATCGCGCTGGAGGCGGCTGTCGCCGTGATGGCCGTTTACGCCTCCGACTGTAACGCCAGGCGCAAGGCTGATAAGAGCCCGGTTTGCGACGCAGACGAATACGCTGAAGCCATTATCCTCGAACGGCTGGCGTCGCGGCTCCCCGATTTTCCGGTGCTAGCCGAGGAGGCGTCGGCGCATGGCAAGAAAACCGTGGCGGGGTCGACCTTCATCCTGGTTGATCCGGTTGACGGCACCCGCGAATTTCTGAGCCATAACGGCGAGTTTACGATCAATATCGGACTGATTGTCGATGGGGCGCCGCAGGTTGGCGTCGTATATGCGCCAGCGCTCGGACAGCTTTGGATCGGCGGCGCGAAAGCAACTTCCTGCACTGTCGCGCCCGGCGCGCCTCTACCTCCTCGCGAGCAACGCCGGACGATCCATGTGCGAGCGGCGCCGCCCCAAGGCCTGACTGCCTTGGCGAGCCGATCCCACTCCGATGCGGAGACGGAAGCCTTTCTGGCGCAGCTTCCGATCAAGGAGCGCCGCTCTGCGGGATCGTCGTTGAAATTCTGCGCCGTGGCCGAAGGCGACGCCGATGTCTATCCGCGCTTCGGTCAGACGATGGAATGGGATACCGCCGCGGGCGATGCAGTTTTGCGCGCCGCCGGCGGCATCGTGCTCGACGGCGAGAGTCATCCGCTGCAATATGGCAAAGCTGGCTTACAGTTCAAAAATGGGCCTTTCGTCGCTTGGGGCGATCGCAAGGCGATCCTCCCCTAGCATCCGGCGCATACAGGCCGTCGGCCGCATTGACGCAAGCTCGGGCGTAGCCTCGCTAGGCGACAGAACGGCGATTGCGCAGGCCTTTTGGTGGCGCATCAACCGTTCATTAAGGCTATTGCTTCAAAGCTGGTCGCTAACGCGTAATCCTAGCGCGCAAGGGGTGGTTCGCGGAGAATAAACGATGCAATCGCGAAGAGAGTTGACGCTGCAATTGGCGGCTTTGGCCGGCATCTCCAGTTTGGGTCTGAAATCAGCGCAGGCGAGCCCAGAGGCGGAACGACCCGCCGAATATGGTTCCGGCGAGATTGTCGCCAATGGCCATCGTTTCTTTGGCTCGATCTCGCGCGGTCTCGCCGAGGTGGTCGAATCGGCGACGAAACGCTGGGGCAAGCCCAATGGCTATATCCTCGGCCAGGAAGCCGGCGGCGCGTTTATCGGCGGCCTGCGCTACGGCGAGGGCGTCATGCATACTCGCAATGCGGGCGATCTGCGGGTGTTCTGGCAAGGTCCATCGCTCGGTTTCGATGCCGGAGCCGACGGCGACCGCACGATGATGCTGGTTTATAATCTACCCGCGACGGAGGCGATCTTCCGCCGTTACGGGGGTGTGGATGGCTCGGCCTATCTCGTCGGCGGCTTTGGCATGACGGCGTTGGTCAATGATCAGGTTTACGTGGTTCCTATCCGCTCTGGAATTGGGGCGCGCCTCGGGTTCAATGTCAGCTATTTGAAATTTACGCCGTCATCGACCTGGAATCCGTTCTGAGCTCCTTTGGAGCCTGCTCGTCTCTGCGGCGGCTTCAGGACGCCGCGCTCCCGCGATCCCGATGCGCGCGCATTGCAGCGTCAGCGAGGCTTGCGCATTCCGACGCTGATTCGACGCAGATCTCCGCTTCGAGCCGCGCCATATCGAGCAGATGGGTCAACAGATCAAGCCGCGTGAAACGCGCTAGCCGCGCCAACTCATTGGCCATTTGCGCGATATAGGCGGCTGTCGGGGTGGCGTTAGCCTCGCCTTCGGCGCTCGAGGCTGCGCCGGGCACGGCGTCGTCGCGCTGTTTCAGTTCCGTCTTTTGCATCGCCGGTTGCTCCCGTCGCGGGCTTGTCCGCCAGATTTGCTCCTTCCAGATCATATACGCGTATTGGTTGCGATCAATTAAAATCTGTCATTTTGCGCGAGTAACATCAGGTCTGGACGAGCCTCACAGCGCTTTGACGGCGGCGAGCACGGCTTCGGCGTGGCCCGGCACTTTCACTTTGTTCCAGATTTGTGCGATTTTGCCATCGGAGCCGATCAGGAACGTCGTGCGCTCGACGCCCATATATTTGCGTCCATACATGCTCTTCTCGACCCATACGCCATAGGCCTGAAGCATGGCTTTCGACTCGTCGGAGGCTAGCGCCAGTTCAAGGTCATGCTTGGCTTTGAACTTTGCATGGCTTGCCGCCGAATCAGGCGAGGCGCCGAGGATGGCCGCGCCAGCCTTTTCAAATTCGCTTCTAAGGCCATTGAAATCGATGGCTTCCTTGGTGCAGCCGCTGGTGTCGTCCTTAGGGTAGAAGTAGAGAACGAGTTTGCGGCCGGCGAAGGTTTTGAGGGAAATCGCGGAGCCGGAATCGCCAGGCAGGGCGAAGTCGGGGGCCTTGTCGCCCATGCGCAGTTTTGCGCTCGAGGCCAAGCCCCTGTTCAAGTCTTTGCTCAAATCCTTGTTATTGCCCAAACCCTTCTCGTCGCTCATGTCGCCTTCCTTTCGTCGCATTGAAAAGGCTCCATCGTTTGGAGCCGGACCTTGCGAAATTCTGCTGGATGATCCTGCGGGCTGGCAATGCCATTATTCCCGACGCCAGCCTTTCGACGAAGCAGCTTTTCGACAAAGCGGGTATATTCGCGTAGGATTAGAGTTTCCAGCTTTAGCTTGCTATGGAAAGGCCGCGAGCGGTTGGTCAAGCATCTTGAGGAATCGCCTGGCTGCCCGGGCACAACGCAGGCCTTCACCAAGAAAATGCCGGATGGCATGGTTCTGATTGGACTCAAAAGACCGCGCCGACTCGCCAAATTCGCTTGGTCTACCTGTTATGTTTTTCTCAGCTTGATCTTGCTGGCGGTGATCGGCGGCGGGGTTCTCGTCGTTCGTCTCGCCCAAGGGCCGATGGCGATCGAGGGGCTTGGGCCTCGCATCGCCAGCGCCCTCGATCAACGGTTTGGCCGCGGCTATGATTTCAGCCTTGGGCAGACGGCGATGGTCAAACGCGGCTTCTCCCCGACTTTGAGCATTGATGGTCTGTCGCTCAAGGACGGGGCAGGGCGAACCATCCTGACCGCCCCTCGCGCCGAAGTTTCAGTCGACCTTTTCTCCTTGATCGTCGGACGCGTGACGCCGAAGCGTCTCGAAGTCTTCGACGTCGAAGTCGATCTGACTCTATTGCCCGATGGCTCGATCGCCCAGCCCATTGCGCCGAATTCGGATGAAACGGTCACCCTCACGCCGCCGCTCGCCGAATCTCTTGTGAGGGAAGGCGCTCCAGCGGCTGAAGTCAGCTCGCCACAAATTGAGGCATCACCGGACGCGTCCTCTGCAACGCCGCGGCTGAGGCCGCCGCGAACTCTGATCGTAAGGCAAATGGCGTCGGTAATCCGGCTCTTGGCGGATACGCTGACCAATCCGGACAGCCCGATCGCCGCTATCGATCGCGTCGGCATCTCGAAAGGGCGGCTCGTCATCGACGACCGAACCGCGAATCAGAAAATGACGTTCAACGGCGTCGATCTCAGCTTCAACAAAAACTCGGGCTCGACAAATTTCTATTTGTCCGTCGATGGACCGAACGGACGCTGGGCGGCGAATGGCCTCGCCAGCGGCAAGCCGGACGCTGACCGACGGCTCACGCTGTCGCTGGACAATGTGTCGATCGAGGAAATCCTGCTGGCGACTGGCGCGCGCACGATCGGCGCTGATTTCGACATGCCGCTGTCAGCCAAGTTCAGCGTTGGCTTGAAAGCCGATGGCGCGCTCTCGGAAGCGGTCGCCGCATTTGATTTCGGCGCGGGTTTTTTGCGTTTCGATGATCCGAACGACGAGCCGATGTTGGTCGATTCCATCCACGGCGGCCTGCATTGGGACGGCGCCACGCGGCGCATCATGATTGATCCTGTGAGGCTTGCGTCAGGCCAGACTCATGGGGCGATTTCCGGCTCCGTGGCGCTGCCGGAACGGGAAGGCGATCCATGGTTGTTCGACATAGCGAACGCCGGGCCGGTAATCGCCGCTCCAGAGCGCCCCGGGCAGGAAACCGTCACCGTCGACTACCTCGGGCTGACCGGTCGGCTTTTTCTGAATGACAAGAGATTTCTCGTCGATCGGCTTTTGTTGGGAGGCCCGAAGGCGGGCTTCGCCATGGCCGGAGAAGTCGATTGGACCAATGGGCCGCGGTTAAGGTTTGGCGCTTCGATCGATCCGACGCCGGTTTCCGTCGTCACGCGGTTGTGGCCGTCTTTCATCGTCGCGCCGGTCCGGAGCTATCTGCTCGATCACGCCAAGGGCGGAAGCATCCAGAAGGGGACATTGCAGGTCGATTTCAACGCCGCCGATCTCGCCGCCATGCGTGCGGAACATGCGCCACCCGACGAGAGCCTCACGCTTGATTTCACTGTCGCGAATGCAAGCGTCGAGTTTCTGGACGGCGTGCCGCTGCTGCGCGGCGTCGATGGCGTTGGACATATAACGGGACGGACCTCGACCTTTACGACGACAAGCATTGGCGTGGTAGACGACGGAACCGGCCACAAGCTCACGGTTGCCGAAGGCGGAACCTTTCACATCGCAGACGCGGAGACAAAACCAACGCCAGCCGTGATCGCGGCCAGGGTTTCAGGCAGCGTCGAGGCGGTCGATGATTTGTTGGACCGCGACGCATTGAAACCCTACGCGAATCTGCCCCTCGATCGATCGACCCTGCGAGGGCAAGTCGACGGCCGGGTCGAAATCGATCTGAACCTTGGCCCGAAGATGGGTCCGGCGGATACAACTCTCAAGGTCAATGCGACGGTGACTAATTTCGTCGCCGAAAATCTGCTCGGCAAAGAAAAGCTCGATGCGGCGACCTTGACTCTCAGCGTCGATCCGACGGGACTCAAGGCGACTGGGCAAGGACGCATGTTCGGCGCGCCTGCGACAGTCGAGATGGCGCAGCCCTCCGGCAAGTCCGCTACGGCGACGATCCATCTGATCATGGATGACGCGGCGCGCGCCAAACAAGGTCTTGGCGGCGTGCCGGGCGTCACGGGCCCAATCGCCGCGGTGGTCAGCGCCCCGCTCGGGGCCGGAGACAAGATCAAGGCCGACGTCGAACTCGATCTCACCCGCGCCGACATCGAATGGCCTGGAGCCTCGAAACCGGCTGGTCATCCCGGAAAGGCGAAGTTCTCTCTTGTCATGAACGAGGGCTCGACTTTGCTCGACCAGATCGTTTTCGACGCGGGCGCAATTCAGGCGCGCGGCGTCATTGAACTAGGTCCCGATGCGTCGCTGCAAAGCGCCAGATTTCCGCAAGTGAAATTGTCGCCCGGCGACGACATGAAAATGGATGCGGTTAAAGCTGGCGATAGCCTCAAGATCAGCATTCGCGGCGCGACCATCGACGCGAGGCCCTTCTTGAAAACGCTGATTTCGTCATCCTCGGACAGCGTCCCCGTCGCCGCTGCGGGTCCGGCTTCCGCCGCTGCGCCCGACTCAGCGATCAAGGAGATCGACCTCGACGTCAAGACCGGGCTTTTGAGCGGGTATAATAAGCAGGTGGTGACCGGTCTCGAGCTGCGATTGCTGAAACGCGGGGATCAGATCAAGCAGCTTTCTTTTGACGGACGATTTGGACGCGACACGATATCCGGCAATCTGACCGGGCCGCAGAACGCCTCGCAGCTCTCGATCATCAGCGAGGACGCCGGGTCGCTTCTGCTGTTCACGGACCTCTACAGGCATATGGAGCGCGGCCGTCTGACGGCGACCCTGCGGCTTGGGCCGTCAACGCTGTCGGGCATTCTCGTGATCGATTCATTTGTCTTGCGCGATGAGCCCGCGCTGCGCCGGCTAGTGGCGGAAGGCGTGCCGCAATCCGCCGACGGAACGCGGAAGCAACAAATCGACGCCGGGGCCATGGCCTTCAACAAACTGCAGGTGCGGTTCGAGCGCTCCGGCAATCGGCTCGATTTGCGCGAAGGCACGATGAATGGCGACGCCATCGGATTGACGGTCGAGGGCTGGCTCGATTTCGTTCATGACGGCGTCGACATGAAAGGCACTTTCGTGCCGGCCTATGCCGTGAATAATCTGTTTTCAAAGATTCCGGTCGTCGGCGCCATTCTTGGCGGCGGAACGAATGAGGGTCTGATCGGCGTCAATTACCGGATCGTCGGCAAGGTCAGCGGGCCGACCCTCAGCATCAATCCGCTTTCGGTGATCGCGCCCGGAATTTTCCGCCAGATTTTCGGGGTCGGCGGCGCCCTCCCGCCGGCGACCGGCGTTCAGTAGAGCATGATCCCGAAAAGTTGCAGACTTTTCGGATGAGATCATGCGTTGAAGTTAGAGCCGGATCCCCAAAGGTTGCGCTCAGACCAGCTTCAGCAAAATATGGCGCTTGCGGCCGATCGAGAGCTTGATGACGCCCTGGGTTGCGTCGGGCATGCCGATCAAGGCGCGTTCATCCGTCACCGTTTGATCGTTCACTTTGAGGCCGCCGCCCTTGATCTGCCGCCGCGCCTCGCCCGTCGAGGCGACGAGCCCCGCCTTGGCGAAGGCCGCCAGCACGCCAAGGCCCGCCTCGATCTCCTCCGCCGGGACGTCGATCGAGGGGAGGCTTTCAGCCAAAGCGCCTTCCTCAAACGTCTGGCGCGCGGCCTCGCTGGCGGCGAGAGCCGCCTCGCGCCCATGCACCATGGCGGTGGCCTCCGTCGCCAGCACTTTCTTGGCCTCATTGATCTCAGCGCCGCCGAGCGCTTCGAGCCGGGCGATCTCGTCGAGGGGCAATTCGGTAAAGAGCTTCAGAAAACGCCCGACGTCGCGATCCTCGCAGTTGCGCCAATATTGCCAATAATCGAATGTCGACAACAGGCTCTCGTCGAGCCAGACCGCGCCTTGCGCAGTCTTGCCCATTTTGGCGCCCGAAGCCGTCGTCAGCAGCGGCGAGGTTAGGGCGTAAAGCTGAGCTGAGCCCATCCGGCGGCCAAGGTCGATGCCGGTGATGATGTTGCCCCACTGGTCCGAGCCGCCCATCTGCAAAATGCAGCCATGGCGCTTGTTGAGTTCGACGAAATCATAGGCCTGCAGGCACATGTAGTTGAATTCGAGAAAAGACAATTCCTGGTCGCGTTCGAGCCGCATTTTGACGGAGTCCATCGCCAGCATGCGATTGACCGAAAAATGCCGTCCGACCTCGCGGAGAAAATCGATGTAGTTGAGGCTTGTCAGCCAGTCGGCGTTATCGGTCATGATCGCGTCTTTGCCGCCCTCGCCGAAGTCGAGGAACTTGGAAAAGACGCGCTTGATCCCCTCCTTATTGGCCTCGATCGTCTCGAGCGAAAGCACCTTGCGGCTTTCGTCCTTGCCGGAGGGATCGCCAACCCGCGTCGTGCCGCCGCCCATCAGCGCGATCGGCTTGCCGCCGGTCTTTTGCAGCCAGCGCAGCAGCATGATCTGCACCAGCGAGCCGATATGGAGCGAGGGCGCCGTGCAGTCGAACCCGATATAGGCGATGAGTTCGCCGGATGCGGCCTTGGCGTCGAGCCCGGCGAGATCGGAGCATTGATGGACATAGCCGCGCGCGATCAGCGTGGACAAAAACTCGGAAGAAGGACGGAAATCGTCGGACATGATTGATCCTGGGGCGCGTCTGTCCAGCAATCGCGCGGACGACGGCGAGGTTTAGGGGCAAGCGGCGGCGATGGCAATATTTGGCGGGACGCGGCTGACGTCCGGCTTTCAGCCGAAATCCTCCGGCCATCGCCGCGAGGCGTGCAAAACGGCCAGAATTTCGACCTCCTCGTCCCGCACGCGATAGGGCGCAATGAAAGGCGCATCAACCACAACGAGCTCGCGTGTGCCCGGTATGCGGCCCGGGCGGCCCATATGCGGAAATTTTGCGAGATCATCGGTTTGACGGAAAATCGCCGCGATGACCCGCGCAGCGGCGACGGAATTATCACGCTCGATATATTCGCCGATGGCTTCGAGATCGCGCAGCGCTGGCGTCGTCCAGCGCACCCTCATGATTTTGGCGCGAATTTCTCCCTGACGCGCGCAATCTCTTCATCGCTTGCGAAGTCGGCCCGTTCAGCAGCGGCGATCCCGGCTTCGATCTTTCCGAGTTGCCACGCGTTGAGCGCAACAAAATCCTCGATTGCGCGGGTAACGAGCCAGTTGCGGGAACGATCGGTTTTCTCCGCGAGCTGATCGAGGGCGTTCAGCATCGACTCGTCAAGGCGTACGGTGAAAGGGGCCGGCATGGGAGGCGCGCTCACGTCGTAACGGTGCTTTTGGTTCAACTGTATTCTATATGAACCGGCCTGATGTCTGCAAGGATTTTACGCGTCGGGGGTGGGCCCATCCTTTGAGACGCGGACTCTACCTGCTACTCAGGATGGGAGTTGGGACTTCGTCAGGAAACGCGGCAAAAACACCGGGGAAAGACGCCATGACCTCTTTCACTGCAATCGGCCTGATGAGCGGCACCTCGATGGATGGCGTCGACGTCGCCTTGATTGAGACTGACGGAGAGGCCGCGATCTCCTTTCGCGGGGCCGGGTTCTTCCCTTATCAGGACGAGGATCGCATCTTGCTTCGCGCCGCGATCGCCGCCGCCATTCCTCTTGATGATCGCCGCGCGCGGCCGGGCGCTCTGGCGCAAGCCGAAGCCATGGTCACAAAACGCCACTTCGACGCCGTGCGGCAATTTCTGGAAATGCGCGGCGTCAATCGCGAAAGCATCGATGTCGTCGGCTTTCATGGCCAGACCGTGCTGCATCGGCCGGAGCGACGCCTGACCGTCCAGATCGGCGATGGCCCGGCGTTGGCCGAAGAGCTTGATCTTGAGGTGGTTTATGACCTGCGGGCCGCCGACGTTCTCCAGGGGGGGCAGGGCGCGCCTCTTGTTCCGGTCTATCACGGCGCCCTCGTCGCGGCGGCTGGCTTCACGGAGCCTGTCGCGGTCATCAATATCGGCGGCGTCGCCAATGTGAGCTTCATCGCGCCGGGGCGAGCGCCTATCGCCTGCGACGCTGGCCCCGGCAATGCGCTCATCGACGATTTGATGCTCTCCCGCGCCGGCGTCGCGATTGATCGCGACGGCGCGGCGGCGGCGAAAGGCAAGGTCGACGAGGCCTCCCTGCGCGAGCTGCTGTCGCATCCTTTCTTCGCTTTGCCGCCGCCAAAATCGCTCGATCGCAACGATTTTTCGATTGATCCTGTGGCCAAGCTTTCGACCGAAGACGCCGCCGCGACGCTGGCGGCTTTCACGGCGGCGGGCGTCGCCAGCGCCCTGACGCATATGCCAAGCCGGCCGACTGTCGCCATCATCTGCGGCGGCGGCGCGCATAACCCCGTTTTGATGCGCGAATTGTCGGGCCGCCTGCCCTGCCGCGTCGCCGCCGCCGATGCCTTCGGCTGGTCGATCGAGGCCATGGAGGCTCAGGCTTTCGCCTATCTCGCGGTCAGGCGGCTGAAGAACATGCCTATCACTTTTCCGCTGACAACCGGCGTCGATGCGCCGCTGGCGGGCGGGGTGATCGCGCGGCCAGGCTCGAGGCAATCGCCATTCAATTGATATGATCGGCGCGCATCATGAGACCGGGAGAAATTTCCCGCTCGTATGATGAAGGAAATCGCATGCGCCTTCCGATAATCCCTCCCGCCGACCTCACCGCTGAGCAGCGCGCTCTTTATGATGATATGCGCGCAGGCATAGAAACGAGTTTTAAGGGCTTCATCGCGATCCGCGAGGATGGCGCCCTGATCGGCCCCTGGAACCCCTGGCTGCATGAGCCCGGCTTCGGCAAGGCGAGCTGGGATCTCGTCAAGGCGTTGGCCACCAAACCGTCGCTGCCAAAGGCGGTGCGCGAAGTGGCGATCCTCGTGACGGGATCGCATTTCCACTCGGCCTATGAGCTTTACGCGCACGTCCTCGTCGGCGAACAACGCGGACTCTCGGATGAAAAGCTCGCCACCATTGTAGCCGGGCAGCGTCCGGTCGATCTGACGCGCGAGGAGGCGATCGGCTATGACGTCGCCAGCGCGCTGGTCAATGGCGGCGTCTTGCCGGCGCTGACCTATCAGGCCGCGGTCAAGGAGTTCGGCCAACATGGGGCGGCCGAATTATCCTATCTCGTCGGCCTCTATTGCCTGGTATCGGTGACGTTGAATACGTTCGACGTCCCGGTCCCGGAGGGCAGCGAGTAAGCTTTGCCCTAGCGCCGCTCCGCAGACTCGCTGCGGGTCGGCGTTGGCAGGCGCGGCGGATTGCCGAGGCGGCGGTCGAGATAAATCCCGACTTCCTCAATCAGCGGCTCGACGCGATTTTCGAAGAAATGATTGGCGCCGGGTATCACGGCGTGCTCGATCAAAATGCCCTTCTGCGTCTTCAGCTTCTCGATGAGGCCGGTGACCTCCTTCAAAGGCGCGACGCGATCCTGGTCGCCATGCACGAAGAGGCCGGAGGAAGGGCAGGGGGCAAGGAATGAGAAATCGAACCTGTTGGCTGGCGGCGCGATCGAGATGAAGCCCTCGATCTCGGGTCGGCGCATCAACAGCTGCATGCCGATCCAGGCGCCAAAGGAAATGCCGGCGATCCAGCAGGCGCGCGCCTCCGGGTTGATCGCCTGCGCCCAATCCAGCGCGGCGGCCGCATCGGACAATTCGCCTTGGCCATGATCGAAGCCGCCCTGGCTGCGCCCCACGCCGCGAAAGTTGAACCGCAATACCGCAAAGCCGCGCTCGGCGAATGTGTAGTACAGATTGTAGACGATCTGATTATTCATCGTTCCGCCGAATTGCGGGTGCGGGTGCAAAATAATCGCGATCGGCGCGCCACGCGCGGTCGAGGGGTGAAAACGGCCTTCGATGCGACCAGCTGGACCGTTGAACATAACCTCGGGCATCTTTGCTCCATCAATAGATTTACGAAAAAGTCGCTGCGGCGGAGTTCAGCAGACTGATCCATGAGACCGTTTGGAAACCTAACCGCTCACCCTCGGCAGCAGGCGACGCCTGCGAAGGATTAGGCGATTATCCGCCATGACTGCTGGCAATTCCGCAATACCCGCGCGCTTGACTTGCAAAGCGGGCGGCGACTAAATGCGATTAAGCCCCTTCGAATATCGAGGTCCGGTTCGCCGCAATCAGATCAGGGAGGAAGACCTCCCCATGGTCCGATCGGAGCGACGTAGCCCTTGACGGACCGATTGGGCGTCAAAACATAGGCTTGATGCCTTCTTAGCACGTTCGCCCCGAAGGATTGCAAGCACTTTAAGGCTTATAGGCCAGTTTGCCCTTTTGAACGCCTTGTGGATTTTGCCGTGTCGCCGCCGCGCGCCTACCTCGATCATAATGCGACGACGCCTTTGCATCCGGCTGCGCGCGAGGCGATGCTGGCCGCTTTGGACAAGCCCGGCAACGCTTCCTCCGTTCATGCGGAAGGGCGCGCAGCCCGTGCGATAATCGAGACCGCCCGCGCCGAACTCGCGGCTTTTGTCCACGCATCGCCCAAAAATATAGTGTTTACGTCAGGGGGGACTGAAGCGCTCAATCTGGCGCTAACGCCGCATCTGGAGCCGGGCGGAGCTAAAACTGGACCGTTCGATCGGCTATTGGTCGGCGCCGGCGAACATGCCGCCGTTCTTGCAGGACATCGGTTTCCGGCCGCCGAGGTCGAGATCATCCCGCTAACGCAGCAGGGCGTCTTGGATCTTGGCGCTCTTCAGTCCGCGCTCGACCGCCAGAGCGGACGACGCATCATGCTGGCTCTCCAGGCGGCCAATAATGAGACTGGCGTCATTCAGCCTGTCGCGGCGGCGGCGCAGCTTGTCCGCGCCGCAGGCGGATTTCTGGTCTGCGATGGAGTGCAGGCGGCAGGCAAGATCAATTGCGACATCAATCTTTGGGGGGCTGACGCGATTGTCGTGTCGGCGCATAAGTTCGGCGGGCCGCAAGGCGTTGGGGGACTGTGTTTTGCCTCTCCGACTTCCCACATAACGGACGTTCTGGTGCGCGGCGGCGGCCAGGAGCGGGGTCTTCGGGCTGGAACCGAGAACGTTGCTGCAATCGCGGGGATGCGCGCCGCGATCGGAGCCGCTCAAGAAAGGGCGGAGCGGGAGACGGCGGCCTTGGCGGCTTTGCGGGATCAGATGGAAAGAGATATCGGGTGCCTTGCTCCGGGCGCGGCATTTTTCGGCGCTGGAGCGGAGCGGTTGCCCAATACCTCCTGTTTCGCGATTCCCGGCGTCGAAGCGCAGATTTTGCTTATGTTTTTGGATATAGAAGGCGTGGCAGTATCTTCGGGTTCGGCGTGTTCGTCCGGAAAAGTAAAGCGCTCCCATGTTCTGGAGGCGATGGGCGTGGCGCCTGAATTGGCTGCCGGCGCGATCCGCGTCAGCCTTGGTTGGAATTCTAGCGAGGAGGATTGCGTCTTGTTCCGCCGAGCCCTCGAGAAGGCGGTGCGGACCATCAAGGCGAAGCCCTTGAGGGCGGAAATTAAAGCGGCGGAGCATTTCGCTGCGTGATGCGATCGGGTTATACCGGTCTATAGTAGAAGTCTGAGCCAGCGGTCCTTGAAACCGGCAGGGTGAGGAGAATGGTATGGCAGCGGTCCAGGAAACCGTCGATCGCGTTAAGTCGATCGACGTTAGCGAATATAAGTACGGTTTTTTCTCCGACATTGAGTCCGATAAAGCGCCGAGAGGCCTGAATGAAGACATTGTTCGGTTCATTTCAGCGAAAAAGAACGAACCGGAATGGCTTACGGAATGGCGGCTTGCGGCCTATCGCCGATGGCTGACCATGAGCGAGCCCAATTGGGCGCGGGTCGATTTTCCCAAGATCAATTACCAGGACCTTTACTATTATTCCGCGCCAAAGACGGCTGCGGGTCCAAAATCGCTGGATGAGGTCGATCCCGAGCTTCTAAAGATTTACGCCAAGCTCGGCATCCCGCTGCAGGAGCAGGCGATCCTTGCCGGAGTCGTGAACCCTGAGCCGCGAATAGCGGTTGATGCGGTGTTCGACTCGGTTTCGGTCGTCACCACCTTTAAGAAAGAGCTGAGCAAGGCCGGCGTCATATTCTGCCCGATCTCCGAGGCGGTTCACACTCATCCAGAACTCGTCAAGAAATACCTCGGCTCGGTCGTGCCGACGACTGACAATTATTATGCGACGTTGAACAGCGCCGTCTTTTCGGACGGCTCTTTCGTCTACGTTCCGCCGGGCGTCCATTGTCCGATGGAATTGTCGACATATTTCCGCATCAACGAGCAGGACACCGGACAATTCGAGCGGACCTTGATCATTGCCGACAAGGGCTCCTATGTGTCCTATCTCGAGGGGTGCACGGCGCCAAAGCGCGACGAAAATCAGCTGCACGCCGCGGTCGTCGAACTGATTGCGCACGATGACGCGGAAATCAAATATTCGACCATACAGAACTGGTACCCGGGCGATTCCGAAGGCACCGGCGGCATCTATAATTTCGTCACGAAGCGCGGCGATTGCCGCGGCGATAATTCCAAGATCTCGTGGACTCAGGTCGAAACCGGATCCGCGATCACCTGGAAATATCCCTCCTGCATTCTGCGCGGCGATAATTCGCGTGGCGAATTCTATTCGATCGCGATTTCGAATGGACGGCAGCAGGTCGATTCCGGCACGAAAATGATCCATCTCGGCAAGAACACCACAAGCCGGGTCATCTCGAAGGGCATTGCGGCGGGCGCGTCCGAGAACACCTATCGCGGCCAAATCTCGGCGCATCGCAAGGCGACCGGCGCGCGCAATTTCACCAATTGCGATTCGCTTTTGATCGGCAATTCCTGCGGCGCGCATACGGTGCCCTACATCGAATCGAAGAATCCGAGCACGCAATTCGAACATGAAGCGACGACTTCGAAAATATCCGAGGACCAGCTGTTCTATTGCATGCAGCGCGGGCTTTCGGCCGAAGAAGCGACAGCCCTGATCGTCAATGGCTTCGTTCGCGATGTTCTGCAGCAGCTGCCGATGGAGTTCGCGGTCGAGGCGCAGAAGTTGATCGCGATCTCGCTTGAGGGAAGCGTCGGCTGACGCCAGGCGATCGAAACAGGAAAGGCCTCCTCTTCAAGGCGGAGCCCTTCGAAAATGCCAACTCTGCGCCATATGCAAACGACTTGCGCAGATCCCAGCGGCTGGCGGGCGCGCTGTGGTACGACGAGGAATGCCACCATGCTTGAAGTCAAGAATTTGAATGTTTCGATTGATAGACGGAAAATCCTCGTCGATTTGAACCTCACTGTGCAAGACGGCGAAGTCGCCGCGATCATGGGGCCGAACGGCACCGGCAAGTCGACGCTCTCTTACGTGATCGCGGGCCGCAAGGACTACACCGTCGATTCGGGCGAGGTCCTTCTTAACGGCGTCAATCTTCTCGAGCTCGAGCCGGATGAGCGGGCCGCGCAAGGTGTCTTTCTCGCATTCCAATATCCGCTGGAAATTCCTGGCGTCGCGACCATGACTTTTCTCAAGGCGGCGTTGAACGCGCAGCGCAAGCAGCGCGGCGAAGCGGAGCTTTCGACCCCCGATTTTATGCGGCGGGTCAAGCAAGCCTCCGAGAAGCTCGACATCAAGCAGGACATGCTTCGCCGCGCCCTCAATGTCGGATTTTCCGGCGGCGAGAAGAAGCGCATGGATATTCTACAAATGGCGCTGCTGGAGCCGTCCTTCGCCATTCTCGATGAGACCGACTCCGGGCTCGACATTGACGCCATCAGGATAGTCGCCGAAGGCGTCAATGCGCTGCGTTCGTCACAGCGGAGCTTCCTTATCATCACCCATTATCAGCGGCTCTTAAATTACATCGTGCCCGATAGCGTCCACGTGATGGCGCAGGGCAGAATCGTCAAAAGCGGCGGCAAGGAACTGGCGATCGAACTCGAAGAGAGCGGCTATCGCGACTATGTCGTCGAACCAGCCGTAGCCTGAGGCTATTGATATGAGCGCTCAAATCACTCCCTCGCGGACACCCACGGAGATCGCTTTGGCCGAGGCCTTCGGCGCCGCCAAAGCGAACCTGCCGGGCATGGCCGCCGTGGCTGAATTCCGCGAAGCCGCATTTGGCGCGTTTTTTGAGGCTGGCCTTCCGCATCGACGCATCGAGGCCTGGCACTACACCGATCTGCGCGCTCTGATGCGCGACGCGCTGCCAATCGCTGCGCCGCCGAGCGCGGCGGCGATCGCGGCTCTTCGCACGGAATTCGCCGCCGCCGCGCCGCGCCGACGCTTGGTGCTTGTCGATGGCGCATTCGTCCCGGAATTGTCGGACGCATTGCCGGACGGCGTGAAAGTCCGCTCGCTCGCTTCGGTGCTGGGCGAGGGGCGCGCCGATCTGATCGCTCTGCTCGCCTCGCAGGATCTTGGCGGCAAGGATACCATCGTTTCCTTGAACGCCGCCCTGATGCAGGACGGCGTTGTGATCGAGGTTCAGCCGGGAACTCTTGTCGCTGACCCGATCCATATCGTCTATGCGACGGCTGCAAACACGCCATCGGCGCGGTTCTCCCGCTCGGCGGTTCTCGTCGGCGCCGGCGCGACAGTACGCATCGCCGAAGAGAGTCACGGCCAGGGGAGCCGCACCGGCCAGACCAATGGCTGCCTGATCGTCTCGGTTGGCGATGACGCGACCTTCAGCCATACCGCAATGCTGACCGACATGATCCCCGGCAGCCTGCGCATTGAAAGCCTCATCGCCCATGTCGGCGCCCGCGTAAAGTTTGACAGTTTTGCGCTCATCACCGGCGGGGGCCTCGTTCGCCGGCAGATTTTCATGCGCTTCGAGGGCGCCGATTCGGTTGGCGCGCTCCGCGGCGTATCGCTGCTTCGCGGCCGCGAACATGCCGATACGACTTTGCTGGTCGAACACATGGCGCCTGGCTGCGTCGGACGCGAAAATTTCAAATATATTCTCGACGAGGAAGCCACCGGCGTATTCCAGGGCAAGATCCATGTCGCGCGGCTCGCGCAAAAGACCGATGGACGGATGCTCAGCAACGCCTTGCTGCTGTCTGACAATGCGGCGATGAACAACAAGCCGGAGCTCGAAATCTTCGCAGACGACGTCGCCTGCGGCCACGGCGCAACATGCGGCGGCCTCAACGACGATCAATTGTTTTACTTGCAAACGAGAGGCCTGCCCTTCGCGGAAGCTGAGGCGCTGCTTCTGGAGGCTTTCGCGGCCGAACTCGTCGACGAGATTGGCCATGAAGGATCGATCAAAGTTTTTCGCGCCGAGGTGAGCAAGTGGCTTACTGCGCGGGGCAGTGCGTGATGTCGCAAATCGGCGTGGGGAGCAGGGCATGAACAAGCATATCAATGCGGAAACGCCTTACGACGTCGCCCGCATCCGCGAAGACTTCCCAATCCTTGCGATGGAAGTCTACGGCAAGCCCCTGGTCTATCTCGACAACGCCGCTTCGGCGCAGAAGCCGACGGAAGTCGTCGATCGCATGGTTCACGCGACCTATCATGAATACGCCAATGTTCATCGCGGGTTGCATTTTCTGGCCAATGCCGCGACCGACGCGTTCGAGGTCGCAAGGGAGAGCGTGCGCACATTCCTCAACGCTGAATCGGCGAACGAGATCGTTTTCACAAAATCCGCCACGGAGGCGATCAATTTGGTCGCGGCCTCGTTCGGACAGGCCTTCATCAAGGAAGGCGATGAAATCGTGCTTTCGATCATGGAGCATCACGCCAACGTCGTTCCCTGGCACTTTCTTCGCGAGCGTAAAGGCGCCGTTCTAAAATGGGTCGACGTCGATGACGAAGGCGAGTTTTCGCTTGAGGAATTTGAAAAATCCCTGACGGAAAAAACCAAGATCGTCGCCATCACCCAGATGTCGAACGTGCTTGGCACGGTGACCCCGATCAAGGAGATCGTCAGAATAGCGCATGGGCGCGGCATTCCGGTTCTTGTCGATGGCGCGCAAGGCGCAGTGCATCTTGACGTCGACGTGCGCGACCTTGATGTCGATTTCTATGCGGTGACCGGACATAAGCTTTATGGCCCGACGGGCATCGGCGCGCTTTACGGCAAGGCGAAATGGCTGGAGCAGCTCCCGCCTTTCCTCGGCGGCGGCGAGATGATCAAAGAGGTCACGCGCGATCGCATCACCTATAATGATCCGCCCCACCGCTTCGAGGCCGGCACGCCGCCGATTGTGCAGGCGATTGGACTTGGCGCAGCGCTTGACTATATGCGGAAGATCGGCCGAAGCCGCATCCACGCGCATGAAACGGCGTTAAGCAATTACGCGCATGAGCGTTTGTCGCAGATGAATTCCCTGCGCATTTTCGGCCGCGCCAAAGACAAAGGGGCGATCATCGCCTTCGAGATGAAGAACGCTCACGCGCATGATGTCGCGACGATTCTTGACCGCTCCGGGGTCGCAGTCCGCGCCGGCACCCATTGCGCCCAGCCGCTGCTGTCCCGTTTTGGCGTTTCATCAACGTGCCGTGCGTCTTTTGCGCTATATAATACATTCGAGGAAGTCGATAAATTGGTCGAATCTCTGGTTAAGGTCGAACGCCTGTTTGCCTAGGGCGACATTTACGGATTGATGCGGTTGATCGGTCTGGAGCTGATCAATCTGAAAGGAACGAGGCGCCTGTAAATGGCAGAAACGCAGACCATCGAAGCTACGGAAATCATGCCAAACGAGCCGCAATGGATCTTCGACGGCTCGATTCCGCAGGTCGAGCGCGTTCGTTTCCTTGACGAGGCGGTCGCGGCTCTGAAGACCGTGTTCGATCCGGAGATCCCGTGCGATATTTACGAATTGGGGCTGATCTACAAGGTCGAGCTGGAAGCGGAACGCATGGTCAAGGTCGAGATGACCTTGACGGCTCCCGGCTGTCCTGTGGCGGGGGAACTCTCCCGCTCCGTGGAGACGGCGATCGGCGCAATCAACGGGACTTTGGGCGTGAAAGTCGACGTTGTTTTCGATCCGCCCTGGGATCAGAGCCGCATGTCGGTTGAGGCGCGCGTCGCGCTCGACATGTTCTGAGCGGCGCGGCCCGGCCTAGAGCGCCGTCGGGCGCTCTGATCGAGTTCAAATCCCAAAACCGCCGCAAGACCCCGAAAAGTCGGCGACTTTTCGGGATGACGCGTCAGCCCTTCAGCAAGGGCTCGAGCAATTTGTCGATTGTCTCGGGCGAAAGTTCGCCATTCTGCTTTTGGCCGTTAATGAAAAAAGTCGGCGTGGCGTTGACGCCGAATTTCTCTGCGGCGCGATCGCGGACTTTATTGATATTCTCGTAGAGATCCTGGTTTTTGAGGCAGGTCTCGAAGCTCTCCTGGCTGATTCCGGCCTGCTTGACGAGGTTAGCCAGCGATTCGACTGGTTTCTCCGTAAACGCCCAGTTCTTTTGCTGGTCGAAAAGCAAATCGATGATGGCGTTTCGTTTGTCGTCGCCGGCGCAGCGCGCCAGCATGAAGCCGGCGGTCGCCAGAGGATCTAGCGGAAATTCGCGCAAGATGAACCGCACTTTGCCGGTATCGATATATTTGCTTTTGAGCGCCGGATAGCTGTTCGCGTGAAACGCCGCGCAATGGGAGCAGGTCATCGAGGCATATTCGACGATCGTGACCGGGGCGTCGCTTTTGCCCATCGGAATATCGGGCAAGGCGCCCTCGGCCATGAGCTGGTCGATCGGCACGCTTGCGCCTTCGGCCCGCAATTCGCTAAGGCCGCCGGCGAGGCCAGCGATGAAGAGCGCGGCTGCGGCCGCGACCTGGAGGATTGCGCGGCGGCTGTTGAACGCCGGGCTTTTATTCAGCGAATGCATGAGTTTCGATCCATCCGGAAGGGCGGGAACTGACGGGACCGCCAAGCTTAAATGCAACCTATCATGGCGCGGCGATAAAAGGCATTAAGGTTTCGCAACCGAATTTCACCCATGGCCGCCCCGCGGTGAGCGGGATAGCACACGGGCGCCGAGCCGCGTCAAGGCCAGACGCAAGGGTTCATCGGCGATCGGGCCGACCACGCGTTCGGCGACGATCACAATTGCGGGATCAGGCTCCGCGCGGGCCGGTTTGGCGGCGGAGCGCCGCTCCACCGGTCCCTGCTTCAGCAAGAGCCGGTTGACGCAGCGCCAGCCCAGATGCGCGTTGACGCGCTCGATGACGGCGCCGGACAAATGTTGCAATTCAAGCGCAAACCCCGTCTCGACGCGTATGACGAGGGTCGCCGGGGGCTGCGCCCCTTCCGCGGTGCGGGCGCGATCGCGCGGCGGCCATTGCAGCTTGATCGGTTGCGATGCGGCGGCGAGCCGCTCGCCGACGATATCGTCCCAAAACAGAATGAGGTCTGATTGGCCAAAGCCTTGCCGCGCGAGAACCGGATCGATCAGCGGCCCAACGAGGTCGGCGAGCGGTCGGGACCATGGGCCTTGGGGGCGAAGCATCCACATGGTTCTTTTTACGGGTTTGACGCCTTGGCGGCAAGCCTGCCCGGGCGGAGGCGGAAACCTCCTGTGAAATCAGCTATAAAGCGTGGCGGCGCGCCACCGTATTTCTTCCGTCGAGACATCCTCGATATGGCTGGCGATCCACCAGCGATGTCCGAATGGATCCTCGAATTTGCCGCAGCGATCGCCGTAAAATTGGTTATTGACCGCGCGCAGCACTTTTAGCCCTTGGCTTTGGGCGTGGCGCGTAAAGGCGTCTACATCCTCGACATAAAGGTGGATCAGCACCGGCGTTCCGCCGATTGTGTCAGGCGATAAGGCCTCATGATCGGAAAACTCGTCCGAAACCATGATTCTCGCTCCGCCGATTTCGAGTTCGGCGTGGTCGATTGCGCCATCGGGGCCGATGCAGAGCGTTTCGGTTGCGCCGAATGCGCGCTTGTAGAATTCCGTTGCTGCGCTCGCGTTGCGGACGCTGAGGTAGGGAATAGCCCCTTGACGCCCTTGCGGAATAGGGCTGACTTTCTGGGTTCTCGGTCGCTCATTCATGGTTAGCTTCCCCCAAAATGGCCTGCACGACTATTTTCCGGCGAGGAGAGCGGATAAACGATCCGCTCGTTTCCAGAGGGAAAAGGGCGTTTAGCGTTTCAGCTACCCCCGTTTCAACCCGTAGCCCGGTGCCCGGCCTGTCTTTCCCTATACGAGCCTATCAACAGGGCGGTTTTGTGGTTGTCGGAAGGCCTTATCAATTTCGCGTGAGCGCGGGCGGGACGGGAGCTGATACGAGGTTATGACAAAGTTGCAGTTGAGCCCTTGCTGCCTCCCGTATGCGTGAGGTAATATTTTTCATAGTCATTTGAAGCAATGCCGAGGAACGCAAAGGATAGCGTACTCAAATCGCTTCTTTGGAAGTGAAATATCCGCGTTTCATTCTCAAATAGCTAGCAACGCTCTAAATAAAATATGATAATACAGATTTTATATGTATTTTTTTGTAGACGATGGGCTACGTTAGCCGGTATAAGAGGAAATAGGCTAGATATTGTAAGCAATTAAAGAATGGAAAGCAAACCATGGAAGCTCTTAGAGAAGATGAGAGGCCGGAGCCGCTCGTTTACACTATGCAAGTGGCGACGAAGTTGCTGCAACTCTCTCCCAACACGCTCTACATTATGCGGCGTGAAGGAAAGCTCCGCACGGTCACGATCGCTGGCCGCATTAGGGTGCCGGCTGAGGAAATTGCCCGGCTTTTACGCGAAGGCGACGGCAGCGAGGTCACGCGCGGCGACAACATGAAACCAGAAAACAAGCTGGCGCGGAAAAAGGGCTGAGCTGATGACCAAGCGAGACGCCGAAAAACTTATCTTGGTGGCGGCTGGGGAAGCGGGATTGACCCAAGAGATCAGCGACGCGCTCGACAAATCCCCAACGAAGGGAAAGGCGATATCTGACTTCGTGCGGCAGTCGTTTTCGATGTTGCGCGTTGGTCGCTTCCCACTGTTGGCTGAACAGATCGCAAAGAAGGTTTAAGCACGCCCAATAGTATTATGGTTATCATTTAATTGAAGGAGAAACGCATGCCCCGCAATGAAATGATTTTAGACGAGGATGATGACGAAGCTCTGGAGCAATTCGCTGAAATGGCGAGAAAAAAAGTCCTTGAGGTGATCTCAGAAGCCGCGCAAGCCGCGAAGCTCGATGACGCAATGGCAATCCTGTTCTTTGACTTTAATGAACTCAACCCGAGCGACGCACAAGCGGCGACCGCGCACAGGCGTCTAGCTACGCTTCTCAGCCACGCCCTCGTTGAAGTGATTGCGAAGTTGCCTACCGCGCAGGAACTAATGAGGCCCTTGAGCTAACAAAAAGGCTGAGGATTGCTCCCCAGCCTGAGTCGGAAAGCCTGTTGGCGCGGGCTTCCTGTGTCCCCTAAACCGGATAGAAAAAGGAACAAGTAAATGGTACTCGGAAAGCCTTCGAAAGTCTATCTGAACCGTCCAACTCTGTCGCGAACGATCGCTCTGGTCAGCCTTGTCCTGCTTGTTTTCGACGCCCTAATTTTCCTTCGCTTGCAGCAGGGAGGGTAAGATGGATGCGCAGTTCCCACCGGCTGATTTTGGAGGCCGGAAATTTACCGCCTCACGCGCTGCTCCGCTTTCAGGAGCTTTCAATGGGCTAGGCGTCGTCGGCGTGTTGATGGTCCTTGGGATCTTCTTCTTGCCGTTGATGTTCATCGCTTTCATCGCAGCTCCATTCTTAATTGGAGGCGGTCTATTCGTTCGCGTCGGCGCTTGTCCGAATTGCGGCGCGGCGGTCTCTCTAGTGGGATCGGCAACTTGCTCCGATTGCAAACATCGATTGGTCCTGCGCTCTAAACGCATTGTTGATTTTTCGTAACTGGATCCGGCCCGGTTTTCCACTCCTCGTTACGGGCCGAGCCTGACCATCCGCCTTTGTGCGGGGCGCTCTTGCCGGGAAAGCGGATGATGGTTCCGCGCCGGTCTTTTTCCTGGGCCCTAGGTGGCTTCGAGGGCCTGGCCAGTACTCGGCTAGCTCCCCATCCCTTCGACCCGCCCTAGGCCCAGCGGTTAGCACACCGGCGGGGGCTTTTCGCCTTTAGGTTCGGTGGGCATTCTAAAAGCAGCTTCCGGTGATGGGATCGATTCAAAACCCAAGGAGATCGTCTATCATTTGTATTTCTTTCGCGGCCTCGATTTGTTCAGGCGTCGCCTTCAGCGAAAGAGAAAGATAGAGAGAGCCTTTGTCCGCTTTTACTGCCTCATGGGCCGCTCGGACGTCGCTTGCTTCAACTGAATAGATATTCACTGGCGAGTCAGCGCCCTTCGATAAGGCGTTGTCTGCGTAGGATTTGGCATTTAGAGGGTTTTCTTCAAATACCGTATACCGTCCGCCTTCTTCCGGCGACATGATACAAACGACGTAAAATTTGGCCATTAACGAGTCTCCTGCTTTCCGCTGAGCGTACCACGGATTGCAGGAGCGCTGCGAGCGGCGTTAAGGCCCTCGAATTTTACTGAGAGATCCTGCCCAGCGCTCTCGATCCCCGCGCTGGGCTTTTTGTTGGGCTGACGCTGGGCCGCGTTGCTAGCGCTAGCAAGACGGCTAGGTGCCCGAGGCTGAGCAACAATAAGGCTTAGCTTAAGTGTTTCGTTTTTTCGGAAAAAGACCAAAACTAATAATTAAATCGAGGCGCTGTTTAGGTGTATACGTCATTTATTCTTTCGTTATAGGCTCCGCGAAGGCTATTAAAGGAGACCATACGATGCCTACACTGAAAGATGATGAGATTTGGATTAGCACTTCCGACGCGATGATCATGCTGGGTTGCCGATCTGAGACGACTTTTTGGCGCTACCGTCGTCATCCGTACTATGCTGATCTTGAGTTCCCGACGCCGATAAAGATCGGTCGCGAGTACCGTTGGAGAAAATCTAGCATCCTTGAGGTAATCGCGCGCCTGGAGAAGGCAACTGTAGTTCCTGCCAAGTTGAAGGTTGGATAGCACGTCATGTAGATCAACTTTGCCACGCCGCCCATACTTTGAAAGGAATAGATTGATGTTGAACGAAGAAGCAGACAGAAGTCGCTTAAGCGAAATGACGCCTGAGGAACGATCGAAGTACAACTCGCTATCCAGCATCGACGGCGTTTGGGTAGAAAGCCGCCACCATATCGAAGCCGAACTTCACGCAATTCGCTTCGCAATTAAACCCATGCCTGAAGAGTTAAAAAGCTGCATCGAGAGAATATTTTGCGATAGCAGGCATGGCGTTTATGCGATGTATTTGCGGGCCAATAAAATGCCTAAGAAAGGCTACAAAGAATTCGCAGAGCGCATCGGATACTCATTCCGTTGCTTCCGGGTTCAGCTTGGGGGCTTCGCTCCACCAATTTCTGTTTTTATTGGAGGCCGAACGCCTATTGTTGATATTCCTTGCGACCATGATCCAGATTTTGAAGCGGCTTGATCTGAATTGCTGGAAGCTTACGCTTAGGAGCTTTACTGATGAGCAGCGACGAGCAAGACGCGCCGCACAACGCCAGGGGCTCCGCTAACCCTGAGGCGCTTGAATGGTACGCGCGCGCGCTTGAGGGGAGTGTTGAAACCGGCTCTGTTCGCTGCTTCGGTCCTGGGCCAGAAAGCTTGGAAGTCCAGGTGCGGCTTAGTGCTACCGGCTATAGCATCTTCCCTGCTGATTACGATGACCCAGCACTGGGCAGCGGAGCGCTGGCTAGTTGCCGCGAGTATTTTGATGAGTTGATCGAGGCCGCGAAGGTCGAAGCTGGAGAGCCGCCACGCGTCGATATCTTCTCGGAAGCTGAGCGCATAAGCAATGCGAGATACCTGTGGCGCATGGCGACCGACGAAGTGTCGCATTTCCACAAATGGTATTGGCCGGCTGGCATGTCGATCGACGAAGCTTGCGCCCTCCACAAGATTACTGATTGGCCTCGCGCCCCATTTACCCTGGCCCAGAACTATCTGGAGAGCCGCGCCATAACTGGCTCCGAGCGCTTCGCCAACACCGTGATAGGCGTGCTCTATGGCGGCTATTGCGGGTGGGATGGTCGTCCCGGTTCGCCGCGCGGCTATGGCGACTTCGAACTGACCGAAGCGAACATGAAGCGCGAGCTACAAATCACGATCGACTATATGATTGCCGCGATGCGGAACATTTTAACCGATGAACTGACCGCTGTGCATAGGACTTGCTTCAAACGCATCAAGGAAGGCCTATGGATGCCGATGATGGTTGATGTGAAAACTGGCGGCGCGTCGAAGCAGAAAAAGCTGCGGCAAATGCCCGGCATCGCTTCCGGCGCTGCTGTTAAATTTCACACTGATGCTGAAGTCCGCGCCGCTCGAAAGTTGATAATCGGCGAAGGTGTTGAGACCTGTCTCTCCGCGATCCAGATGGGCCTTAGTCCGGTATGGGCGACCGGCTCGACGTATGGAATTAGAGACTTCCCTGCGCTCCCATTTCTTCGCGAGCTAACCGTGCTCGGCGAGCGCGACAACGGCGCCAGCGAGCGCGCCTACAGAGAGGTGCAACACCGATATCGAGGCGCAGGAATCAAAATCAAAATGATATTGCCTGAGAAGGGATACAAAGATTTTAACGATCAAATTCAGGCGCGACAAAAATAAAAAAGCGCTCAAATCCCGTGGAGGGGAAATGAGCGCCTAAGTTGATATAGAAAGGATATTCCAGTGGACTATAATTTAGACGCGGAAACGGGAAAAGTAAAGACCGGAAGAGCGACTATTAAGATAACGCTCAAAAAGGGGAAGAGAAAGTCTGCGAACACTGACTTTGAAATAGCTATTTCTGAAGAGTTGACGGAGCTAGGTAATGCGCATCGATTAGTGATGCGGCACGGCGCTGACATCCGATATGCTCCCCAATTTAAATCTTGGTATGTGTGGGATGGTCTTTATTGGAAGCGCGATGAAGACGGCGAGATTGTACGCCGCGCAAAGGCGACTGTTGAGTTGCTATTCGATGAGGCAAAAGAGATCGCCGATGAAGCTGCGAGAACAACATTTCGGAAATTTGCGCTTAAATGCCAAACCGCGTTTCAGATCACGGCGATGGTCAATTTGGCGAGAAGTGATTCCGACGTCATCTTATCGACCGACGCGCTTGATGCTAATCCGATGTTGCTCGGCGTTCAAAACGGCACGATCGATTTAGCGACTGGCGATTTTGTAGCTGGCGGAAACCGAGAAGACTACATCACGAAGCGGTGCTCGGTGTCTTTTGATCCCGACGCAAAATGCCCCAATTGGCTGGCCTTCCAACATAAGATTTCCAATGGTGATGATAAGCTGATTGCCTATAAGCGACGGCTCTTCGGAATATCCCTAACCGGCAAGATGGTTGAAATCCTCTTCATAATGCACGGCGGCGGCGCGAACGGTAAGACCACCGAAATGGAGACCATAAATCAAATTCTCGGCGATTATGCCCATTCGGCGGATGCTGGCCTGCTTATTGCGGCGAAGGATCGAAATTGTGCAACCCCTGAAATCGTTGCGGTGAAAGGGAAGCGAGCTGTTTGGATTAATGAGACCAGCGAGAATGACCAGTTGAATGAGAAGCGCGTCAAATATCTAGCTGGTAAGGATACGCTCTATGGCCGCGCGCTGTTTGAAGCTCCAATCAATTTTACGCCGACGCATAAGCCGTTTTTGCGCACGAACCATAAACCGAAAATCAAAGGAACGGATGTTGGCATCTGGCGACGTATTCACTATGTGCCTTATCTTGTGACCATTTCCGACGCCGAGAAGGATGAGGATTTTCGCGAGAACAAGCTTGTTCCTGAATTACCCGGCATCTTGAATTGGTGCCTTGAAGGCCTGAAGGATTACCTCGCCAATGGCGGGTTGAGGCCACCGGAGATCGTGAGCAAGGCGACGGCGCAATATCGCAAAGATATGGATGGCGTTGGGCTTTGGATCGGTTTGTTTTGTTCGCGCGACGAGACTGTTACCAAACTTTCTTTGGGAACGCTTTTCGATAGCTTTTCAAAATGGGCAAATGATGAGGGCGTTGATCACACGACCCGAAATGATCTTGCTGCCCGACTTCGGTTAGCTGGATACGAAGATTACAAGTCGCACGGCTCGACGGTGTTTAAGGGAATTAAATTGAACTATGCTGCCGATGTGGCTGGGGAGGATGGAGCGGCGGCAGCGGCGCGTGGCCGGGTGCCCGGTGCAGGGCCAAGAGGGGATGATGATGTTGGTCCGTTCTAGCGCAAGCGTAGCAATAGGGGAGAAACGGGGGAGCGGGGAGAATTTACCCTGTTTTTCCCTTTCTTTCTCCTTATAGTAACACCCCTAGGGAACTAGGGGAAAATACCCCTTAATTCTCCCCGCTCCCCCAATGCTTAGGTTTAGCTCCCAGCGAGAGCGTTAGCTTAGCTAGGCCTCTGGCTGGCCCGCCGCCCAAATTCCCCAGGGCTCTCCCCAGCCCGAGCGCGGCCATAGACCATCCTTCTCCATCCCCTCCCTATCCACGACCATCCGCCCCTGGACCGTCCGTCGCCACGCGTCGGCGATCCCCCAGCAGTAGAGATATCCCCGATCTGTAGAGGAGGGGGCCGTTAACCTCATGATATACTTAGAGATAACTCCAGCGAGCTAGAATCAAAAAGGTACTTCCGTCACATATACACACCGGGGGCGTGCTACCGCTTTTTGTCGCTACGTTTTCAATGAAATGAAAATTGGATCCGCTACGTATTTGACTATTAATTTAGAGCGAAACGTCACTATTATTCTGTTTTGGCCGACGTCGGAATAGTATAGAGTTATTTAATCGGTCATAACCTACGCTAACCACCACTAATAGCTCTAGATTGGGTTTGCGGATGAATAATCAGGAAAACTCATCTTTAGGTGTGCTTCGTGGAGCCAAACTGATCGCTGAAGTTATCGGCCTCAGCACGCGGCTTACCATCGAAATGATCAATAAAGGCGAAATCCCCGGCACCATGACTGGCGGCGATCTGCGCACTTTTACGACGACGCGCGAAGCTTTGAAAAAGCATTTTGACAGCCTCACCACCGCAACGCGCGAAGATCGGCGACGGGCAGGGATTACGAAGGCGGAAGCCAAAGAAGCTCGCCGTCACATGAAAAATCTCGAAATCCAAGCGCAAATGAAGCGGATCTTGGATGGCGTCGATCTTGTCCAGCCGACGCCCGCGCCCGCCGACGCCGAAGAGCATGCGGAGGCCTCCCCATGACAAAAGGCCTCAAGCAGCTCCTGGCCGAAAAAACCAAACTCGCTTTGGATATCCAAGCGAAGCACCCAGAGCGCAAGCCACGCTCAAGGAAGCCCAAGACCATCGAGGCCTCACCAGCGCCCACCAAAACCACGAAACGCCAGCCCGCGCCCGCCGTAGCAGCCGCGCCACCCCCTCCGCCGCCATTGCCGCCTCAGGAACAAGCCCGCGTTCGCGGCGCGTCTTTCGGCGCTCGCTTCGCGAAGCTTTCAGGTCAAGGCCCACGCCTCCTGCGTCACACACAAACTTGGGCCGATGCGATCCGCGAAGGTCAGCGCGAAGCCGAACACTCAAACCTTCTCATCCACACACCGGACCCCGAGACCTTGCGCAAAGCCGGGTTCGGCTCCGCACGCGACGACTTGGAGGATCTCTTCGCATGAACATGACCCAGTTCCTCCTCCCCCGCGAAACTCCAGAGGATCACGACGCGCTCCTCCAGCTCGAAATTGAAAACGCAGTTTTCATGGAGCGGTGCCGCTGGCGCGAAGTTCTCAGCTGGGTGTCCGAGCAATGGCATGTGGACCTTGGCGAGTATGGCGAAGCCGTCAGGCTCCTTGGAAGCACCAACATGACTGCCTCTGAGATTATCGCGATCGTGGTTTCGCCTGCACGGCGCGGACTCGCACCAAAAACCGAAGGAGACCCGCAATGACCGAACAAGCCGCCGCCAAAGATCGAATGAAGGAAATTATCACGAGCACCGCTGCCCAAGGCCGCGAAGAGTTGGCGTCATTTCTCGCATACGACACCGAGCTGTCTGCCGCCGACGCGATTGCGACGCTCGCCGCTGCCCCCATTAAGGCCGCGCCCGCTGAACCGCGCGCACCGACGCTCTTCGAAGAAATGGCCAGCTATAAAAAGCCAAGGATCAGTTCAGATGGCGGCTTGAGACCAAATCAATTGTCACCAGAACAGCAAGGCGCAGCCAGCGCCAAGAAGCTACTGGGCAAATAAGGAGCCTACATGAACGAGCAGTCAGCATTACCAACTTCATCTATCTCGGCAGAAATGCTTTTGTGCCACACGTCTTTTGCTGACAAGCTCGCAACCAGCTTCGCAAAATGGCAGAAAGAGCCCAAAGCCTTCGAAACTTTCACGCCCGCAAAGGCCGACCGGATGCGCGGCGAGCCGTCCAGCGATCGGTATGGCGCATACCGTATTGAGAACGGCGTTGCGCTCATCCCGATCAGCGGCATGCTCATCCCTTCCGGCGATTTCCTTGGTTCCATTTGGGGCATGACTTCTCAGGAAGGCTTGCGCAGCGAGATTTCACGGGCAGCGGACGATCCAAATGTCACAGAAATCGCCCTTCTCATTGATAGCCCTGGCGGTTACGCGAGCGGCACCGATTCAACGGCGTCGGTAATCCAAAGAGTGCGAACTCAGAAGCCAGTGACCGCTGTCGTTAACGGCATGGCCTGTTCGGGCGCTTATTGGTTAGCGGCGCAGGCCAATAAGATAATCGCCTCTCCAATCTCTGAAGTTGGATCGATTGGCGTCATATCAACTCACAGCGATATGTCATCCGCCCTCAAATCCTTCGGCCTGAAAATCTCAATGATTTTCTCCGGCAAGAAAAAAGCCGATGGAAATCCATATGAGCCGCTATCGGACAGCGCGAAGGCAGACATTCAAGCCCGCGTCGATGAACTTCGCCTCGCTTTCGCGGGTCAAGTTGCAGAAGGGCGCGACGGGAAGATTTCTCTCGATCAGGTTCTAGCAACTGAAGCAGCAACATACATGGGCGATGAAGCCATCAGCCTTGGTCTCATCGACGAAATCGGAGAGTTGGAGGAATATATGTCAGTCTTTAATACACCCCACACCGCCAACACCAAGCCTTTGGGCTCGCAGCTCTCCGCCAGCGCGGAAGATGCGCAGGCCTCCACCGTCGCCGCTGTTAAGCAGCGCGTAAAGGCCATCACGATGAGCGACGCTGCAAAAGGCCGCGCTTCCCTCGCCCAGCACCTCGCTTTCAACACAGAGCTAAGTGTGGAGGCCGCAGTAAATGCCCTTAAGGCAGCCCCTTCAACCGAGGTAACTGCGGTCGCTAAGCCAGCCGCAAAAAAGCTCAGCGCGGAAGAGCGCGGCGCAAAAGCAGCTGCCCGGTTGCTCGGCAAAGCGCCAAGGACAGAGACCAATGCCGACTACAATGCCGGCGCGGCAATCGCCACCGCCCTCCTCAGCGGCCAGCCCCTTCCCGCCTCCCTCGACTACTACAACTCAGCCGCCTACTTGAACAAAAAGGCGGATGACGACGCATCCAAAGCGAAAGCGGACGACGAAGATTGCGACCCCGAAGGCGACGATGACGACGACGCGATTTGCGACGAAGAAGGAAACAAAATCGATGTTGCATCTTACGTCAACCAAAGCGCCTTCGGCGGCACCTCCTCACGCGTCAAAACATTCGACACTCTGACCGCCGACGAACGCACCCAGGCGCAGGCGGGCGAAGCGATCGCGCAGCGGCATAAAAACGAGTTCTCGCCCACGAAGTAACGCGCCCACGGCCACACAAACCTGAAAGGGGATTCAAAATGAAATGGGAAGTCTGGATCAGAAAAAGAGCTGAGGCGATCTATCCTGTTGAGTCCCCTTACGTACCAATCAACGATTATTCTGAGCACAACGAAAAAGTTGGCACCTATCCGACGCGAGAGCAAGCGATCGCTGCGGCTAAAAATACCAAACTTTCACCCCTCGGATTTCTCGGGCCACGCGATGCCGTCCCCTATCAGGGTGTCTTCGTGAAGCTTGTACCGGCATAGAGGCATCCAATGAAAATCACTCGTTCCCATTTCGATATCCGTCGAATTCATAAGGGCCACCTCCAACCCGCAGACGCCACCCTTCAATTCGAACTCCTGTCGCAGGCCCGCGATGAAGCGCAATGGCTATCCCAGCGCACCGATCCGGCCAGCAAAGTTTTTGAGATCGATGACGCCAACCTAAATCACGAGAAAAGTGATGGCGTCTATATTTCGAAGGTCACGACCGTGACCGATAGCGAAACAGCTCACAGCAGTGGAGTTTTCGTTTGCTAGCGATTTTGTTTTCTCCTGGTGCTTCTCCCACCAAGAGGCTCAGCGCAGGCGAGGGTTGTTGGGATGCTCCCTTCGCCTGCGCGTTCGGTTTCAGTTCCCGTCGCTGTTCCGTCAAGCCAGCGGCGGTGTCCAAAATGCTTTGGTCCGCTTTTTCCTTTCACGGATCGGGCATTTGAAAGGGCAGCGCGACGCTGGGTGGGTTTGATCCTCTCCCAGCTCCAGCGTCGCGCGATTTTTATATGTCCGCTTTTTCATAGGTGCAGATAATGGACGCGATACTCCACCAGCCGCCCGCGACCTTCTACTTCAGCATCAACGGCGTCGATTGCACCGAAATTTTCAACCGATATCTTATCAAGCTTGTCATCACTTCCACTCTCGACGGCGCGGACACATGCGAGATAACGCTGGACGACGAGTACGGCCAGCTACAAATGCCCCCTAACGCGTCGGCGACAATCGTTTGTGGCATAGGCTGGCTAGACACCGGTGCCGTTGAATCCTTCAGCGGCTATGTAGATGAGCCATTGTCGAAAGGCTCACGCAATGGCGGTCGCCTTCTTATTATCAGCGGTATTTCCTCCAGTCCTTCTGGGGGCATAAAGTCCACGCTCGGAATGCATGCGGATAATTCATCCTTCTTGGATGCCGCGACGAAATTCGGTGCTGCTGCTGGTTTGACCGTGAGTATGCCGCCCGGCCTCGGAAGCGTGATGCGTGACTATTGGAGCGCGCATAACGAAGATTTTAAAGCCTGGGGGCATCGAACAGCGCGCCAATTCGGCGCGGTAATGAAGATACAAGGCAACCAAGTTGTCTTCCAATATCAAACTTCGCAACAGTCGGCGTCCGGCGAAGCGATGCCTGATGTACAAGCGGTCGTCGGCCAAAATGTTATAAACTGGGCGTTGGTCCCGGCTTATCAAACTGCGCAATATGCGAAGTTCACTACCTCCTGGTACGACACCGACAAGGCGCTCTGGAACTATGAGCCCTCAACATTGGGCGGGACAGGTGATCCTTCCGCCGCTTTGAACCATAAGTTTGTCGCGCCGACGCAAGCCCAAGCGCAAAATCAATCAGACTCAAATCAGCGTTCTTCGGATTGGGAGAAGAGCGGTGGAACGATCACGATCATCGGCGAGCCTTCGGCTCAAGCGATGGGTGTCGTTACGCTGACCGGAGCCCGGCCTGGCATTGATGGTCAATATACGATTGTCGAGGCCATTCATTCCTTCGATCGCAATAGCGGCTACATCACCACCCTCCAAGTTTCACAATATAACCCAGTGCCCCCTCCCTCCAACTCGGAAGGGTCAACATCGGAATCAGACACCGGCGACGGCGAGAAGGAAACGGGCGGCGAGAGCACCGGGCAATAATGGCCTATCAGAAGCAGCGGCATAACCTTACTCCACGGAGGAACGCAAATGCCAGTAGGTTTGGGTGTGATGCAGACTTATTCAGGCCAAGAGCGTCGCGTGATCAGCGAATTGCGGTTGCGAAAACAGATCGAGGCATTTTGTCCCCTCATTAAGCACACTTTCACTTCTCGCAATCAACCACAGTCACGATTGGCCCCACTCTTCCCTTCCTATGTCTTCTATAAAATTCCCAATGACATGGTGAATACCTATGATCTAAGATTCATCACAGGTCTCAATCACATACTCCTGTCTGATAGAATTAGGCCTGCCGTCCTTCCTATCGATTTCGAGGATGCCCTTTGGGCTGGTACGGATGAGGAGTGGGTTTGGAATGAGCCGTTGAAAAACCCAGACGAGAAAATCTTCCACCCCATCCCCATCATCCCGAGCGGCTCGCGTGTCCGCTTCCTTCAGGGTAGCGCCTTTTGCGGCCTCGAAGGAATCACAGAGACAGCCTGCGCTCATGACCGGCTTAGGATTTTATTCAACGTGCTTGGCGGTGAGCGATCTGTGGAGGTTGCACGCGCTGATGTTGAGCTAGTTTGACGCAGAGCGGCAGACGCAAATGGCTTTGGGATTTTTCTTACCAAGCCTACGATGACGAACCGCCCGCGTTCAACTCGTGAAAAAAGAAAAGCAAAACGCCTGACCCCGGTGCTTTTTTCACAGAGAACGACCATGACCACGTGGTGGAACGTCACGAATTTAAAGACTGGCGATGTACTCCGAACCCTGAAAAGTGAAAAAGAATTTAAAGCCTACGGCCTTGCCGAGCTTTCCGAGCGCGCTACGCTTCTCGCCGATCTACCGGATAACGATCCGATGGCCGTCGTCGCGTGCCGGGTGACCAAAGAGACTGGCATGGAGTGGATTGACCTCTCATCGCTTTAGCCCTCAGAGGAACCTGCTTGCTCATTGGGGACATAACGTCATGACCTAAATGACGGTTGGATTTATCGATCATACGTTGTGACTATTTTGTTTCGTTCGGTGCCGGATGGCGTAAAAACGAGCTACAGAATTTTTCTGTGAAACTCTAAACCGGAGAAACAAAATGACGGCAATCCCCACAGCTTCCTCCGCCACCGACCTTGCTTCCCTCGCCGAGAGCGCGAAGGTCACGCCCAAGAAGATCGCGGCAGGCATCACCTCGAAAATCATTGCCGCAAATGCCGCGAAGAAGGAGAAGGCCGCTGCGCCGAACGCTAAGACGGTCGCCAAAGCCTCTGAGGCCGAGAAGCCCGCTCCATTCATCACTGCTAAGATCACGATCACGAAGCCCACGCCGAGCGATCCGATCGCCGCTCTCAAATTGGCGATCGTTTTGACCCAAGGGTCACAAAGAGAAAAATTCGTTACCTTGCTCGCGAAGAGCTTAGACGCACCGGTGCCGGCCACTTCTCTCGCCGCTGAACTCGGATGCGAGCCGAAGGCGCTCAACGGCGTGTTCCGCTATCTTGAGTCGCGCTTCGATCGCGCTGATGGCTTCACGCTTTCCCGTATCGAGCCCAAGGATGGTGCACCGCTCGCTTTCCAACTCGCGAAAAAAGAGAAAGCAACAGCCTGACCTTTCCCTGTCTGCCCGATCCCTAGGCCGCTAGCTCATTGCTCAGCGGCCTTTTTCTTTGTCCGGCTCGCGCGGCAGGACTTCCGGCTGAATCCACGAAAGCTCGCCAGCTTCTCGCTTCCGTTTTTGCGCTTCATATTCCCTTTGGCTCTCCGTCGATCCTGCGCCGCTGCCATGGAAATAATCGCGTTCGCCCGTAAACAAGAAGCCGAGGCGATGGAGTGAACTCACAAACTCATTCGCAGCCTGCGCGAGAGGGCTGTCGAGCTTTAGATCGCCGGTCGCGCGAATAACGGCGTGCCAACATTCCCGTAGCGAGCGCACCGCTTCAGCGGCGTCCGGCCCGCTTGGGTAACTCATCTTCCGATCGCGCCTCGACACTTACGCCTCCTCAAACTTATGTTCGTGTTTTGTTCTATAGCGGAATGGTGGAGGTTGTCGAGTCCGGTTGCCCGTACAGCGGATAGGCTCTCGGCCCAATTTTAATGGGGGCTAGGCGTGCGAGGGCGCTAGCCCAGCCCAACCGTAGCGCGATCCGTCGAAACCACAGTCCTCTCCCATCGCCGGGCGGGCGAAAAACATGCGATCACCACCACTTCCAGAAACGAAACCATTTGGAACTATAAAAAGGTTCGCTGGCTAACCATTTTTTGTCCATTTCTATGACGCGATAAAAATGTCTTTTATCGAGACGCAAGTCAGTGCAGAAGCTGTCGTTCAAAATCTTTGAAACATAAAAACTGACGATCTCTTTTAGATGATCTCGAGCGAGAGTCTCAATATAAAGCCCTTGCCGAATGCCGATTGCGATCCCGTCTAAATAGTTTAATACGATCGTCGCATTTTTGCAGTCGTCTGGATTTGGAATTTCCTTTGCAAAGGCCGTTCGGACGGTTGTCGCCGCAGTATTTACGTTTTCATTGAACTCGTATTGTGCGCAAATATCGAGTGTCTTCCATTTTCTATTTTCGTGACGCTGAGACCAGATTTGAAAAAGGATAAAAAGAAGAGCAATTGATGCAACGATAGCTTGGGCAATAACGGCGTACTTAGAGAATTCATCCAACATAATTCCACCTTGGCTTGAAATGCGTTTCCTGATCATGGCGTACTCAAGAGCGGGACGGATCAGGCAATGGAAATTCGAGGAAGCCGAACGGCGACTTTTTCAATAATTTCGCCGGTGCATTTACTTTGAAAATGTCGAGCAAAAGTTTGACAACAAAATCATAGACTACGCTGTTCTTTGCTTCGTCAGTCAGATGGAAATTAAATTCACCTTCTGACCTGCTAGTTATTCTCATCCTTGCGTACTCAGCATCTATGATAAAATGGATAGGTATACCGAAGTACTGTTTTGGATATGTATTTGCATCCACTTCTAACGCCACCTGAATGGCGAAGGACCAATATCCATCTTGTTCTTTTTGAACTAATTCGAAAGGATTTGTTTTTTCTACAGCCTCATATTGGCCACCTTGTTTTTCAACCAATGCAGCTGTCTTAACATATCGCTGTTGTATTGGGTCTTGGAACCATCGCGGAAAGGTATCCGGTGCTCCGATATAGGTTTGGAGGCCCTTAGCAAATTTGCTCGAGAAACTCGCCGCAGACCGGCGCTCCTCGAAATAAGCATCGCGCCATGTCTTAAACGCAGCATTCAAATCATCAAAAAGGCTCATGGTAATCTCCGCGCATGGGTGCGGCCTATCGCGCCGCTTTTTGTAAACTTTCCGTGATCGAAATATTACCAAAGTTTTGAGGCGTATTCTCTTTTATCAAATGAAAATGAAAGGAAGCGCCAATGGCCAAACTTAAATTGTCCGTTGAAGACAAGGCCAAGCTAGCCAAGGAAAAGGCGGACGCTAAACGTAAGATAGCTGCTGATGCGGCGAAAGCGAAGGCCAAGCTACTAGCAGACAAGGAAGCAAACGCGCGGGAAGAGGATGCTAAGGCGGCGGAAGCAAACAAGGCTGAGCTCGCCGCGATCGTCGAGCGCATCAAAAAAGGCATCGACCGATCGCAAGCCGGGATTCACGAATGGGCGGACGGCACGCTAGAGATAGCAAAGGCGTTTTACGAAGCTCGCCTGAAATTTAAAAGCAATGCTAAATTCGGCGAGTGGGCGGACGGCACCGGGCTAAAGTTCAATGGCCATGACCGCGTCGCCTTGATCGGTTTCGGGGGCGAGCCAGAGGTTGCGCACGAGGTTTTATTAAGGACCGATAGCCGATCGCTCCAGCTCATTTGGAAAGAAAAGCGATCAAAGTTCAAAAAACCGCTATCAGAGGCCGAGCTTGCTCGACGTGATAGGGAAGCGCAAAAGCGTCTTGCTAGCGCTAGCAAGACGGTCATCAATCCTGATGGTACATTAGTGTCGATGTCAGTGTACGTGGATGACTCGCCAGAAGATCCATACATTCCTGATTCGACAGAGACCAGCCTCCACGCCGAAACGCGAAAGTTTCTTGGCGAGTGCTACCGGAACACCGAATTTGAAAAGAAGGTGTCGGACTACCTGAAGGCGGCTGATCTTTCGAAGGAGCCTGATAAGGCTAAGGGCAAGCTTCGCGACATTATCGTGGCTGCGTTGAAGGGTGTCTCGATCCCTCCCATAGCTGCCCTCGCATAGGCAGCCGTATGTGCCTGAGGATTGCGCCCAAACCGGCGCTCAACCCTTTGGCATGGTTTGGGGAGGCTAGCGCCTCCCCTCCCCATTACCGTTACAACTTCTTGTTCACCGCTTCGCTAACGCGGCCTTGATTGATTCCGAAGTGCGCCGCGATCTCATGCTGCGCTAGCTCTGTAGTCGCGTACAACACCCGAATTTGTTCACCTAATTCAGGCGTCACCGGAGGCGATCTGCGCTTTTTAGGGCGCGGAAAAAGCTCAAGCTGGCGACTATCTTCATCGTTTCCGTAGTTACACATCACAATTTTCCTAACTAGCGCCGCCTCGCTTGCCAGGAAATTTGCAGTCAGTTACTTTCGCTGGGCTGACCAAAGAAAATAAAACAAAACGATCCAAACTACTGGTCCGCACGCGAGGCAGCTAATTCCTTCACGGACCTTAAGGCACAAGGCGGTTTTCGACGGGCTAGGTCGGAACCGCCTTTTTCAATTTGCACCTGCAAACCGAACCTCACTTGTGAGTGATATCGCTGTCGTTTGTCGATGAGATATGACGATACAACGGTCTTTTACACAGAAACCGCCACTTTTTTGGGGATTGTTGGGGGAAATTGTCCTGGGGTGAGCCGTTGCGTGCGCACTCCTGCAAGTCGACTATCACCACCACCAGCGGAGCTTATTGAATTGGAGGAAAGGCTTGAATCTATCTCGGAGGCCCTTGCTTAACTGCTCATCAAACCAACTCGTCAGTTCAGCAAACCTATCGGCGTTTGCGACCTTTTGATCGCTTCCGACAGCCAGGATATCAAATGCCTTTTGAACGGACTGCAGCGCCGCTGCCCGCTTCCTCATTTCCTCTAGATACTGAGTGATTTTATCGTCGTCGAAAAGAAAAACGGCATCGCTGGTTCCGATGACGAACTGCCGCACCGCCTCATCAGATGCGTTTGCGTGAACGACAATATCGGCTGTTAGCGCGCGTGCGGCGTCATAAACGCGGTATCGCTTGTCATAAAGTTCATGCTGTAACTTAACTCTTGCGATTTGTACTTGCTGCCAAGCGAGCCACGCGCCGACCCCTGAAAAGACGATCGCCACAATAACCTGGAGAACGGTGAACGATGTAGCCATCGCGGCTCTTTCCCAACAGCCCTCGGGCCGGAGCAGTTACATGATAGATCTGAATCAGAGGCCAGGACAGGGGTGGCGGTATAGGCGATCAGAATGCAGCCCAGGCGTGCCGACAGCGCCCGGCTCGCTTCACAGCAGCATACTCTCCCACATCGACAGGGCAGCCTGCACATAGCCCGCTAACGGCTTCTTGGTCTTGTCATCCAGCGTAACCATAACAATCGAGGCTTCATTAAACGCCCCCTCGTTAAACGATGCTTCAAAAAAGCCTTTTGCTCTCTCGATTTGATCCGAATTGGATAGTTGTCGCGGGATTTGAGACGGCCTTGTTAGACGATCGTGTTTAGAGGCGTCTGCGATATCTCTAATGATCCCGAATTCAGGACATTTCCCTATCAGCGATTTTTGCAAATTACTCAATGATTTGTCCGTGGGATCGTGTTCCTGGTCCCAATAATCAGCCATATGATAAAGGACGATCGCAGCCAAACGCCCCCGACGAACATTTCGTGGGTCGCCAAAAAACTCATCTACGGTTGGTCTAACCGTCGCAGCGAAAAAATCAGCAGCTCTTGTCGGCATCTTGTCTAACTGTGAGGCGTCGAGCACGGCGGGCTTATTCCCGGCCGTGAGACAATCGATATCGTGGTTCATTGCCGCGCGTTCTTCGTCGGTAGACGGCGGCCGATCGTACCATTGCTCTTTAGCCATGAAATTCTCCTACCTGAATGTTCCCCCTTTGTTTTAAATACCACAGGTTTTTGATCGGTGCCCGTGACCGGGCAAGGGAAGCCTAAAATGACCTCCCTCGCCCCACAGTTGGTACTAAGCTTTAACGCTTAGGTTCGAACCCACGCGGCGTCCACTGCTCTCCAGGCTCAAGTTCAGATTCATCTATCGCGACCATCGAACCCTCAATTATGGTCCACTCTCTTGCCTCAGCCTCTGACATGCGGCTTGAGATCAAGTTTTCACTGGTCATACCGTCGAAGACGTTAACGTTGAAGACTTTAACATCGTGGGCTTTAATGTTTTTGGCTTTAATGTAATTCATGACTGATCTTCAATTTAAAAAAATATGTGCATAGAAAAACTGCCGCTCTGGACGGATTGACTGTTGGATGCGGCGAATATACGTTTGTAACGTCCCGATGCCCAATTTTTTTGGACGAATTTTCATGGCAAAAGATCATTATGTAGCCAAAACTTATCTTGAGCATTTCCTCGGATCCGGCGAGACATTGTTGCATGCCTATAGAAAATCAGACGGAAAATATTTTCCGTGCAGGCCGAAAGACATATGCAGGGAATGGAACGGAGATATTGTTCCAGATTTTTTATCCAACCCCAACCTTCTAGGCTCAGGACTCATTGATTGAGATAGAAGAGGACGGCGGCGGCGATGCAGATGGCGGAGAAGAAGGTATGGGCGCATCGATCATAGCGGGTTGCGATGCGCCGCCAGTCCTTGAGCTTGACGAAGAGGTTCTCGATTCTGTGGCGCGTTCGATAAAGCGTCCTGTCATAGTGGAGCGGCGCTTTGCGGCCTCTGGTTGGCGGGATGCAGGGCTCGACGCCCCTGGCCTTCAGCGCGGCGCGGAACCAGTTGCTGTCGTAGCCCCTGTCGGCGATCAGCGCCGAGGCAGGCGGCAGCGTATCGGCCAGAAGCCGCGCGCCCCTATGGTCGCTCATCTGGCCTTCGTTAAGCAGCAGGATGATCGGTTTTCCGGCTTCGTCGCAGACGGCGTGGAGCTTCGAGTTCAGCCCGCCTTTCGTGCGCCCGATACGGCGGGGAAGAGCCCCTTTTTGAGCAGGCTCGCCGCTGTGCGATGCGCCTTCAGATGCGTGGCGTCGATCATGATGCGCTCGGGCTTTGGACCTTCGCCAGCGAGCGCGGCGAATATGCGGTCGAAGACGCCGAGCCGGCTCCAGCGGATGAAGCGATTGTAAAGCGTCTTGTGCGGCCCGTAATCCTTGGGCGTATCTTTCCATTGCAGGCCGTTGCGGATCACATAGACGATTCCGCTGACCACCCGACGGTCGTCAACCCGCGGAACGCCATGCGACAGAGGAAAATGCGGCGCAAGCCGCGCCATCTGCCGCTCGCCCAACAAAAACAAATCACTCATCCCAGCCTCCCCATGCGGAGACCAGGAATCACATCTCAGGCAAATTTAATAGGTCCTGAGCCTAGGCGAGTATCGAAAAATATTCGAACCTGACTGGAATTGGGCGGTCGGCGAAATAGAAGCAGGAAGAATATCGCCGTACGAAAAAATGATTATATCTGGATACTGGGCAAACCTCCTCGTTTGTACTCCCGCTTGGATTAGAGTTTCCGTAGACAATCACAACCGCTTTGTGCTTGCTAATCTCCGCGCAACCGAAGAGATAAAGTCATCCCATGGCAAACCGGATTTTAAACTGAAGCACTCTCTGGCCGCGTTAGAAAAAGGGATTGTGAAAATTGAAACCGAGCCTGACTATATGCGGGCTATGAACACGAAAAATCTCATGAAATACGCGGGCATGTTTTATGATTCAGACTGGATCGTGTTGCGAAACGAGACCGATACTGACTTTTTGACCAGCGATAATCCGGTTGCTTTCCATGATCAGGGGCCCTGGCGTGGCGGAAAACCTGGACTTCCAAGATATTTACCGGTGAGTCGGAAATTCTGCCTCTATTGCGAGACCGGTCGAAATGGACGCCTCGATCAAGAACCTGATTTTCGCGCACCTCCAAAAGGACACGTTCGTTTCGCGACACTATCCGCGGCGAGCGGAGTAGACCGTATCAATGACGCCGTTATTCAATGTGCAGAAGATATCGTCCTATCCTCTCAAAAGACGGATTCACTTGGTCCTCTTGTTGATAAATACTCGAGCCACAAAGTATGTAATGAGTTCATTAAAATGAAGCTGAAAGACGGATTTTTCTTCGCGATGCGGACAAGGGTCTGCGATCCGAACGCTCTTACATGACGAGCTGGGAGGCAAGCGTCTAGAGGCCATAATGCGCCCTGGTCGCGAATCACCCGACCAAATACGCCGCCCACTCGCCCATTAGCGCCCGCCGCTTCTCCAGAGCATCACCCCGTCTATAGGCGCGCTCCGTAGCGTCGCCGCTCGCGTGCGCCAGCGCGGCCTCGGCGATCTCGCGTGGAAATGACGTTTCCTCTCCGCACCAGTCCCGAAAGCTCGAACGGAAGCCGTGGACCGTCGCGTCAGCGACGCCATGCCCGCGCAAATATTGCAGCATCGAGACATTCCCAATTCGCTTTCCGAACCTCCCCGGAAACACGAACTCATTCACTCGGGATGCCTTCATAAGATTAAGTACAGCTATGGCTTCTTCGGCGAGTGGCACCCGGTGTTCCTTCCCCATCTTCATTCGATCGCTAGGGATGGTCCAAATAGCCTGCTCGAAATCGATCTCAGACCATTTCGCCGCATTCACTTCGTTAGTGCGAACCGCCGTGAGGATTGTTAGCCGAAGGGCAGCGGACACCGAGCCATCTTCCCCCATTATCGATTTGTAGAATTTAGGCAGCTCTTCGTAGGGCATCGCCTCCAAATGCTTCACCTTATTTATCTTCGATACGCGGGGCAGGGCATTGCTGAGGTTGCCCTTCCAAGCTGCCGGATTTTCGCCTGTCCGGTATCCCCTGACCTTCGCGAAATTCAACACCGTCTCTATCCTACCGCGCACCCGCGAGGCGGTCACTGGCTTCGCGGACCACAGCGGCTCAACGACTCGCCAAACGAGATTGTGGTCCACCTCGCTGACCGGCTTCGATCCGAAAACCGGCGAGGCATACCGGCGTAGCGTGGCGGTCCACTGGTCCGCGTGCTTCGTGCTTTTCCAAGCTGCCTTATTCGCCTTGACGTAGGCTAGCGCGCAGGCGTCGAAAGTCGGCGCTGTCTCTTCGGCGACGATCTCACGCGCTTGCGCTCTTACCTTATCTTTCTCGGCGATTGGATCGCGCCCAGCCTCAAGCTCATCCCGCGCGGCGTCGCGCTTCTTCCGCGCATCGGGCAGCGGTACGCGGTCCAGCGACCCGAGGCCCATCATCCGTTCTTTTCGAGTCAGCGGCGACTTGAAGCGGAAAATCCAAGATTTTGTGATTCTCCCGTCTGGACTTTCGGTCGCTTGCAAATACAAACCGCCGCCATCAGGATAATTGCCGCTCTTCGAGACCGCCGCGACGCGGGCCACGGTCAATCGTTTTTCCACTGCGCCCACTCCGTCCGCTTCTTCGGGGGTAGGCGCTTTTAGGCCTCGGCTACCCCCGTTTAGTAAGATATAGTTCTAATACGTTCGCGGTGGTCCGTAAAGACCGAATCAAACTATGGTATTGAAATATCATGTGTTTTTTTAAGTCCGTAATAGTCCGTAAATACAGCGATCGAGGATAAACGAGGCGCATGTATGACCTTCCTGGCCAATTTTTGACCGGCCCGTCCCGCGCCGCCATTGTGCTGGATTGGTATGATCGGCATCGCCGCGTCTTGCCCTGGCGCGCCGCGCCCGGCGAAACGGTCGATGCTTATGCGGTCTGGCTGTCCGAAATCATGTTGCAACAGACCACCGTTGCCGCGGTCAAACCCTATTTCGCGGCTTTCTTGGCGCGCTGGCCCAATGTCAAAGTTTTAGCGGAGGCTCCTGTCGAGGAGGTAATGCGGCAATGGGCGGGTCTTGGCTACTATTCTCGCGCGCGGAATCTCCATGCCTGCGCGAAGGCGATCGCTAAGGATTTCGCCGGCCGGTTTCCCGACGACGAAGCGAGGCTGCTGAAATTGCCGGGTCTTGGGCCTTATACGGCGGCCGCCATCGCCGCGATCGCATTCGGGCGGCGGGCTGTGGTCGTCGACGGCAATGTCGAGCGCGTCATCGCGCGTCTTTATGCAATCGAGACGCCGCTTCCGGCGGCCAAGCCGCTCGTCCGGAAAAGGGCGGCCGAGCTCACTCCGAGCGAAAGGGGCGGCGATTATGCGCAGGCGATGATGGACATTGGGGCGACCATCTGCGCGCCGAAACAGCCGGCCTGCGTGATTTGTCCGCTGTGCGTTGGATGCGCCGGGCGGGCGTCGGGCGATCCGGCGCGTTTTCCGGTCAAAGCGCAAAAACCAGAGCGGCCGCAGCGGCGGGGGGCCGCGTTTTTTGTGGCGCGGAAGGATGGCGCGGTCCTCGTGCGCACGCGGGCGCCCAAAGGCCTGCTGGGCGGCATGACTGAGATCCCCGGAACGCCGTGGAGCGTCGATTTCGACGAGGGATTCGCGCAGCGGCACGCGCCGCTCGTGGCGCGGTTTCGCAAGCTCGACGCCGGGGTGGAGCATGTATTCACCCATTTTGCTTTGCGTCTTTCGATTTATGTGGCGAAAGTCGAGGACAACAGGCCAGCCCCCGGCGATTGCCGCTGGGCTTTAGCCGAAAATCTCGACAATGAGGCTTTGCCCAGTCTGATGCGCAAAGTCATAGCAACGGCGCGCGCCAGCGCAATTGAGTGAGGTCGGTTGAGTTATGGGCAAGCGCCGCTTAGAGCCGCAAATCACGCTGACGGAAGGGTCGATCCGCGTTCGCTGGGCCGACCGCGTCGTGACGATCCTGCCGGCGGCGAGCCAGCCGAACACGCAGGAGCCGGCCGATTTCGTCGTCGATATGGACTCGATCCTCTATTGGGATGCGCCCAATGAGAGCGTGGAAATAGCCGTCGAGGAATTGCAGGCCATCATGCAGACGATCGAAGCGGAGTTCGACAAGTTGGGGCTGGTGGTGGAGTTCGAGTAGGCGGCGAAAGCTTCGGTCAGGCATGCGAATTGGGCGACGCGCAGCAAGGCCGATTCTATGAAATCGACGTCGCCAGGGCCGGATGAGCCTATTCCCCCGCCTCGCGCAGCCGCGCGCGCGCCATGGTGCGGAGCGCGTCGATCGGTTCGCTCCTGCCATCCCGCGAAAAGTTCCAGAACGTCCAGCCGTTGCAGGCGGGCAGCCCCTGCGCGAGGGCGCCGATCTTGTGGATCGAACCGACGACGGCGCCGATGGCTATGGTTCCGTCAACCCGCACCGTCGCGGCGTGGCGCTTTTTCTCGTCCATAAGAATCTCGCCGGGCTGGATGAGGCCTGCCTCGACGATCGAGGCGAAGGCTATGCGAGGTTCGGATCTCTTGCTGGGCGTCGCCGCGATAGCGGCATGGGGCAGGGGCTCTATTGCTGCGATTCTGGCGTTCGCGGCCGCGGCGTAGACCTCTTCGCGCTCAATGCCGATAAAGTCGCGGCCTAATCTTTTCGCAACTGCGCCGGTGGTTCCTGAGCCAAAGAACGGGTCGAGCACGACATCGCCCGGGTTGGTCGCGGCGAGCAATATGCGGGCGAGCAGGGCTTCGGGCTTTTGCGTCGGATGGGTTTTGCGGCCGGAGCCATCTTTCAGGCGCTCGCCGCCGGTGCAGATGGGAAACAGCCAGTCGGATCGGACCTGGCAGTCCTCGTTGCCGCCTTTGAGCAATTCATAATTGAAGCGATAGTTCTTCGCCTCGGCGTTCTTTGCGGCCCAGATCAGCGTCTCGTGCGCATTGGTAAAGCGCCGGCCGCGAAAATTCGGCATAGGATTGGTCTTGCGCCAGACAATATCGTTCAGGATCCAGTAGCCTTGATCCTGCAGGACCGAGCCCACGCGAAAAATATTATGATAGGAGCCGATGACGAAAATCGTCGCATCCGGCTTCATGATTCGCCGCACGGCGGCGAGCCAGCTTTGCGTGAAATGATCATATTCCGAAAAGCTGGCGAACTTGTCCCAATCATCGTCCACGGCGTCGACGATGCTCTGGTCCGGCCTCGACAAAGTCGATTCGAGTTGCAGATTATAGGGCGGATCGGCGAAGACGAGATCGACCGAGCACGCGGGGAGTTGGGCCAGCAGCTCCATGCAGTCGCCGATGAGGATCTGGTTCAGAGGAAGGTTGCCGCCGACCGGGGCCGGAAAAGGCGCGCGGGAGCGCGGCGCTGAAATCCCAGTACGCACTACCTTGATCTGAGATTTCGCGCCGGCCGTTCCGGCAAATGCTGTACGCATGAATAAAAACCGATACGCCACTGACGCTCATTATTTACCTTCCGCTAGGTAAAGAGCGCGTTTCGACGTTCCGGCGTCGTCTGTGCCGTTTTGTTACGGCCGAGCGTCTTGGATTATTTTGAAAGGGCTGAAACTCAGCCGATGGAACGGGCAAGGCCCATGCTCTTCAATCGCCGCGAGATGGGCGGGCGTGCCGTAGCCGACATGCCGGCTGAAGCCATAGACGGGATGGATGGAGCAAAGACGGCGCATCAAGCGATCGCGCGTGACCTTGGCGATGATCGATGCTGCGGCGATGGACAGAATCGCGCCGTCGCCCTTGACGATCGTCTCGCCGGGGCAGCAAAGATTTTGCGGCAGATCATTGCCGTCGATCAGAACGTAGCGGGGTTGAGCGGCGAGCGCGGCCAGGGCGCGGCGCATGGCGCTGAACGTCGCCTGACGGATGTTGATGATGTCGATTTCCGCGGCGCTTGCGAAGCCGACGGCGACCGCGACAGCACGCCGCATGATCTCCTCATAGAGGTTCTCGCGCTCCTCCCGCGTCAACAGTTTTGAATCATTCAGCCCGCGCGGAAGATCCTTTGGGTCGAGGATGACAGCTGCGGCGGCGACAGGTCCGGCGAGAGGGCCGCGGCCGGCTTCGTCAACGCCGGCTACCGGCCAGACATCGCGTTTCAGAAGTTTTCGCTCGACGCGAAAATCGGGCTTTTGCATGCAAGGAGGTCTCGAGAACAGATCGATTGAGAATCGATCATGCCTTTTATCTTATCGCAACGCATGTACTGATCCGAGAAATTCGCAATTTTTTAGCGAACATGCTCAGTTCGGAATTGCGCCAAGGCGTATTCGGCCGCCTGAAACAGGAGACATTTCGGATGCGTCCCTGTATAAGCTCAAGGTCTACGACAAGTATGGCGAGACTTGACCTTTATCGCATGAGCTTAGAAACCGATTGGTCAAAAATTCGAAAGACTCCACCTGCGGGGAAGTAAGAATGGTGAAAATTCTTCCGGTCATTATGTGCGGCGGTTCCGGAACGCGGGTTTGGCCAGAATCGCGTGAGAGCCTGCCAAAGCAATTCATTTCGCTCGTCGGCGCGCGCTCCACATTCCAGATGGCGACGGAAATCCTCGCCGACAGCGTGTTCGAAACGCCGATCATCATTTCTAATCAGGATTATCGTTTTCTCGTCGCCGATCAGCTGGCGCAGATAAAGCGCGAGGCGCGCATCGTTCTTGAACCCGTGCGGCGCGATTCGGGTCCGGCCGTCGCGGTCGCCGCCGAACTCGCCGCGCTGTCTGGCCCGGACACCATCGTCGCGGTTCTAGCCGCCGATCATGTCGTCCAGAACAGGCAAGGTTTCGTCGATTTGTGCAAGCAGGCGGCGGAGGCTGCGGCTCTTGGCTACATCGTCACGCTTGGAATTAAGCCGAATGCGCCCGCCACCGGCTATGGCTATATCAAAACCGGCAAGCCAGTGTCTCGCGACGGCGCGGTTCTCAAGGTCTCCGCCTTCGTCGAAAAGCCCGACGCAGCGACCGCGGAGCGGTATATTCAGGAGAATTATCTCTGGAACTCGGGAAACTTCTTTTTCCGCGCTGACGTGATGCAGGCCGAGTTGCGTCAATACGAGCCGCTTATCGCGGAGGCGGCCGCTGAGGCCGTCGCCAACGCGAAACAGGATCTGAATTTTCTGGTGCTCGATAAGGCGGCGTTCGGCAAGGCCCCGCAAATATCGATCGACTATGCGGTGATGGAGCGGACCGAGAAGGCGGCGGTCGTGCCCGCCGACATAGGCTGGTCCGACGTCGGCAATTGGTCGGCGGTTTGGGAATTGTCAGATCGCGATGAGAAAGGCAATTCGATTCGCGGTCACGGCGTCATCATGAACGCCTCGAACGTGCATGTGCGTTCGGATGAGCATTTGACCACGGTGGTCGGCGTCGACAATGTCGTTGTGGTGACGACGCAGGACGCCGTCCTGGTGATGAACCAGGCGCATGGCGATCAGGTCAAACAGCTGGTCAATCGGCTCAAAGCCGAAAATAGACCCGAGGCCTTTCAGCACAAGCGTTCCTACAGGCCCTGGGGCTACTATCAGTCGGTCGACGCTGGAGCGCGTTACCAGGTGAAGCGCATCGTGGTTAAACCCGGCGAGCGCTTGTCGCTGCAAAAGCACTTTCATCGCGCCGAACATTGGATTGTCGTCAAGGGCACGGCCGAGGTCACGCGCAACGATGAGGTGCATCTCGTCCACGAGAACGAATCGATCTATTTGCCGATCGGCTGCGTGCACAGGATGGGCAATCCCGGCCGCATCGATCTCGAATTGATCGAAGTGCAGACCGGGTCCTATCTCGGCGAAGACGATATCGTTCGGCTCGAGGATGTTTACAACCGCGGGTGAGCGCACGGCAGAAAGCCGATCCCTTGGCTTGATATCCACCCTCACAAGCTGAAGTTCATGCTCCATTCCGGCTAAGGCCGCGCCGTCGCCGGGCGTTCCGGCGGCGATTATCCACGATAGGCGAGCCCCTTGACGGCTTGGTCCGGGCGAAGCATCGTCGCCTGAAACCAGCGCGGGCGGCGCGCGGATAGAAGCTGAATGAATAAGCGGAGCAGGTTTATGGGGCGTAGGATTTCCGGTTCACTTTCGGCCCTGGCGCTGCTTGTCGTCGGAGGCTTTGCTTCCAGCGCCGTGGCGCGCCCTCTCGTGCCCGCCGAGCGGCGCTATAGCCCCTATGACGCGGTTCTGCCGGCCTGCGACGATCCCGCGCCGCTGGGTGAAATTCGATCACGATTTCATGATCGGGAAAGCGAATTCTGGAAGACCGGCCTGGAGATCGTGGGTTTCGAACGGGTGAAGGAAATTGGCTTCAGGTCGAATGGCCTTGATTATATTAAGCGGCGCTATTGTCAGGCGCGCGTCCAAATGAATGACGATCAGATTCGCGTGGTGTCCTACTCGATCGACCAGGATCTCGGCGTCTTCGGCTATGGTTTCGGCATCGAATGGTGCGTTGACGGTCTTGATCGAAGCAACTCCGATGCGCCGAATTGCAAAATGGCGCGGCCCTGAGCGAAACATCGCGCTGATGGTTCGGGCTCTCCGCAGGATCAGCCGTTCCGGCAAAATAGGCGCCGCCAGTCTCGCGCTCGCCACGGCGATCTATTGCTGCGCGGCCCCGTTTGGCGCCGCCCGCGCCGCGCCCGCCGATAGCGGCTGCATTTTGGACAATTGCGCGGATAAACGGCCGCTTCCCGGCGATTCAAGCGCTGGGCCCCCTGCTTTGCCGCACGGCGCAACGCCGATGGGCGCACCGGGCTCCAGCGCGCCGGGCGACTTTGATTTTTATGTTCTTTCGCTCTCATGGTCGGCCAGTTTTTGCAAAACTCCGGCTGCGGCGCGGGCGCGTGGTCAATGCGAGCCCGGCGCCAATCTGGGCTTTGTCGTCCACGGGCTCTGGCTGCAATATGAACACGGCTTCCCATCGGACTGCGCAGGCGCGCCATCGCCATCGCGCATCGCCTTGCAGGCGGCGGCCGGCCTCTACCCAGATGAAGGGCTGGCGCGATATGAATGGCGCAAACACGGCGTCTGCTCCGGCAAAAGTCCAACGGATTATTTCAACGATGTGCGCCAGGCGCGCGAAGCAATCGTGATTCCGCAGCCTTTCCAAGACGCAAAGACTGATCAGACCTGGACGCCAATGGACATTCAACGCGCATTCATCGCCGCCAATCGGCGTCTGCGCCCCGGAATGCTGGGCGTCGGCTGCTCGCGCGGCGTTTTGCAAGAAGTCAGGATCTGCTTTTCCAAGGATTTGCGCGATTTTCACGACTGCCCGGAGGTGAGCCGCCGCGGCTGCCCAATCGGCCAGATTTCTGTGCCCCCGGCGCTTTGAGGCCGCAAGCTCGATTCTTTCCGCGCGGCGCGTAAGAAGAACCATGAATTACCGTCACGATTTTCACGCTGGCAATTTTGCCGATGTGTTCAAACATATTTTTCTGACGCGAATCCTGCTTCATCTGGCTTTGAAGGCGGCGGCTTTTCGCTATATCGAGACCCATGCCGGCTGCGGGCTTTACGATCTTTCCGGTCCCGAGGCGGAGAAGACCGCCGAGTGGCGCGGCGGCGTCGGCCGGCTCGCGGGGGCGCAATTGCCGCTCGACGCGCAACGCCTGATCCAGCCCTATCTCGACATCATCGCGCCGCTGCTCCGCGAGGATAAGCCAAGCTATCCCGGCTCCCCAGCGATCGCCAAAGCCTTGTTGCGGGCAGAGGACAAGATGCAGCTCTGTGAGCTTCACCCCGAAGCCTTCGTGCGTCTCAAAGCCAATCTCGGGCGCGATGCGCGCATAAAATTGATGCCGATTGACGGCTATACCGGCCTCAAGGCGTTTATCCCGCCGATCGAGCGCCGTGGGCTCGTGTTGATCGATCCGCCCTTCGAGGACGCCAATGAATTTGAGCGGCTGGCTGATGCCATGGCTGCCGCGTGGCGCAAGTGGGCGACTGGCGTTTATATGCTCTGGTATCCCGTCAAGGATCGCGCCAAAGCAGCGGCGATGGCTCAGGCGCTCGCGCGCCGCGAAGGCCGGTTATTGCGGATCGAGTTCCAGATCGACGCCGTCTGGCCGCAGGGGGCACTGACAAGGTCTGGCTTGATCATTCTCAATCCGCCATTTTCTTTGGAGGCGGAAGCAAGGCTCATTCTACCCTGCCTCAGCCATTGCCTCGGCGATGGTCAGCCCGATCATTTGATTGAATGGCTGGCCGGGCCATAAGCCCGATAGCGTCTTGCCAAGGCTGAAAGCCGCCCCAGTTTCTTGGATCGGGCTCCTCAATTGCTGCTGGGCAATGAGCGGGCTAAATAAAACTAGGGGAGGAAATAGTCGATGCTGAGATCGATATTGGCTCTTGCCGTCGCAGCTGCAGCGCTGATCGCGGCGCCCAAAGAGGCGCCGGCCGCCGAAACTTGTTTCCGCGCCTGCCTTAAGGCGAAGATGACGGCGCCCGACATCGATGACCAGGCGATCCGCGATCTCATGCGAGGTTGCCGCGACGCCTGCCAGAATGACGCCGAGGCGCGGCTCAAAGCCGAGGGTCTCGGCGACAAGCTTGCCGCTTGCGTGCCGGAGCCGGTGGATGACGCCGACGTGAAAAAAGTCCGCTCGGCCAGCCCCTCGGTCGTCGCTTTCGCCAATGCCTTCACCTGGGATGTGAATAATGTGCTGCCCGGCAAAATCATCCGCAGGGTTGAAATTCTGACCCAGAGTCTCTCGCTCGCGGAAGTGACTCTCTCCGCCGGAGGCATCGTCGGGCCTGGGGAAAGCGGAACCTTCTTGATAAGCAACGTCACGGACGGCTATCCGAGCATGCGGGTGACGTCGAGGATCAAGGCCATTTATGCCTGCTCGCTGGATTGAAGTCGCGCCGGTTGCAGGCCGCCCGCTTCCATAGCTCTCGTCGGCAGGGGGCTCGCCCCGCGCTCCGCTTTGGCTTAAAGCTGGACCGCCGCGCCCGGAAAGCGCTGGCTTCGCCACGCATTCCGGTCAGCGGAGTTGTTCAAGAATGATGGTTTTACGTTCCTCCCCGGCCTCGCCCTTTGGAAGAAAAGTTATAATCGCCGCGGCCTTTGCCGGGCTGACCGACAAAATCGAAGTCATCGCGACGAATACGAGCGATTCGGCGGACGCAATTTTCAAGTACAATCCGCTCGGCAAAATTCCAGCGCTCACCCTGCCGAATGGCGCGACTTATTTCGATAGCGCGGTGATCGTCGATTATCTCGATTATCTCGCTGGCGGCGGGGTGCTTGTTCCCGCCGCGCCCGCAGACAGGTTTAAAACCCTGACGCTCGCCGCGCTGGCTGATGGAATTGCCGACGCCAGCCTTCTTCAGGTCTATGAACGCCGCCTTCGCGAGGTCGAAAAGCAGGATCCGAAATGGCCGGCGTGGCAGGAGGGGAAAGTGATCCGCGGGCTGGCGGCGCTGGAAAATGCCCCGCCGGCCGGAGCGCGCACGATTGCGCATATCGCAGTCGCATGCGCTCTTGGCTATCTCGATTTGCGCTTCGCCGGGTCATGGCGCAAAGATCATCCAAATCTCGTCAAATGGCTGGAGGATTTTTCCGTGGAAATCCCGACATACGCCGCAACGAACGCGCAATGAATCGATGGGCGAATTTTTGCGGCGCAAAACTGAACGGGCGAGCCCAAGCCCCAGCGGACTTTCACCCGTCTTTGCCTGCTAAATGACGCGTGGCCGATCACACATTCAAAAAGCTCAGATCAAAACATAGTTAAGACCTAGTAGCAGCGCGACCCAGACGCGGGCGCGCTTGAGGAGGTCTTCGCCATGACCCGGCACATCTTGGTCTGCGCCTTGCGGCTTTTTTCCGGGGCCGCCATCGCCGTGTTTTTCATTCTGTCCATCGCCCTGGCTTGCAGCTATTTGGCCGGCGGCTGGGTTCCCGCGACAATCCTTGGCACATTTCTTTGCGCGAGTTGCCAGGCTCTTTTTCCGCAGGCTTTTTTTCCGGTCGCCGGATTGCTGCTTTGCGCCCTCTTGGGCTTGCGGCTTGCCGCCTCGCCGATTCGCGTCGAATGAGATCTTGATTTCTGCAAGAAATCTTTCGATCCTGACTCAGGCTCCCTAATGCTCTTGGCCCAAGAAAGCGAAATCATGAAAATTGCGGGCGTGACTCTGCTGCTGCTTCTCGCAACGCCAGTTGCCGCGGCTGAACTCAATGACTATCCGACCGAAGCGCGAGCCGATTATGTTTTCGTTTGCATGAAAACCAATGGCGAAACGCGCGAGATTTTGAAGCGCTGTTCGTGTTCGATCGACGTCATCGCCTCTTTGCTGCCCTATGACCGCTATGTGGACGCGGAAACCGTCGGGAGCCTGACCCAGGCGCAAGGCGCGATCGGCTCCATGTTTCGCGCGAGCGACCAATTGAAAGCGATGTCCGCCGATCTGCGCCGGGCGGAGGCGGAGGCGGAGATCCGTTGCTTTTAGAACATAATCTTATTCAGCTACAGACAAGTAATAAATGAGAAAAAACATCATCTGTTGACTGCTTCAATTCTTGCTGAACGTTGAAACAAATTTGATTCCGATTTTGTCGGATGAGCCAAAGCGGGCTGCTGTTTGGCTGGCTGAAAATGATGCCTCTTTTCCCTTTGCGCCATGGTGAATTCGCGTCGCCAAAGCCGCGATTTCGCTCTGACGATTGCTGGCGCGAGAGAATTTCCTGATGTGCAAAGACTATTGTGTCGCGGGCCGGCCCGCTATATACATTTGCGGTACTTTTTCCGGCTTCATGAGCCAGCGGTGGGGCCGTTGACTCTTTTCGAAGGTCGGTGCGGGAGCAGTGTGCATAAGCATTCTCTCGCCGAGGTGGTGACACGCTGCCGGAAAGATACGTAGTGAAACTCACTGCCGAGGCACAATAAGCTTCGCAGTGACACTGAACAGTGCCCGGAGGAAATGAATGCGCAAGATTTTACTTATGTCCTGTGTCGCCGCCACTGCGCTTTTGGCCAATGGCGCGGCCTTCGCTAATGACGACCTGCTGACTCTGCAGAAAGACTCCAAGCAGTGGGTCATACCGACTGGCGATTACGCCAATCGACGCTTCTCCGAACTCAACCAAATCAACAGCAAAAACGTCAAGGATCTCGTCCCGGTATGGACCTTCTCGACCGGCGTTCTGCGCGGCCATGAAGGCAATCCGCTCGTCGTCGGCGACGTGATGTACTTCGCGACGCCATTTCCAAACATGGTTTATGCGCTCGATCTGAACAACGACGGCAGAATCCTTTGGAAATATGAGCCCAAACAGGATCCGAACGTCATTCCGGTGATGTGCTGCGATACCGTCAACCGCGGCGTCGCCTATGGCGACGGCAAGATCTTCCTGCATCAGGCTGACACAACGTTGGTCGCGCTCGACGTGAAGACCGGCGCAGTCGTTTGGTCTGTGAAGGATGGCGATCCTTCGAAGGGCGCGACGGGAACTTCGGCGCCGCAGGTCGTTAAGGACAAGGTGCTGATTGGCGTGTCCGGCGGCGAGTTCGGCGTGCGCGGCTATGTGGCCGCCTACAACATTAAGGATGGCAAGCTCGCTTGGCGCGGCTATTCGATGGGCCCGGATGCCGATACGATCATCAATCCAGAAAAGACCATGAGCCTTGGCAAGCCGGTCGGCAAGGATTCCGGCACCAACACTTGGGAAGGCGATCAATGGAAGATCGGCGGCGGCACGACTTGGGGTTGGATTTCCTATGATCCCGAGCTGAACCTCGTCTATTATGGTTCCGGCAATCCTTCGACGTGGAACCCGGTGCAGCGTCCCGGCGACAATCGCTGGTCGATGTCGATTTGGGCCCGCAACCCGGATAGTGGCGAAGTCAAATGGATCTACCAGATGACGCCCCATGATCAGTGGGATTATGACGGCATCAACGAAATGGTCCTGCAAAATCAGGGCACTCGCAAAGTCCTGGTGCATTTCGATCGTAATGGCTTCGGCTATACGCTCGATCGCGTAACCGGCGAGCCGCTGGTTGCTGAAAAATATGATCCGGCTGTCAACTGGGCGACGAAGGTCGATCTCGACAAGAGCTCGAAGACCTATGGCCGGCCAGAGGTTGTCGCTGAATTTGCGCCTGGGTCCGCTGGCGAGGACGTGAACTATAAAGGGATCTGCCCTGCCGCTCTCGGCTCCAAGGACGAGCAGCCGTCGGCCTATTCGCCGATCACCGAGCTGAACTATGTCCCGACCAATCACGTCTGCATGGACTATGAGCCGTTCAGAGTGAGCTATACTGCGGGCCAGCCCTATGTTGGGGCGACCTTGTCCATGTATCCGCCGAAAGGCCAGAGCAACATGGGCAATTTCATCGCTTGGGACGCCAAGACGGGTAAGATCGCTTGGGCGATCAAAGAGCCCTTCTCGGTATGGTCAGGCGCTCTCGCGACCAGCGGAAACCTCGTGTTCTACGGGACCCTCGAAGGCAACCTGAAAGCCGTAGACGCCAAGACAGGCGAAGAACTGTGGAAGTTCAAAACCCCGTCGGGCATCATCGGAAACGTGATGACCTATGAGCACAGCGGCAAGCAATATGTCGCAGTTCTGTCGGGCGTTGGCGGTTGGGCGGGCATCGGCCTTGCGGCTGGCCTGACGAAGTCGACCGACGGTCTCGGCGCGGTCGGCGGTTATGCCGCTCTGTCAAACTATACCGCGCTCGGCGGAACGCTTACCGTGTTCGGCCTTCACGGCAAATAAACTGCCTGATCTTTGGCATGAAGTGGGTCTCGGCGCATCTGCGCCGAGATCGTTTTTAGTCATCTTTCGGATAAGGATATACTGTGCAAATACGTTCTGCGGTGTGGGCCATGTCCCTCACTATTCTTATTTCGTTCTCAACGTCGGTCATGGCCGATCCGCCCGGAGATCCCAAATCAGTGAAGCAGGATGACCTTGGCAAGAATTTCGACGCTAAGGGCGATCCGACATATGACATCAAACCCGATGGCACTGTGGATTGGTTCACCTATTCGGGCTTTCGCCGGTATCATTCCGAATGTCACGTCTGCCACGGCCCCGATGGGGAAGGCTCTTCTTACGCGCCGGCTCTGAAAAATTCCGTCAAAACCCTCAGCTACGCCGAGTTCGTCGGTACGGTTGTGAGTGGCCGACAGAACGTCACGACCAGCAGCGAGAACGTCATGCCTGCGTTCGCCGACAATAAGAACGTGATGTGCTATCTCGACGATATTTACATTTATCTTCGGGCCAGATCCAACGACGCAGTCCCCCGTGGGCGCCCCGCCGAGCATGGCCCAAAGCTCCCCACGGCGACCGAAGCGGAACGCGCCTGCATCGACGGATAATAACGATGCGCCCCTCAGCTATCGTCTCGTGTCTCATTTTTCTGCTCGCGCCTCCGTCATTGGTCAGCAAGGCCTTTGCGCAGGCTGACGACGAGGCGATAGAACTGGTCGATCCGAAGGTCTTGCGAGTCTGCGCCGACCCGCGCGATCTGCCGTTTTCTGATCAGGAGGGCAGAGGCCTCGAGAATAAAATTGCCGAGCTGCTCTCTCAAAAGCTCGGCAAAAGCGTAGCCTATACCTATTACCCGAATTCCTCTGGATTTGTGCGCAACACATTGGGCGCGCATCGTTGCGACGTCATCATCGGCATGCCGCAGGGCGATGATATCGTTCAGGTTACAAATCCCTATTACCGCACCTCCTATGCGCTGGTCTCGAAGCAAGGCGCCGGCCTCGAAACTGTGGAGACGCTGGAAGATCCGCGACTCAAGGGCAAGCATATTGGCGTCATCGCCGGAACGCCGCCGGTGACGAATCTCGCGGTCAATGGATTGCTGCCGAACATCAAGTCTTATCCTCTGGTGGTCGACACGCGTTACGATGCGCCGACCGTGGACATGATGAACGATCTTGAGCAAGGCAACATCGATGTCGCCATTCTCTGGGGACCGATCGCCGGTTATTTTGCGAAGCAGGCCAAGTCGCCTGTGGTGGTAGCGCCCCTCATTAAAGAAACCACCGGACCGCGAATGATTTTCCGCATGGGAATGGGCGTTCGCCATTCCGATCAGGAATGGAAGCGTCTTTTGAACAAAGCCATCGCCGAAAATCAGGGCGAAATCGACAATATATTGAAGGATTACGGCGTTCCTCTCCTCGACGAGAACGACAAGCCGAAGAAGAATTGACGAGACTAGAGCGCGATCGCTTCAACTCGAGCGGCTGAAGCCTTTATTGTCTTTTTGCGCAACGCCAATCAAGAAACACAGCTAACTTTGCGATGATTTCGCGCGCTCAATCGAGATTGTTTTGGATGATTCTGGCGAGAGCGAACAGCCTTTGTTCGATCAAAGTCGGCGTTTCGCATACATAGGCCAGCGACTGCCGCCCCTCGTCGAAAATGCGAAGGTCAAATTCCAGGGTTGCGCTGAGAGGATTTGCTTGCTGCGCCTCGGCGCTGGGGCCGGCCGCCTCCGGGCTATTCTGGATCTGAGCGTTCTCCGTCCGGATTTTCTCGGCGAGTTTCTTCCGCTTTTGGCCGAACCGGATAAGCCCGTCAATGACGTCCGTGCGCTCGGCATTGAGCGTATCAAAAAGTCCTCCAAATAGAGCGACTAGCCGAGACTGTTTGTCGGGTCCAGCGGATTTGGCGAAGTCCGCGATGGCCCCTTCGGCCGTTTCGATCGGCGTCCGCCGCGCCGCGAGCCGCGTGACGAGCTCAGCGAGGGCGGTGTCTTTGCGCCAATTCACGTCATCGATCGAGGGACCCGACCATATGGCCGGCAGGGAAATCTCCCGCACGAGAATCTGCTTGCAGGGCCAGTCTTTGTCGGGTTTACGGGCTTCGGCGTCTTGCGCGAAGACTGAACCTGTCTGGAGCGTTGCGGTAAGCGTGAGGACCGCGCAGGCAATCATCGCGCTCCGCAGCGGGGCCGACGAATTAGCCTCTGATCGCCGCCCCATAGAAACCACTACGGCTTTTGAACTATAAAAAAGTTGCTTGGCGCGCTTTGAGAATTGCATTCTTTGCTCTGCCTTTTGCCTAGTTAGAGCATGTTTCAGCGCCAACGGGAATATGCTCGCGACGCCGCCGTTGGAACGCAGGAAGAGGCCGAGCGTTTGCGCTTGGAAATATTTGAGGGCCCTCTATCAAGACAATTTGAAGAGGAGGGCCGTACGCCAAGGTGCGGCAAATGCGTCTTGCGCCCGCCTAAAGGTTTACGTTCGTTAACGAGGTAATTAAGGTGAACGTTCTTAATGGCATGAGTTGTGCTTGCGAACGCGAAGCGGTCACTCCGATCGCAAAGGGCCTTGGTAAGCCGCCCTCATTAGCTGGAGAAAGGTGACCTCGCGATGGGAATGATCGATTTAATCCTCACTGTTTGCGCTCTTAGCCAACCCGCCTCGTGCGAAGATAAATATCTTACTTTCGTCGATCAGGGCGAGAGCCTGATGCAATGCATGATGCAGGCGCCGCCAACGATTGCGCAGTGGGCCGATCAGCATCCCAATATCATCGTGGCGAAATGGCGTTGCAGCTATCCCGAAAAAGAAAGCAGAGATCTTTGAGCCAAACCGCTGATCTGGAGCCGGCGTCGGCGAAACGCGATCGCTTTCTCGCCCTCGCAGGCTCCTTGATCATGGGCATTGTCAATGTAACGCCGGATTCTTTTTCCGACGGGGGTAAGTTCGAGACATCCGCGGCTGCGGTGGCCCAAGCGCGCAAGCTCGTCGCGGCGGGCGCCGACATCATTGATGTTGGAGCCGAATCGACGCGGCCGGGACATGAACCCGTGCCGGAAGGGTTGGAGCGGGCGCGGCTTGAACCTGTGCTTCGCGACCTCGTCGATGCGATCGATCAGCCAGTCTCGATCGACACATCGAAAGCTTCCGTAGCGCGGTGGGCGGCGGAGCAGGGCGTCGCCTTCATCAACGATGTCTGGGGCTTGCAAAAAGATCCGGCGATGGCCGACGTCGTGGCCGAGGCCGGGGCTGGCGTCGTCATCATGCATAATCGCACCGAGATCGATCCCGACCGCGACATCGTCGCGGACATGCGTCGTTTCTTCGACCATTCGCTGCAGCTTGCGGCCAAAGCCGGAATTCCCAACCGCCATATTATTCTTGATCCGGGCATCGGCTTCGCCAAAACTAGAAGCCAAAATTTAAAAGCGCTGCATGGCTTGCGCGCTTTGCAAGATTATGGCCTACCGGTGCTGGTCGGATTGTCGCGTAAATCCCTGCTCGGCTCGATTGCCGGGGAGGCTCCGCTTGGAGATCTGAAAATCGAACCTCGTCTCATCGCCACCCTCGCCGCCAATCTCGTCGCGGCGGCCAACGGCGCTTCGATTTTCCGAGTTCACGACGCGGCCGAACACCTAGCCGCGTTCAAGGTTCTCGATGCCATCAACAGGGCCTGATCGTCAAAACGTCCAAATCGGCCTTGGACTTGGTAGTAATATCGGCGACAAGCCCGGCAATATTTTGCGCGCGCTGGCGCTGCTCGATGCGCGCGGCGCGGTCGTCGTAAGCGCGGTCTCCTCGATCTATCGAACAGCGCCCTGGGGCTACCTCGACCAGGAGGATTTCGCCAACGCCTGCGCGCTGGCGACGACGAATTGCGATCCGGCGCAGCTGCTTGCGGAAGTCAAAGCCGTGGAGGCCGAGATGGGGCGCAAGGACGGCGTTCGCTGGGGGCCCCGCCTCATCGACATTGATATTTTGTTTTTTGGCGACAAGATCTGGACGACGAGCGACCTCGTCTTGCCGCACAAGGATCTGTTCAACCGCGCTTTCGTTCTCGTGCCGCTCGCCGAGATCGCGCCTCATTTGCGCCTCGGCGGCCGCGAGATCGGCGAGGCGGCGGCCGGCGTCAGCGGCGGCGTCGAGAAATGGCCAAGCGCGCAAGGCTAGCCCCGCCGCCCATTGCTCGGCCGCGGACGCTTCAATTTGGCGCCTCAGGCCTGGTTGCGGCCACTCTCGGTAAAAAAATCCGCGGCGGGTTCCGGCTCCGCGCCCTCATTGACATTGCTTCAAAAAGATCTCGCGAAAGTGAAGCCCAACGCGGAGGGCGTTTTCTGCTAAAGCGCCATCCTGGGCAGTTGCCAATCTTTCGGAAAATTCATGCGTCGAAACAAGAACATGCTTCGGGCTTGGCGCTCGCGCGCAGTCCTTCGAGGCAATCCACGAGCCGCGATGAGCGGCGGTCTCTGAGTCCTTCTGAAAAGCGCTGATTGATTTTCCCACTAAATCAGAAGCTGAAGCCGTGGTAATGCCTCGCTCCGAACGCAGACTGCGGAAGATCGAATGAGGAAAACGGCGCGATGGAATATGTGAAGCTTGGTCACACTGGACTTGACGTCTCTCGTCTCTGCCTTGGCTGCATGACCTATGGGGAGCCCAACCGCGGGACTCATAGCTGGACTCTGGACGAGGAGAAGAGCCGACCTTTCATCAAGAAAGCGCTCGAGCTCGGCATCAATTTTTTCGACACGGCCAATGTCTATTCCGATGGCTCGAGCGAAGAGATCCTCGGCCGCGCGCTCAAGGATTTCGCGACGCGCGACGATGTGGTTATCGCGACGAAAGTGCACGGCCGCATGCGCCCCGGACCTAATGGGCAGGGTCTGTCGCGTCGGGCGATCATGACTGAGATCGACAACAGCCTGCGTCGCCTCGGCGTCGAATATGTCGACCTCTATCAGATTCATCGCTTCGATTACGGGACGCCGATCGAAGAGACGCTCGAAGCCTTGCATGATGTGGTCAAGGCCGGCAAAGCCCGCTACATCGGCGCCTCGTCCATGTATGCGTGGCAGTTCGCGAAAATGCTCTATGTCGCTGGGTTGAACGGCTGGACGCGCTTTGTGACGATGCAAAACTATCTCAATCTCCTCAGCCGCGAGGAAGAGCGCGAGATGCTGCCGCTCTGCCGCGCGGAGGGCGTTGGCGTCATCCCGTGGAGCCCGCTCGCGCGGGGTCGCCTGACGCGCGACTGGGACGAAGTGACCGAGCGGGCGGCAAGCGACGAATTCGGCCGGACCCTCTATGCCACTACCGTCGACGCCGACCGCAAAGTCGTGGCGGAAGTGGCGGAAATCGCGCGGAAGCGCGGGGTCCCGCGGGCGCAGGTGGCTCTTGCCTGGGTGGCGCAGAAGCCGGGCGTGACGGCCCCGATCGTCGGCACCTCAAAACTTCATCATCTCGACGATGCGGTGGCGGCTCTGTCGCTGAAACTTACCGCCGAAGAAATCGCGATTTTGGAAAAGGCTTATGTGCCGCACCCCGTGGTCGGCTTCAACTGATCTTCAGCCTTGCGGCCGAGTCCTTATAGCGAGGAGAGGCTTCGTCATGGCGACTTCCTCGATCGGCGATGGTAGAGCGCATTGCTGATCAGCGATTAAGAGGGGCGCAAAATAACGCGGTGTTATTTGCCCCCTCGGACATGAAATCGTTTGGCGCAGTCCTCAACGGTTTCAGTCCTCGCGGCTGCGCCGGCGCGGAGGCGTCCGTTGCCGACGAGGCACAACAGCCTCGTCAAATATTGGCGATCACGGCGCGTTCGCTCAAGCCCGGCGCGGTAAAACCAAAGACGCGACCGTAGAAATCGAGTTCGAGCTCCAGAACGCGGCGCAGAGTCTCGGCTTTGCGGAATCCGTGACCCTCGCCCGCGAATGCGTAGTACGCGACGGGCAGCGCCCGCGCCGTCATGGCCGCGACCATTGTTTCAGCCTGATTGGGCGGAACGGTCTTGTCGTCCTGGCCTTGGAAAAAGATCACCGGGCAGGCGAGGCGATCAAGATGATGGATCGGCGATCGCTCAAGATAAAGCGCTTCTGCCTGCGGCAGCGGACCAATCAGCCTGTCGAGGTAACGCGACTCGAACTTATGCGTGTCCCTGGCGAGCAACATCAAATCCGCGACGCCATAGAGGCTGGCTCCGGCTTTGAACAAATCTGAGGAGGTTAGCGCCGCGAGCGTGGTGAAGCCGCCGGCGCTGCCGCCGCGAATGGCGAGGCGGGCGCCATCGACCAGCCCTCGTTCGACCAGGGATTGCGCGGCCGCGCTGCAATCCTCCACATCGACAATGCCCCATCGACGGTCGAGCAGGCGGCGGTAGGCGCGGCCAAAACCGGTCGAACCGCCGTAATTGACGTCGACGACGCCGATGCCGCGGCTGGTCCACCATTGTACGTTCAAATTGAAATGATTCGTCGTCATGCTGGTAGGCCCGCCGTGCGACAGCACGACGAGCGGCGGCAGGGCGTTAGCCGGGCCTTCATAATCGCGATTCTTCGGTGGATACCAGAAAGCGTGTCCCGCGCCGTGGGAAGTTGGAAATGTGATCGGCTCGCCGATCGAAATAGTCTCATCCGGCAGAATTGCGGGCGCAGCGGCGCGGACGGCGATCGTCGCCGCCTCGCCCAATTTTGGCTGGATGACGATTGCCGGCGGCGCGGTTGGCGGCGTTGCGATATAGGCCAGTCCATCGCCGATCGGTTGCGGACATTCAGCGACCTGGCCGATGTCGAGCAGCGCGATCTTGCCCTCAGCGATCACGGCGGCGCGCTTCACGCCGTCTTGCGCGATCGCCGCGACGATGCGCCCGTCGGGCAAAAAAGCGTAGTAGCGCTGGTGGAACACCCAGTGCGGGCCGCCAATCTCAGCATCGATCGGGGAGATGGCGACATCGACGCCGTCGATATGAGCGTAAATATTCCACCAGCCGCTGCGATCAGAAGAAAAATGCAAAATGCCGTCGGCCGACCAGCTTGGCTGCACAATCGCTTCCGGCGCATTTGCGCCAGCGACGAGCTTTGGCGTTCCGAGCGCGCCGCCCTTGGCAATGCCGGCGAAGTAAAGCCTCGTGGCGTCCCAGGGCATGTCGGGGTGATCCCAGGCGATCCAGGCGAGCCTTTCGCCATTTGGCGAAAGGCGCGGCGAACTCAGGAAATCGGGACCTTCGATCAAAATTGTCTCGGGGCCGGCGTTATCGAGCGACAAGGCGACGATCGCGGCCTTTGGATCGTTCGGCGGGCGGTCGCGGTGATCTTCCCGGACGGCCAGGACGCAACGCTGCGCCAAATCCAGCTCGAAATCGGCATAGCGACAGTCGTCCGGCGTCGCAATTCTGCGCGGCGGCCGGTTACCCTCGATGACCCAGACCGCGCCATCCTTGCGCTCGCTGAAGACGATGACGCCGCTTTCGACGCCAAAAGCGCCGCCGCCATATTCATGAACCCGGCTGCCAACGTTGAAAGGCGCTGGGGTCAGTTCAACGATTACGCCATCAGCGCCGCGCCGGCACAAAACCGTGCGGCCGCTCTCGGACGGCCGACTCTCCAGCCAATAGAGATTTTGGCCATCGACAGTCACGCCGCCAAGGCCGATCGCTGCGGCGGTCATGAGTTCGACGGTGACCGGCGAGATCCAGGTCCCGTAAGGCGCTTTTTTGCTCATGCGGGCGGAAATGCAGGCTTGCAGGCGGCGAGGCGGAGCGAAATGGAAATTGCTGGAAGGGCGTCAGAAAAGCTCATGGCGACATTATGGGCCAGCCGGTCGAGCGGGCGCAAGACACGGAGCAGCTGGTCGCCACATGTAAAGCGATCGTGACACAACATCTTATTAAGCTATATATATATTTATACATTATAGAGCGTCGCGACTGGAGCTATCCGGTCGTCGCCTTTGGCCTAAGGGACGGTTTATGGCGAAAAGCAAACCCGGATATGGCAAGCTGCGGATCGCCTCCGTTTCCGTCGTTCTCCGTTTGCCGAATGGGGGAATTTTCGGGCCCGAAGATCTCGCCTTGACCGACGCGATTCGCGTCGAGCGTTCCATCATTGGCGCGAGCCGCGCTTTGCAACTGTCATATCGGACTTGCTGGCTAGGCGTCGATGCGCTGAACCGCACCTTCGACAGTCCCGTCGTCGCGACATTTCCGGGCAGGCGCGAGGGGGGAGCCGAGATTACCCAATTCGGCGAACGACTTGTCGCACTTTACCGTTCGATTGAACGCCACGCCGCCAGTTCCTCGAAAAAAACCCTTGAGGAGATTAGCGCTTCACTTGATTGGAATTTTGATTCAAAGGCCAAGGTCGCGGCTGCGGCGCGCAATGGGGCCTGAGTTCGCGGCCAGAGATCGCCACGGCCTTGATCATCACCCAGGCGCGAAGACCGCACGCGAGAGCAAGGCGCTCGACCGATTCACGCGTGATCAACGCATGCAAATGCGTCTCGCCAAGATTGAACGTCGCCCGAACATAAGGCGGCTTCAAAAACGCAATTTCGACGATCTCTCCAGGCAGGCGATTGGTGATCGATACATCCATCGGCCGCGATAAAGCGACCGAGACGTCGCTGGCGTCGATGCTGACGATGGCTCCAGAACCGATCGGATAATCGATCAGCGGCACGCGCAGCTCGCCGTCCGCGAAGAACAATGTGCTTAGCGCCATCGCCTCGTCGTGGCGAAGGACGCGTGCGGAAAGCGCCGTCTTTAGCACGGGCCGGGCGGCCGGTTTTCTGCTAGCCTCCAACATGATTTTCGCCGGTGTTCGGGCGGCTTTTGTAGTTACGGCCGCCTCGGCCTACCGCCCATATTTATCTTCTAGCGGCGCGACTCCAAAGAAGCTATGTAAAAATGGTCGCAGTTAATCTGTGAATTCGGGCTCGACGCCCGACATCCTTCTGGTTTCTCGGCGGAGGCTCAAAAAATGAAGATTTCAGCCCGCAACGCTCTCGAAGGCACCATCAAGGACGTCAAGAAGGGCGCCACCACGGCCCACGTCGAACTCGAGCTTAAGGGCGGCGGGATCGTCACGGCCTCGATCACCAATGAAGCGGTCGAGGAGCTGGGGCTCGCCAAGGGCAAGAAAGCGCACGCCGTCATTAAATCGTCCGATGTTATGATCGCAGTCGAGTAAACTTTTCCATTGCGGGAGAGCTGCGGGTCCCCAGGAGTTGGATTCGCCGCTGGCGTAATCAGGCTTTCGGCGGCGTGTAGCCGATCCGCAGCGATTCTTTGGCGTTGCTCGTCAGAACTCCTTGGATCTTGCCGCCGAGCGCCTCGAGAATCCACGGCAGCTGCGCCTCAATGCGCAGACTATCCGCCATGACATCGATTTGCCCGGTGACGGTCTGGCCAAAAACCACCACCCGCAGATCGGCTCTGTCCCCGGTCCAGTTGATTTCCGAATAGCCGAGTTTGTCGACATAGGACGAGCGCAACACGTCAATGCGCTCCGCGATGCGCTTTTTTGCGGCTTCCACGCCAAGATTATGCGGCACGACGACGACGATCGATTTTGGCATCAGGGCTCCTCCGATCCCATCTATGTAGACAGTCGAGGCTTCGCGCGAAAGAACGTGAAGGCCAAATTGACGCGAGCCCGGACGAGCTCGAGCCTTGTTTTTTGCCTCGATTGCACTGATCTAACAGGGAGTGTGAACTCAACTGTGTTTCTTCGAAGAAGGGGAGCGTCATGTCTTTTCACCTCGGCGAAACCACAGCCGCTTTGAGGATCGCAGTCAAAGGCATGCATTGCGCCTCCTGCGTCGGGAGGGTCGAAAAGGCCGTCGGCGCTGTTCCGTCGGTCGCCTCGGTCTCGGTCAATCTCGCGACGGAGCAGGCCAATGTCAGTTTTGTCGGGCCCGCCGATCTTGAGGCTGTGATCGCTGCGATCAACAAAGTGGGCTATGCCGCCGTTCTGTCCACCGCGCAGTTCTCGATCTCCAAACTAGATTGCGAGGACTGCGTCAATCGCGTCGAAGACGCTTTTCAGAGCGTTGAGGGCGTCGTCGAGGCCAATGTCAATCTTGCGGCTGGGACGGGCACGGTGCGATTTGTCCGCGGAGCCACGGACGCAGGGACGATCGCCAAGGCGGCGACAGAGGCGGGTTATCCGACGCAGGAAATCAAACCCGACAATCACGCCCATGGCCACGTTCACGAAGGCCGGACGGACGCTGAAGCTCTGACCCGCGCCACAATCCTGGCGTTTGTCCTGACGTTGCCTGTCTTTGCGCTCGAGATGGGCTCCCATATCTTTCCCGCCGTTCATGCGTTTGCGATGGAGCGCATCGGGATGCAGACAAGCCGGATCATTGAATTCGTTCTGACCGCGATCGTGCTTTTTGGACCGGGATGGAGGTTCTTCGCGAGCGGCATACCCGCGCTGCTGCGCGGCGCGCCGGAAATGAACGCCCTCGTTGCGCTGGGCTCTGGCGCGGCCTTCGCCTATTCGGCGCTGGCGACCTTCGCCCCAAGCCTGTTCCCGGCTGGAACGGGCCAAGTCTATTTCGAATCCGCTGCAGTGATCGTCACCCTGATTCTGCTTGGCCGCAGTTTGGAGGCGAGAGCGCGCGGTCGCTCGGGAGAAGCGATCCAACGTCTGATCGGCCTCAAACCACAAAGCGCCACCGCGCTGCGAGAAGGAAAAGCCATCGAGCTCCCGCTTGATGAGGTTGTGGTCGGGGACATTGTTCTGGTCGAACCGGGCGAAAAAATCCCGGTCGACGGGAAAGTAATCGAGGGCTCGTCTTTCGTCGACGAATCTATGCTGACCGGCGAGCCGCAGCCGGTAACCAATGGCGTCGGCGCAGAGGTCGTTGGCGGCGCGATCAATACGACAGGGAGCTTTTCCTTTAAGGTTACGAAGACCGGCGCGGATACGGCTTTGGCTCAGATCATCCGCATGGTGCAGCAGGCGCAAGGGGCGAAGCTGCCGATTCAAGCGCTCGCCGACAAGGTGACGTCCTGGTTTGTGCCGGCCGTGATCGCGATCGCGATTTTGACCTTCGCGTTGTGGTTCTGGCTTGGACCGGAGCCCTCTCTCAGCCATGCGCTGATCGCCATGGTCGCCGTGCTGATCATTTCCTGTCCTTGCGCGATGGGGCTTGCGACGCCGACCTCGATCATGGTGGGGACCGGCCGCGGCGCCGAATTGGGCGTCTTGTTTCGCAAGGGCGACGCTTTGCAGAGCCTCGCCGGCGCAACGGCGATAGCCTTGGATAAGACTGGCACCATCACCAAGGGGTCACCCGCGCTCACCGATTTCGTGGCGGCCCCAGGATTCTCGCGCGCCGACGTGCTGGCTCTCGTCGCCGCCGTCGAAGCGCGTTCCGAGCATCCGGTCGCGGTCGCCATTTTGGCCGCCGCGCAAAAGGAAGGACTAGTCGTCAAGCCGGCTGAGCATTTTATCGCCAAGCCCGGCTTTGGCGTTGAAGCTACTGTCGATGGCCGCAATGTTGCGGTGGGCGCTGATCGCTTCATGGCTTTGCGCGGAATCGACGTTGAGAGCTTTTCAAGCGAGGCGGCGCGTTTTGGCGCGGAGGCCAAGTCGCCGCTCTATGTCGCGATAGACGCCAAGCTCGCGGGCCTGATCGTCGTCGCCGATCCGCCTGCGCCGAATGCGCGGAGCGCCGTCGCGGCGCTGCGGGGGCAGGGGCTCGATGTCATCATGGTCACCGGCGATAATGAAAGGGCGGCGCAAGCCATCGCCAAGGCGGTCGGCATTGACAATGTCGTCGCAGAAGTCCTGCCTGAAGGTAAGGTCAAGGTCCTCGAAGATCTTCGCGCGGGTCATAAAACGATCGCCTTCGTCGGCGACGGCGTCAATGACGCTCCGGCCCTGGCGCGCGCTGATGTCGGTATTGCGATTGGCGGCGGCACCGACGTCGCGATCGAGGCGGCTGACGTGGTCTTGATGGGCGGCGACCTTGGCGCGGCGGCGACCGCGGTGGCGCTGAGCCGGGCGACGATGCGCAATATCAAGCAGAACCTGTTCTGGGCTTTCGCCTATAACGTCGTGCTGATCCCTGTTGCGGCGGGCGCCCTTTATCCTGCCTTCGGAATTCTTTTGTCGCCTATGCTGGCGGCTGGCGCGATGGCGTTTTCGTCGATTTTCGTGCTTCTCAATGCGCTGCGGCTGCGTCGCTTTTCGCCGCCGTTGCCGCGGGCCGCCATTGCAGGCAGGGCCGAGGGATTGCGGCAAGCGCCAGCCGAATAAGGGTAATTGGAGCCTAAAACCTTTCGAAATATAGGAGCGACGCGGGCTTCGTGTTAACAGCCTGCTTTGTTTGAGCAGGATCTCGCAATGCCAACCGATCTTCGCCGCGCCGCACGGGCGCTGATTTCCGTTTCCGATAAGACTGGACTTATTGATTTCGCGCGCGGCCTCGCAGCTCTTGGAGTTGAACTCGTCTCGACGGGGGGGACGCACAAGGCGCTCCGCGATGCCGGGCTCGCAGTCCGCGATGTCGCCGACCTCACCGGTTTTCCCGAGTTGATGGACGGCCGGGTCAAAACCCTGCATCCCAAAGTCCACGGCGGCCTGCTGGCGATCCGCGAAAATCCGGAGCATGAGGCCGCGATGCTGGCGCATGACATCACGCCGATCGATCTCCTCATCGTGAATCTTTATCCGTTCGAGGCGACGATCGACAAGGGCGCCGATTTCGACCAGTGCATCGAAAATATCGACGTCGGCGGCCCGGCCATGATCCGCGGCGCCGCCAAAAATCACAATGATGTCGCCGTTATCGTCGCTGTCGAAGACTACGGCGCTGTTCTTGCCGAACTGCAGGCAAATTCGGGGGCGACCACGCTGGCCTTGCGCCGGCGACTGGCGCAAAAGGCCTTTGCGCGCACAGCCGCCTATGACGCGGCGATATCGAATTGGCTTGCCGAACAGATCGGCGAGACCTCGCCCGCCTTCCGCGCCTTCGGCGGCAAGCTCGTCCAAAATTTGCGCTATGGCGAAAATCCGCATCAGAACGCAGCTTTCTACGCGACGCCGCAGCGCAGGGTTGGCGTTGGAACGGCGCGGCAGGCGCAAGGCAAGCAGCTCTCCTACAATAATCTCGGCGATACCGACGCGGCCTTTGAACTCGTCGCGGAATTTGATCCCAATCGCACGGCCGCCGTCGCCATTATCAAGCATTCGAACCCGTGCGGCGTCGCCGAGGGGGCGAGCCTCGAGACCGCCTATGCGCTGGCCCTGCGCTGCGATCCCGTCTCGGCCTTTGGCGGGATCATCGCCCTGAATCGCAGGCTGGATGCGGCGGCCGCGGCCGAGATTGTCAAGATTTTTACCGAAGTCATCATCGCGCCGGAAGCCGATGACGAGGCGATCAAGATCATCGCCGCCAAGAAGAATCTCCGTCTGCTCCTGACCGGAGGGCTGCCTGATCCGCGCGGACCGGGCATTCTCATGCGTCCGGTCGCCGGGGGCCTTCTGGTGCAGGGGCGCGACAATGCGGTTGTCGACGATATGGACCTTCGCGTCGTAACTCAGCGCTCGCCAAATGATGCGGAATGGCGCGATCTCAAATTTGCGTTGCGGGTCGCCAAACACGTTAAGTCGAACGCTATCGTCTATGCAAAGGACAGCGCGACGGTCGGCATTGGCGCTGGGCAGATGAGCCGCATCGATTCAACGCGGATCGCGGCGATGAAAGCCGCCGACGCCGCAACGCTTGCCGGATTGTCCGGCAGCCTCGCGAAAGGCTCCGTCGTCGCCTCTGACGCGTTTTTTCCATTCGCCGACGGCGTCCTGGCCGCCGCCGAGGCAGGCGCGACCGCGCTCATTCAGCCGGGCGGCTCCGTTCGGGACGAGGAAGTCATTAAGGCTGCAGATGCCGCCGGTCTCGCTATGGTTTTCACCGGTGTGCGGCATTTTCGTCACTAAGAGGGGCCGATTCGGGCGCGGCCCCTGCGCGGCCATAGTTCGGCCCGAATCTCGGAATTACTATCCCATTGTTTTCAAAAAGCAATTGTTCGCAATTTTTTGTTACCTTGCGGTGCAGCAAAGTGTGCTAAGTCACCCCCGGTTCATCTCGCAACTGCGATAGTCGGTTCGACGTTGAGGTTCTCCTGAAGAGTTAAGGCTCGGGAAACCTCCCGCAGTTATCGATGAACAGCTAGCGGAGATTGAGGTTATGCGCATTAGTTTGACGGACGCCATCGAGGGGGGCCGCGTTCTTTATCCGATCGGTAAAATCGAAGCCGCGTCCGCTTGGCACGGCGCCGACGCCGACGCTTCCCAGGACAATTGGCGCGAACTCGCATTGCGCGAACTCGTTCTCCGGGCGGAAGACATTGATGCTGACGCCATCATTGGCCTCGACTTTCAGACGGTCGCCGTTGTTCCCGTCGAGGGATCGGGGCTGAACCTGAAGCGCGTTCTGGCCACTGGAATTGCCGTCAAGCTGTCGTTATCATTGGCTGCATAGCGCATGAATGTCGAAAAGTTGTAGACTTTTCAGATGCATCCATGCGTCCCATGCGTGGAAGTTAAAGCCATAAAGCGCGTGAGCGCTTTGATTTGGGGCTTTCTGTCGCGGTGTGCTTCTCTCTGAAGACCAGTATGCCGCGAACCCCATTTGCTCGGGACACGGGAGGCGCTGAAATAGGCTCCCGTCAGTGCTCCTCATGCGGTCCAATGTTGCGGATCGATTGAGTGAATTGATCGACCTGGTCGTCGTAATGTTCGGCTGTATCCGGATCTATTATGGCGACCGGCGCGGAGACGACGAGGCCGGCGGCATGGCCAACGGATGCGGCGGCCCCGGCGGTCGTCTGCATGATCTTCTCGCCAAATCCCACGCGTGAATCGGTCAAGGTCTGGCCGGATGCGAGGGTGCTGCCGATCAGCTCCACAACTTTCGGATCTTCGGCAAATTTGCCATGGTTGAATTCGTCGTGCGAAGGAAAGCTGGTCAGGTTAATGACCTCGATTTTCTCCCGCGCCAGCATGTCTTTGAAGGGCTCGACGTCGGGATTTATGTTTCCTAGCCGTGGAGCGCCCCAGACCTGACGCGAGGCCGCAAGCGCGCGATCATCCTCAGACAAAAAGAGCGTGAATTTCGGCCGGTTCGGCCCCATGGTCGCGATCTGCTCGCGCGCGATATCGACGTCGACGTCGGGCGCAGCGAGCAAGACGATTTTGATTTTTGCGGCGACCCGTCCGTCCCGGATCGCCATTTGCCTCAGCGCTTCAAGCGTCACCCAATTACCCATCGAATGGGCGAGAATGGAGATTTCCTCGACCTGGGGATCTTTCGCCATGAAGCGCAAAAGCGCCTCGAGGGCGTCGCGCGAGTAATTTGAGCTTTCGCGGTCATATCCATAGGCAAAGAGATTGCCCTTCGAGGGCCAGGTGAACAGGACCGGCGCAACGTCGGCGTAGGATCCTGAATCGTGGAGAATCTGGGCGAAACGAAACACTGCATCTTCGAAGCGATTGTTGAATCCGTGCACAAAGACAAGCGCTTTGTGTTTCCGAGATTCGCGAAGAAGCCGCGAGAATGTGGCGATCGCCTGCGGTCGGTCGATGATGTCAGCTTTGAGCGCCACGAAATCCGTGGCCGGATTGCCGGGAAGCTGTTTTGGCCACTGAACCTGCCCGATCTGGCGCGTTCCGTCTGGCGGGATTGAAACGACAATATCGGCGAAGGCGGGCTCGATAGCGCGGCCGCCGGAAAACATTTCTGCCGCCGACTCGGCCTTCGTACGCGTCGTCGCAACCACCATTTCGACGCGCTCGGCCCCAGGCGCGCTATCGGCGACGGGCAGAAGAAAGCCTTTGAGATTGCCGGAGCACGCCCCAACGCTCAAGGTAGAGGCGATAAGCGCCAGCGCGACGCCCCGGCGCGCACTGAAAAAGGAAGAGCCGGAACGTTTCAAAGCGCGGAAGCGCCTCTGTTTGCAATGCTCCAAATGAATGTGACGCATTTCGCCAACCAAATTCACGCCGCGCCGCCCCGCCGAGGTTAGGCAGGAGGCGCTGAACCGTGACTTTGTAGGCTTAAACCGTCAAGAAAATATAATGGCCAGCAGCTATTCGAGATAAAAATAGGCTGACGGGAAGTTTTGGCGCCACAGCCGGCCGCGAAGTCCTCACGCGCTGCGACGCTCGAGATCTTGGACCAATTCTTCATTCACTTCGTCCGTCCAGACCCTGAAACTCTTCAGGATATGGGGGCCAAATGACGTTGCGAGCGGAATGTCGGTGGCGTCGCGGCCGCGCGATACGGTGATCCGGCCGATGCGCGGGCCATTGTGGCGGGCGTCGAATGTCATCCAGCGCCCGTCCAAATAGACCTCGAACCATGCATTATAATCCATCGGCGCCGGATCCGCCGGCACGCCAATGTCGCCCAAAAAGCCGTTTGCGTAACGCGCGGGAATATTCATGCAGCGGCAAAACGTAACCGCAAGATGAGCAAAATCCCGGCAGACGCCAATGCGTTCATTATAGGCTTCAAAAGCGGTGCGGGTCGCGCGGGCGTGTTGGTACCCGAAGGTCAGATGATTGCAGACGAAATCGCAAATCGCCTGCACTCGGGCCCGCCCCCGAGGCGTCGAGCCGAACAATTGCCAAGCAATGTCGCCAAGCCGGTCGGTTTCACAGTAGCGGCTACCGAGCAGAAACATCAGCGTATCGCTCGGCAATAGCTCAAGCGGAACCTCCTGCGCGGGTCGTTCGTCGCGATCGGGAAGGCCGCTGTCCTCGATCACGGCATCCCGCGTGACGGTGAGATCGCCGCTCGGCGCAATGAATCTACGCACGCAATTGCCGAACGCGTCGAAATAGGTTGTCGAGGCTATTTGCGGCGTGGTCACGAAGGGGGTCCGAAAGCGCATACGTTGATCGTAGTCGCGATGCGCGTCGAGAAGGCAAACCATCAAGGTTGGCTGGGAACAGCTGAAGGTTAATTCATAGCCGTGGCGTATCAACATTGGCCTATTCCATTGCGCGCTTGATGATGCCTCGTTAGTGGGAGCCCTCTCGGGCTCCAGCGTCAGCCGCGTGTCATAAAGCCGGGCGGGCGCAGTTGGGTTCCCGCGGCATTAGCCCATATGTTAGGCAATGCGCTCGTAAGTCCCTATCAGGAGACCTTTGGCGAGGACATGGCCGCGCAATATTTCGAGGATTTCCTGTTTTCCCGGCGCACCATCGATCTCGGGCCGGCGATCGATCGCATAAACCTCGAACACATAGCGATGCGGGCCGTTTCCGGGCGGCGGATCGGGCGGCGACCACTCCGCCTTGTGAAACGAATTGCGGCCGAGAAGCAACCCTTCAATAGCGGCGTTCTCGTCTGTCAAGGCGCCGGGAATAAGATCATCGTCAAGGCCGGGCTCCTTGACGGCCACAGCATGAATCAAGGGCGCGGGGGTTGGGCTGTCGGCGTCCTCAACAAGCAGCACGATAGCTGCGGCTCCATCCGGCACGCCGCGCCAGCGCAACGGCGGCGATTCCCTTTCGCCGTCAACGGTGAACAGCGGCGGAATTGGTTCATTATCTTCGAAGGCGACGCTTTCCACCCTGATCGTCTCCGGGGCTTCCAAGGCGGGGTCGGCATAGATCAATTTTTCCAGGCCGGGGCGAAGGTCCTTGGTTGCGTGGCCATTCACAGCGCGTATTTTTTCCTGCATGGCGATCAACCCCTCTTCAACTTGGCTGAACGCGCCGGACGCGCAAATGGTTTCATGACGGCCTCGGTCCAACGAGGTTTAGCCCTGATAGGCGACAAGCAGCGCGCCGCAGGCGATGAGGACTATGCCTATCCAATTTGGTCCAGACAGGCGTTCGCCGAGAAATACGACGCCGAAAATCGCGACGAGGACGGTCGAAAGCTTGTCGATCGGGGCGACCCGCGCGGCGTCGCCGATCTTCAGAGCGCGAAAATAACAGATCCATGAGGCGCCGGTGGCAAGGCCGGAGAGCGCCAGAAACAGATAGGTTCGCGGCGAAATCGACCCCAACGGCTGAAATTGCCGGGTCGCGGCGAGGATCGCAGCGAGGACCGCGACGATGATCAATGTGCGGATCAAGGTCGCCAGATCGGAATTGACGTTGGCGACGCCAATTTTGGCGAAAATCGCCGTCAAGGCCGCAAAACTGGCCGACAGCAGAGCCCAGAACATCCAGGACTCTGTCCAGGCCTTCATTGCCTCTCGCCTTCGCTGTCCGCGAGCAACGCAGCTTGATGATGAGTGATGAGGGCGTCGATCACTTCGTCGAGGGCCTCGCCCGTGATGATCTTTTCCAATTTGTAGAGCGTGAGATTGATGCGGTGGTCGGTCAGACGGCCCTGCGGAAAATTATAGGTGCGGATGCGCTCCGAACGGTCGCCCGAGCCGACTTGCGAGCGGCGGTCGGCGGCGCGTTCGGAGTCGAGTTTTTGCCGTTCGGCGTCGTAGATCCGCGAGCGCAATAGCGACATGGCGCGCGCCCTGTTCTTGTGCTGGGAGCGCTCGTCCTGGCAGAAGACGACGATGCCGGTTGGAATATGGGTGATGCGGATCGCCGATTCCGTCTTATTGACGTGCTGCCCGCCGGCGCCTTGCGCGCGCATCGTGTCGATCTTCAGATCGGCTTCATTGATATCGACATCGACCTCTTCGGCCTCCGGAAGAACCGCGACGGTCGCAGCCGACGTATGGATGCGCCCTTGGGTTTCGGTATCGGGCACGCGCTGGACGCGATGCGCGCCGGATTCGAATTTCAATCGCGCGAAGACGCCGCGTCCGGCGATCTCGGCGACGATTTCCTTATAGCCGCCGGCGGTCCCCTCGCTCGCCGACATGATCTCGACGCGCCACCCTTTCGACTCCGCATAGCGTTGATACATGCGGAATAGATCGCCTGCGAACAGCGCGGCCTCGTCGCCGCCGGTGCCCGCGCGCACTTCGAGAATGGCGCTTTTTTCGTCGTCGGCATCCTTCGGCAGAAGCGAGATCTTCAAATCCTGTTCGAGGCCTTCGAGCCGTGCCTGCGCTTCGCGTAGTTCCTCTTCGGCGAGGTCGCGCATTTCGGCGTCGGTCGCCGGATCAGCCAGCATGGCCTCGAGTCCAGCGACTTCGCTGGCCTGCGTGCGATAATCGCGAATGGCTTTGGCGACTTCCTCGAGACCGGCAAGCTCGCGCGACAAGGCGACGAACACGGCAGGCTCGGCGGCTTGCGTGAGACGGGCGGAGATTTCCTCGTGACGGCGAAGAATGAGATCGAGCTTATCTTGCGGCAGCATGGTTCGGTTCAAATGAGACAGGGCGCGAGAAAACGGCGAAGCAAAGGTTTGCTACACCGGAATGCCTTGGGCTTCCGCGAATGTGCGTATCCTGTCGCGCAAGGAATGGCTACCCGTCGTCTCCTCGACGAGGCTGACGGCGAACGCCTCCACCTTGGCGAGATTGATCGCGAGCACCATCGCCTTTACCGGTCCGATCGAAGCCGCGGACATGGAGAAGCCCCGATAGCCGAGCCCGATCAGGATCATGGCCTCCAGAGGCTTGCCGCCCATTTCGCCGCAAAGCGTCAACGGCGTCGACGTCGCTCTGGCCTTATCGGCGATGCGTTTCAACGCGCGCAGGGCAGGAGGCGACAAAGGATCAAATCGCGGCGAAACCCGCTTGTTGTCCCGATCGGCGGCGAACAAATACTGCATGAGATCGTTCGAGCCGACCGAGAGAAAATCGACGCGGCGGCAGATTTCATCAAGCTCCCAGAGCAGGGACGGCACCTCGACCATGATGCCGAGCTTTAGATCGGTTGGCGGCTGGCGTCCGTGCCGCAGCAAATGCGCCATTTCGAGGTCGACCATGGCCTTGGCCGCCTCGAATTCCTCGAGCTTGGCGATCATCGGAAACATGATGCGCACTTCGCGACCGGCGCCGGCCCGAAGCAGGCCGCGCAATTGCGTGCGCAAAAGCCCGGGCCGGTCGAGACCAATGCGGATGGCGCGCCAGCCGAGCGCCGGATTCTCTTCCTGCAATTGGGTCATGTAAGGAAGGATTTTATCGGAGCCGATATCGAGCGTGCGAAACGTAATGGATTTGCCTTGCGCGCTGTCGAGCGCGGCGCGGTACAGAGCCTCTTGCTGACCCATTTTTGGAAAACGCGAGGCGAGCATGAATTGAAGTTCGGTGCGAAACAGTCCGACCGATATGGCGCCGGTTTCGGCGACATGCTGCAGGTCGACGAGAAGCCCTGCGTTCATGTGCAAATCGATCGCAACCCCGTCCTTGGTTACGGCGGCGACGTTGCGCAGCCGGCGATATTGCTCCTGCCGTTTCGCGCGCAGCCGCGCCTTCTCGGCATAGGCATGTTGGACATCTGGGGTCGGCCGGACGTGAACATCGCCCGATAGGCCATCGACGATAATGGCGTCGCCGGGCTCGACGAAATCGAGGATATTGGCGACATCGCCCACCGCCGCGATGCCAAGCGCGCGGGCGACAATGGCGACATGGCTGCCGGCGCCGGCGTCTTCGAGCACGAGGCCGCGCAGCTTCGAGCGATCATATTCGAGTAGCGCGGCGGGACCCATGGAACGGGCGACGATGATCGCATTATCGGGCAATTCATCATGTGCGGAGACGAAGCTCTGCCCGGTTAGCTGATGCAGCAGCCGATTGGCTAGATCGTCGAGGTCATGCAAGCGCTCGCGCAACGACGGTTCGGTGCGGCGTTGCAATTTGGCGCGGGCGTCGTTCTGAACGCGCTCGACCGCAGCCTCGGCGGTGAGCCCGGTCGCCACCGCCTCCCTCAGGCGGCGCAGCCAGCCGCGGTCATGCGCGACCATGCGGAAGGTCTCGAGCACGTCGCGATGTTCGCCTGGCCCCATATTGCCGCTTTCGATCAGACTGTCGATCGAATCGCGCATAGCGCCAATTGCCTTGTCGAGGCGCTCCATCTCGTGCTTTGCATCTTCGGCGACGAGCTGTTTGATGATGATGCGCGGCTCATGCAGGACGACATGGCCAAGACCGACGCCCTCGGCGAGCGTCGCGCCATGAAGGGCGCGGGGCCGACGAAGGGCGATGTCGGCGCCGGGCTGAACGAGCGATTGCAGTTCGCCCGAGGCTATCATCTCGGCCAGCAGCATGGCCGTGGTCTGCAGCGCCTCGATCTCCTCCTCGGAATAGGCGCGGCGCGCTTTGTTCTGGACGTCGAGGACGCCAAGCGTATTGCCGCCGCGGAGAATCGGAACCCCGAGGAAAGAGGAGTAGATTTCCTCGCCGGTTTCCGGCCGGTACGAGAAGGCTGGATGGTGCTGCGCGTCCGCGAGGGCGAGAGGTTCGGCGGTTTCCGCAATGAGGCCAACGAGGCCTTCGCCGGCGCGCATGGTGGTCAGGTGAACCGCCTCGCGGTTCAGCCCTTCCGTCGCGTAAAGCTCAAGTCGGCCATCGGCGCGCAGAACATAGACGGAACAAACTTCCGCGACCATATTGGCAGCGATATGGACGACGATCTTGTCGAGCCGAGCCTGCGGGCTGACCGGCTCCGCCATAACTTCGCGAAGCCTGCGCAGCAGCAGACGCGGTCCGCCGAGGGCGCCATACATGGCTGTTTCCTGTTCAGGCCTGAAGGCCTCTTCATCGCGCATCTGGAAGCCCGATCGCTCGAAAAGAGCGTTATGAGGGCTCCAGACTTTGCTTCTGCTCGCCTTCGTCCCGTTTAACCAGTGCAAACTCCGGACCGCAAGAGATTGTAGGGCATTTGCCCAAGAATGCGCGCCGATTCTCGCCTCAGGCTTTATCCAGGCCATAAAGCGAATGGAGGGTGCGGACCGCGAGCTCTGTGTACGCCGCTTCAATCAGCACCGAGAATTTGATCTCGGAGGTAGTGATCGCTCTGATATTGATGCCTTTTTCGGCAAGCGCCTTGAAAGCGAGCGCGGCGACGCCGACATGGCTGCGCATCCCGACGCCGATCGCTGAGATTTTAACGACATCATTGGCTCCGTGGACGCTGGCGAAACCAATTTGCGGTTGCGCTTTATGCAAAATTGCCTTGGTGCGCTCGAAATCGGCGGCTGAAACCGTAAACGTCATATCCGTCGACCCCGAATTTTCGGAGGCCACTTGGATGATCATGTCGACGTTGATGTTAGCTTCAGCTAGAGGCATGAATATGGCCGCTGCTACGCCGGGGTGATCGGCGACCTGACGCAACGTCACCTGCGCCTCGTCCCTCGAAAAAGCGATCCCGGTGACGACCTGCTGCTCCACAATATCCTCCTCGTCGCAAATCAGGGTGCCAGGCTGCGGATTTTCCGGATCGTCGAAGGACGACCGGACGAAGGTCTTGACCTTATGCACCATGGCCAGTTCGACCGAGCGCACCTGCAGGACTTTCGCTCCGAGCGAAGCCATTTCCAGCATTTCCTCGAAGGCGACGCGGTCGAGCCGCCGGGCCTTGGGGACGATGCGCGGATCGGTCGTATAGACCCCATCGACGTCAGTATAAATGTCGCAGCGGACGGCGTCGATGGCCGCGGCGACCGCCACGGCGCTGGTGTCCGATCCGCCGCGGCCGAGCGTTGTGATGCGGCCGGTCTCTTTGCTGACGCCCTGAAACCCGGCGATGACCGCCACTTCGCTTCGCGACGAGAATCCGTCGAGGATCACCGATCCATCAATGTCAACAATGCGCGCCGCGCCATGCGAATCGGAAGTGAGGATCGGAACTTGCCAGCCTTGCCACGACCGCGCCGGAATGCCGCATTCTTGTAAAACGATGGCGAGCAAGCCGGCCGTCACTTGTTCGCCGGAGGCGACGACGGCGTCATACTCGCGCGGGTCGTAAAATTTGGCGCCGTCTTCACACCAGCCGACAAGCTCATTTGTGCGGCCTGACATGGCGGAAACGACAACGGCGATATCGTGCCCCGCCTTGCGCTCGCGCGCAACGTGCCTTGCTGCGTTGCGGATGCGTTCCAGGTTTGCGACCGAGGTGCCGCCGAACTTCATAACTTGACGGGACATCGGGTTGAAAGCAGCCCTTTACTGCGCATTCTGCGGAATTGATACAAATTGCGCCGATTTGCCTTAATCGGACCAGAGGGCCTATCAAGGCAAATCGGCGTTCGCCGGCGCGGCGACGCGATCGGCGGGGCATTCATGCAAAGGCCGGCGCGGCAAGTCAATGGAATTCAAGCCATGGCCCAACACGAAAAGTTTCGCCCCAACTCGACGATCGATCCGGAGGATATCGCGCGTTTCGACCGACTCGGCGAGCAATGGTGGGATTTGGGCGGGCCGATGGCGGCTCTGCACAAGTTCAATCCTGTCCGAGTCGCTTATCTGCGCGACATGCTCAGCCGTCATTTCAAGATCGAGGGCCGCCCGCACGATCAGCATGCTCCGCTGCCGCTGCGCGGCCTGCGCGTGCTCGACATCGGATGCGGCGGGGGCATTCTCAGCGAATCGCTGGCGCGGCTTGGCGCAGAAATGACGGCGGTCGATCCGGCTCCCCGCAACATTGGGGTGGCCAGCGCGCATGCGGGCCGCGAGGGGCTTTCGATCGATTATCGCTGCACGACCGCTGAGGCGCTCGTCGCCGAGGGCGCGAGCTTCGACGTCGTCTTGGCGATGGAGGTTGTCGAGCATGTGCGCGATGTCGACGGATTCCTGCGCCATTCCGGCGCTATGGTGCGGCCCGGCGGGGCGCTGGTTGCGGCGACATTGAATAGAACGTTGAAAAGTTTCGCTTTTGCGATTGTCGGCGCCGAATATGTTCTGCGGTGGTTGCCGAGAGGAACGCATAACTGGAACCAGTTCGTCACCCCACGCGAGATGGCGAAGGCATTACGCGCGGCAGGGCTTCAGATCACCGACGAGACGGGAGTCGTGTATAATCCTTTGAGCGACAAATGGCGGCTCGCCCGCGACATGGACGTCAACTACATGATGGTGGCGCAAAAGCGCGGTTGATTTGGAGCGCCTCGCCGAGCGCATCAAAAACCTCCGTCCAGTCGCCGCGCCGGTTCTGGCGAAACAGCCGCATTGAGGGATACCACGGGCAGTCTTCCCGCTGCAGCAGCCAGCGCCAGTCGGGAGATTGCGGCAAAACCACCCACACCGGCCGGCCGAGAGCGCCCGCGAGATGAGCGATCGAGGTATCGCAGGCGATGATCAAATCGAGGCTCTGCATCACCGCGGCCGCATCGATGAAACGGTCCGCGCCGGCGTCGAAATCGGGGCCGAGGTTTTCCAGAGGAAAGGCGGCGCGCTCATCGAGCGCGGAAAGGTTTTCCGGGCCGGGGAGGGCGGGCTGATTGCGCTGTGACGGGCCGGGGTCGATTTTCTGGAGGCTGATCAGCCGCACGCCCTTGCCCGCTAGCGGCGCGAAACAGGCCAGCGGCAAAGCGCGGCCGGCGTCGGCCCTGAGATCGGCGTTGCCCCGCCAGCAAATGCCGACCTTAAAATCCCGTGACCCGAGCCGCGCTCGCCATTTTTGAACGAGAGCTGGTTCGGCGGCAAGGTAGGGCGTAGCGGCGGGAATTGTGGACAGCCTTGTCTTCAGCGCGCGGGGAAGGCTGCAAAGGGCGATCTGATAGTCGAAGCGCTTGATGTCGTCGAGGCTATCGATCAGCGTGACGGCGACGGCCAAGCCCCTGAAAAGCCGGCGCAGGCCCGAGCGACAGAAAAAAGCGACGTGTGCGCCCGCCTCGTTCAACAGATGCAGAAAGCGGACGAATTGAATGGCGTCGCCAAGACCCTGCTCGTCGAAAACAAGGATGGTCTTGCCAGCGAGCGGCTGCCCCTCCCACTCCGGAACGGCGAGCTTTAGCGCGTGTTTCGGCGTTTGCCCGACAATCCAGCGCCATTCATAAAGATCCCAGCCCGCCTCGAAATCGCCAAGGAGTAGAAGCAGGGCGGCCTTATTGTTTTTCACATGGGCGGACGTGGGCTCTAACGCCAAGGCCGCGTCGAAATTGGCGAGAGCTTCGTCGAAGCGGCAAAGGCGCTTCAGCGCGACCGCGCGCCCAGATAATGCAGTTGGGCTGGATCGCCAGAGCCTTATCATAAGAGGCGAGCGCCGCATCCGCCTGCTGCAACGTCAGTAAAAGGTTGCCGCGGTTGCACCATGCTTGGGAGGATAAAGGGTCCAATCGCAAAGCCGCGTCGAAGGCCGCGCCAGCCTCCTCAAGGCGGCCGATAGCGTGCAAAGCGGAGCCGCGGTTGTTCCAAATCCCGGCATGATTCGGTTGCTCCTTGAGCGCGCGATCGTAAGACGCAAGCGCCGCGTCGAAACGGCGGAGGCTTTGCAAAAGATTGCCGCGATCGATCAAGGCCTCGGCGAAGTCTGGACGCAACGCAAGGCTTCGTCGAAAAATTCCAGCGCACTCTCGTGGCGTCCAAGGTTGCGCAGAACCAGGGCGCCTGCGCGCAAGGCCTCCGGATAAGCGGGATTGTGCTTCAAGGCCGCATCATAAGAGGCGATGGCCTCCTCCAATCGCCCGGTTTCGCGCAACAGATTGCCGCGATTGTAAAAAAGCGCCGGCTCTGAAAGGCCGAGCCGGAGAGCCTCATCATATGAGGCCAGCGCATCTGGGCGGCCGAGTTGATGCAGCGCCGTCCCGCGATTGAACCAGGCCGCGCTACAAGCGCAATCAAGATGCAAAGCGCGATCGAACCATGAGAGCGCCATGGCATCGTCTCGAGCGCTCAAATAAATTAATCCGATGAGATTCGATTTGATCGGACTTGCCTCATCGGCCGTTCGCACGGCGCCGAGGCGTATGAGCGCATCATCGGCTCGCCCGGCGGCGAGACAGGCGATGGCGTCATGGATGGCCGCGTCGATCTTATGGTCCAAAGCCCCTTGCCTTCAACTGTGCGTCGACAGCCGCTTGCGGCTCAGAACTCTACTAAAGAGCAATAAGCTTTCGCCGGGCTGGACAGTCTCAGAAGCGCGGGCTTGGCTTCGACGCCGGCGCGTTCAACATTGCGGTCCGGGGCGTGTTGCTTTACAAGTTAGCGAAATGGGGGCGCTGCTAAATGGCTGATGACAAGGATGAGCGTTTCAACATAAAAACCGCATCCGACGGGCCTCCCAGTCCTCTTGATCATGAATCTTCCGCCGAGTCCGGCGCGGCGCAGAGCGAAGCAGCCGCAGTTGCCGCGGATGCGGTTGAGCCTGCATCCAATATCGAGCCAACAGCCGCCTCGGAAGCGGCTCCAATCGGACCAGCCGCGCCCGAGACGCCAAAGCCGCGAGCTCCCTCTCGCGCGCCGGCCTTGGCGGGCGGCATCGTTCTGGGCGCTCTCATAGGCGTCGGCGGCGCCTTGGGGCTGCGTTATATGGATACATCGGGAAGCGCCGACGTCGAAGCGCGCGTCGCCGATTTGAACGCACGCGCTGATTCAATCGAGCTGAAGACCGAAAACTCGATCGCGGCTCTGGCTGCGCTGGGAAGCCGCGTTGACGCGACGGAGAACGCCGCGAGCAAATCCGCCGCCGCGACAAATTCGGCGCTCAGCGGATTGCAAGAGGCTCTCGTCGCCCGGCCAGCCGCGATGGCCGACACGCCGCAATCATCCGTTGCGCCGGCTCCAGATCTCGGACCGCTTAACGCCCGAACCGATGCGATCGAGCAAAAGCTTGGGTCGCTTGAGGCGGCGGTGGCCTCCAGCGCGAGCGCCAAGCAATCCGCGCCGCCGCCGTCTCCAGATCTTGGACCGCTCAAGGCCCGAACTGACGAGATGGAGAAAAAGCTTGCGACGTTTGCGGCGGCGCTCGCGGCGTCTCAATCTGAGATCCGCGCCCAGCAGGATCGCGAGAAAGCCTCTGCGGCGCAGCAAAGCTCCCTCGTTCAGTCCGCCGCCCAGTCCGCAACGCAATCCACCGCGATTGTCGCCGAGAGCGTGCGGCAAAAATTGGAGCGCGGCGCTCCCTTCTCCTCGGAATTCGCGGCGCTCGAGAACCTTGGCGTCGAGCCGGCGAAATTGGCGCCGCTGCGCGCCGTCGCCAAAACCGGCGTCGCCAGCATCGGCAAACTCGCCGACCAGTTTGAGGCAGAATCCGCCGCGATCTTGGCGGGGGAGCCCGCCAAGGACGACGCAAGTTTTATCGACCGCTTGACCCATGATGCAGCCAATCTCGTGCGCGTCCGTCGCCCTGGCGCCGCCGACGGCAGCGACGTCGAAAGTCTCGTGACCCAAATCCAGAGCGCGCTGGCGCGTTTCGATGTCGGAAGGGCTTATGTCTTATGGACGCAACTGCCGGGCCCGGCGCAGGCCAAGTCGGCCAGTTGGGGCGAAGCCGCCAAGGCGCGTCTTGACGCCCTGAGCGCGGCCGCCGCTATCGAGAGCGATGCCGTTGCGGCTCTCGGCAAGTCGAAATCCTAATTGGCTGAGTTCTGAACCGAAGCCCTTGGCGAGGAAAACATGATCCGGGTCCTTCTGTTCTTCGCTGTTTTGATTGCTTTGGCGTTCGCAGAGGCATGGCTGGTCGACAGGCCGGGCGACATCGTCCTGAATTGGCAAGGCTACCGCATTGAAACCTCGGTCGTCGTCGGAATCGGAGCGGTTATCGTCGCGGCCGCGGCGCTTGTGGCCTTGTGGACCTTGGTGCGCTTCGTCTTCAAAATTCCTTCGCTCATGTCGCTCGCCACGCGTTCGCGCCACCAGCAAAAAGGTTACGCCGCGCTGTCTCGAGGCATGATCGCCGTCGGGGCGGGCGACGCCCAGGCTGCGCGCAAATCCGCCGCTGAGGCGCAAAGACTTTTGCGGAACGAGCCGCTCGCTTTGCTGCTGAAGGCGCAGGCCGCGCAGCTTTCGGGCGAGCCGCATCAGGCCGAAGCGGCCTTCAAGGAAATGACCGAGCGCAACGATATGCGTCTCCTCGGCCTGCGCGGGCTCCATGTCGAAGCCCAGCGACGCGGCGATGCGGAACAGGCGAACCACTATGCCAGCGCGGCGCGTGAAATTGCGCTTCTGCCCTGGGCGGCGCAGGCGAGTTTCGAACACAAGGTTGCCGGGGGAGACTGGCAGGGCGCTCTGACGATGCTGGAAACCTCCGCCGCGGCGAAGGTTGTCGACAAGGAGGCCCGCGAACGTCAGCGCGCCGTGCTGGAGACAGCGATTGCGCTCGAAAAGATCGAGACGGCGCCCAATGAGTCGCTGCGCCTTGCGCGCCTGGCGATCAAGCGCGAGCCGTCCCTTGTCCCCGCCATCGCTTTGGCCGCGCGGCTGCTGACCCAAAACGGCGAAGTGCGTAAAGCGACGAAATTGATCGAATCATCCTGGGCGATCGCGACGCATCCAGGTCTGGCGAAGCTTTATCTCGATTTGCACCCGGGCGAATCCAATGCCGGCCGACTCTCCAGGGCGTTGACGCTTGCGCGGCTCGCCCCGCGCGAACCGGAAAGCAAAATCACGGTTGCGGAGGCGGCGATCGCCGCTGGCGACTTTAAAGCTGCGCGCGAAGCCATGCAGCCGCTGATCGAGGGGCCCCAGCGGCCGACGTCGCGCATGTGCCTGATCATGGCCGAACTCGAGGAGGCCGAACATGGCTCCGCCGGCTACATTCGCGAGTGGCTGACGCGCGGTTCAACCGCTCCGCGCGATCCGACTTGGGTCGCGGATGGGATGATCTCCGACCAATGGCTGCCGACGTCGCCCGTGACCGGAAAACTCGATGCGTTCGCGTGGCGAAGTCCAGTCAAGGATCTCGGCCCGGATCCTGAGGCTGATAAGGCGATTGTCGCCCAGATCGCCGGCCCTCGTCCGACGCTGTTGATTGAGGAAACGCGTAGAAAGGCGCTGTCGCCGCCAAAGTCCGAATCAGGGCCGGCTGCAGAGGATTCGGAGACATCCGAACCAAAGCAAATTTCCGGGTTGGAGCCAACCATCGCAGCCACCCTTCAGTCTCCCACGCCGGTGGCGGATCAAACAGGCGTCGTTGAAGAAATGCCTCAACCGCCGGAAAGCGAGCCTCACAACGAAGGCGGGCATGAGGGGGAAAAACCAAAGCCGCGCGGCTTGGCCCAGCTTTTTGATGTGCGGCCAAGATAACGGAGCCGAGTCTTGCGAACATCGGCCGATACGGCTAAGAGGTGACGGCGCAAAGCGCGTTTTCGATTTGATCGAAATGCCGCAATAGCTCAGCTGGTAGAGCACCTCATTCGTAATGAGGGGGTCGGGAGTTCGAATCTCTCTTGCGGCACCAACAAAATCAAATACTTAGGGTCAAATTCAACGGCGCGGCCCAAGGCGTTTTTGGGGTTTGTCGCCACCCTGTCGCCACGGGATCAAATTTGGCATTCCGTTGGCCCGTAGTAGGGCAGCGCCGCTCATATCTCGGTCACCGGCAGTCCGTCGTCGGCGGTGCGCATAGCCACCAGGACCGGCTTAACGCGACCCCCGGCCCTTGACAGTGCGGTGCAAGCCATTGACATCACGTAGTCTTTAACGCCTTGGCGAGGCGCGGACAGCGGGGGCTCTGCCGCAGGATGACGTGACCTTGGCCATTGGGCTGGGGAGGCCGGTACCCACCCCCCGGCCTCCCCTGACCGGTCACCCTCCGATCGGCCGGGCCCCGCGCTACTAATTTTCGATTCGCCAAAATCCCGAGGGGAAAGCATCGCTTTGAGCGGGCCGCGCTCGGCGGCCATGGCCTTCGTTCCATCGCGTCGCGCGCATTTGACGTGGCCACTCGCCCTTCGCTCATCTCTAAGGCTGATCGAAACTGCCAACTGCTTCTCGCTCAGCTGCGGGCATCACCATTTTTTTAAGCAATCTTTCAGCGCAGCATTGTCAACGCATGGCGTCCACCAGAAGCCGCTTTAGCCGCGCGTTCTCGTTCTCAGGGTTTTCAGTCGCCTAGCTTCCAATACATCCATGCCGCTGTGCCTTCCATTATAATGCTTGCAGCGCTCAGAAACCAAAGAGCACTCCCGGCTTGAGAAGGTCTATGCCCACAGATATTCTGATTTTGGTTGGGGTATTTACGTATGTAACGTGTGTTTTTGTAATTGACATTTATTCGTAACTAGTCTGCTTTAAACAGACCTCCGCTCGCTAGACTGTTTTGCAACAATGAAAACGCGATCCGTGGAAACTGTAATTCAGTGATTTTCACTCACCGCGAGAGTGAACAGATCGACTTTTATACGGGAGGAATTATGACGACACACAAAGTAATGGTCGGTCAGATGACGCGATGTTTGGTCGTCTCGGGCGTCGCCGCGGCGTTTTCTTTCCCGGCGCTCATTGCGCGGGCGCAGGGAAAGCCACGCGGATCAAAGTCAGACCATTGCGACTCATAGTCTGATTATTAGGAAAGCCGATGCTACCGAGCAGGGCGATGGCGCCGTGAGCGCCGCTGTAAAAGCGGCTAGGCGTGGCCCGAGGCCAGTAAGTGACGCCGACGTCGCCGCGAAGGCCGCCGCAAACATGGCGCGCGACAAGGCCGAGAAATCGGGCCACACCGCGCCCTTTTAACTCGGCGGAGACCGCTCCTCCCGCGGGCCATACGTTCGCCACGTCATCGACTCCTGTCATCGTGGGCGGTTTTGAACATTCCAGGCGAGGGGCCTGACGGTATCTCCCCCCCGACCCCGATGGGCGCGATCGGGCCGTCGAGCTTTATTCAAATCATCGACGGGCGCGCTGGCATCTACAACCGCACCACCGGAGCGCTGATGGCTTCGGGCTCGGGGACCCAGTTGGCGGCCGTCTCCAGCATGCAGGCTACAGGCGACGTTCAGGTCATGTGGGATCCGATGACCAACCGTTTCTTTTACTCAATGTTTAACGGTATTTCGGCCACCGACAACAAGATATCGTACGGGTTCAGCAAGACATCGTCCCCAGGCAACATAACAAGCGATTGGTGCCATTACGAGCTGGAGGTAGGAGCGCCTTTTGCAGATTCCCAGAAGCTCGGCGACAGCGCGTCCTTCATTATCATCGGGGCAAACGAATTTTCCGACGCGGCTACGGGTCCATTCATTGGATCGGTTTCTCTTCGCCATCAGCAAACCTCCGCCAGGAACGGCCTGCCCAGATGCTAATACATTCAAGGCCGGCGGCACTTCCTTTCTAGTCGACTCGGACAATAACCAGGTCGTCTCCCCGACGCCAGCAATTCAGACCGACGCCTCCGCTACTGGTTACGTCGTGGCGCGCAGCGGACCTTTGCCGTCGACCGAGCTCTGGTTTTTTAACGTGACGGAAGCCGCCAACGGCGACCCGGTCTTCGGGGCGGCCAGAGGCGTCACCGTCGCCTCCTACGACGTGCCGGCGGACGCCAGCCAGCCGACGTTCACGCAGGTGCTGACCACCATCGACGCCCGGCCAAATCAGGCAGTGCAGGCCATAGATCCTCGGACCAACACCTTCTCGTTTTGGACCGAGCAAACCCATCGCCAGCGGGACGGTCTCGGCCGTGCGTTGGTACGAGATCAACCCCGTCCCGACAACACCAGTTGTACTCAGGAGCGGCGACATTACGAGCCTAGGCTCCTTCGTCTTCAACGCAGCGATCTCGCCCGATCGTCGAGTCCAAAGCGGAATAACGAGTGCGTTCGGCAATAATTTTGTGATTGAATACAACGAGTCGGGCAAAGTAAGCAACGTCAATCCGAGTATCCTGGCAGTCTCGAGCGTCAACGGCGGCGCGCTTTCATCTCCCCTTGTGGTCAAAAGCGGGGTCGGGCCGTATAGGGATTTTAGTTGTGAGGACGCCGGCAGCCCATGTCGCTGGGGGGGACTATTCGGGAGCATCGCCTGATCCGAGTTCTCCGGATGGAAGCCGCGGCGTGGTTTGGGCCACGAACCAATTCTCTGGCTTGGTCAATCCGCCGTCGAACGACGTCAACTGGCGCACCCGGATTTTTGAACTAGCGCCTTGATGCTGAATTTTTCGACCGCTGCAGCAGGTCCTCGAGGCGCCTTGCCCTGCGTTGTACCATCGAAGAGGCTGGGTCAAGAGTCTGTCTTGTGCCCAGCGACGTCGTTTTGCGAATGGACTGACAGTCGGCCGAAGGTCACGAACTGGTTCGCGCTCGATGAAAGCCGGCCGCTGTTCGCCTTTGCCGGGATCTGGCGGCTATGGACCGGCGAGCGGAAGGGAGAGACGCGCGAGCATCGCCTGTTTCTCGTTTCTGACGACGGATTCGAACGAGCTGGTGCGCCCGATCCACGCCAAAGCCATGCCGCTGTTGCTCACGACGCCCGTAGAATGGGATATTTGGCCGCAAGATCTGTCGATGAAGCTACTGCGCTTCAAAGGACCATTGACGAACCACAGACTGAGGATCCTGGAACAGGACAAAAGGCCGACGAGTAGGGTGTGATTCCACCGCAGGCAAAGCTCATCCTTGATGATTTTTCCATTGCGTCGTCGCGAAGTCACCGCAAACTCGTTGGTCCAACCGAGCTTCGCGGCTAGCCGTCGTCATGAATTTCTCTTGCTCTTTTTGCCAACAGGCTCAGCCGACAACCCCCAGGGCAGCAAGGCAAACATCCTTATCAGCGCCCTATTGCGCCATCCCGGCACCACGAGATGCTTTCCTTTTTTTCAGTCCGACAAGCGAAGCGCTGACCACTTCGCTGGCTGTCGACCAAGAGTTGTGTGATGCTAACTTCGCAGGGTCCCATGCCCTACCCGTTCATCAGAAGCGAGGGCGGGGAACCTTGTAGCTGGCGAGGCGCAAGAGCGGCAGACAGCCGGCGCGGCTGTTCGCGACGCCCAGCGAATGGCCGGCACCGTTGCGTTCTCCCGGACAGGCGTCCCGGCATCCGGTGAGTTTGAAGACGCCATCGTGATCAAGCGTTTCGCCGATGTGCCGGATATGGGTGCGTCGCTCCTCGCATGAAATGGATAAGCTTGGCGACTAAGTCTGTCGAACGAACGCGCCCGCGGCTGGTAGCGGTTGCCGGGGATTAGGGGTCGGGTTTCGGCCACGAAACGGACCTCCGAAAGGCGTCGTCCGCCTGCGAGAGATTTACGTCAGTAATATACTCGCCGCGACACATATTTGCTGACATAAAAGGCCGCTCCAAGGGTCAAGGCCCCGAGGCTCGCTAGAAGGACGGGCTCGGTGAGGCCGATGACTTTGCTTTGCAGCGCGGCGGTCGCCAACACCCCGCCGACAATTAGCGCGGAGTTCAAGATGTTAACTCCGCCGACAACTCTTGCTCGCCGCTCTGAAGCGACGTCCACCTGAATTGCGGTAAACAGCGGCACGACGAATAACCCTCCGGCGCCGGACAGGCCAACAACATCGACGGCGATGCGGACGCCGATGGCCCGAACTGAAAAAGACACCGACACCGACTTCCGCGCTCGCCGTAGGGAGGCTCCAGGTCGACAGACCGAGGTCGACCAGAACGCCGCCATGCCGACCGCGGCGAGCGGCACCTGGCGTAGCAAAATGCGGCCCTGGGCGATCAGCGCCGCCGCGATCGAGCCGATCCCGATGCCGAGCGCGAAGAGCGCGCTGATCGCGGTCTCGACGCCAATTCCGCCGCCGGTCTTGTTGCGAATGACGACCGGGGTGAGTGAAAGGGCCACCGCTCCGACCATCCAGAACCAGGAGACTGCCAGGCTCCGGCTCCACAGCTGCGGGTCGCGCCTGATCTCGCGTAATAATGCGGCTGTTGAGGCGAATATATTGGGATTGAGGGGCAAGTGAGGGGCGGCGCGTTCTGTCGACGGTATGAACAGGCTAGCAACCCCAGCAGGCGAGGGCGGATGAGCATGAGCTGGAGCATGGTTCCTTCCGGCGTGCGGCCTGCCGCCGACAGGCCTCCCGCGATCAACCCGAGAAGAATGGCGACGAAGGTCGCGGCCTCGATAAGCGCATTGCCAGCGATGAGTTCTTGGCTTTCAAGCAATCGGGAAGGATGCCATATTTCAGCGGGCCAAAAAGGGCGCCGATCACGCCGAGCCCAAAAAGGGCAGTATAGAGCAGAGGCAGGGAGGCCTGCCACAGCCCAATCGCCCGCTACAGCCTGGACGAGGATTTCCGAGAATTTCAGCGCCCGCGCCAGGCGCCCCTTGTCCTGTGCATCCGCCATTTCGCCGCCTAGGCCGGAGAGTATGAGAGACGGCAGCATGAAAATTCCGATGGCGAGCGTGATGAACACGCCAGCCCTTTCGCCGAGCCGGAACAGGATCAGCATGGCCAGCATGTTGCGTACGAAATTATCGTTGAACGCGGAAAAGAACTGGCACCAGAACAAAGGCGCGAAACGCCGGCTGCACAGCAGGTCGATCAGCCCAGAAAAAGTAGAACGGGACACAGTGGTTTTAACGCGTATCGTCACGCGGAAGTCTCTGCGTTAACGCCTACCCACCCGCCAATTTCGACGATCGAAACGGCATACTTTCCAATGGCGTTGGAAACCACAGCAATCTCCTTGGTCTCTTATGCGAGACTGCGCAAAGCAGTCCGCGATTGCTTTCAGATCTCCAAAAAAGGATGCGCAGTTTCGGACTACGGCAGCATGTCAACGCCGGGAAAAAGAAGCTACGGCCGTAACGTCGGGGGCTCGCCGCAAAATGGCCGATACTTCCTGAAGGGCACGTTAGATTTATTCTTGCAGAGCTCGTGAGGGCTCCCACGCTATCTGCTGCGGCAACCGGTTTATTAGGAATTCGCGTAACGGCTTGGCCTCCCGTGCGGCCTTGGTCGAATTGCGAGCCTAGGCTCAGGACTCATTGATTGAGATAGAAGAGAGGACGGCGGCGGCGATGCAGATGGCGGAGAAGAAGGTATGGGCGCATCGATCATAGCGGGTTGCGATGCGCCGCCAGTCCTTGAGCTTGACGAAGAGGTTCTCGATTCTGTGGCGCGTTCGATAAAGCGTCCTGTCATAGTGGAGCGGCGCTTTGCGGCCTCTGGTTGGCGGGATGCAGGGCTCGACGCCCCTGGCCTTCAGCGCGGCGCGGAACCAGTTGCTGTCGTAGCCCCTGTCGGCGATCAGCGCCGAGGCAGGCGCAGCGTATCGGCCAGAAGCCGCGCGCCCCTATGGTCGCTCATCTGGCCTTCGTTAAGCAGCAGGATGATCGGTTTTCCGGCTTCGTCGCAGACGGCGTGGAGCTTCGAGTTCAGCCCGCCTTTCGTGCGCCCGATACGGCGGGGAAGAGCCCCTTTTTGAGCAGGCTCGCCGCTGTGCGATGCGCCTTCAGATGCGTGGCGTCGATCATGATGCGCTCGGGCTTTGGACCTTCGCCAGCGAGCGCGGCGAATATGCGGTCGAAGACGCCGAGCCGGCTCCAGCGGATGAAGCGATTGTAAAGCGTCTTGTGCGGCCCGTAATCCTTGGGCGTATCTTTCCATTGCAGGCCGTTGCGGATCACATAGACGATTCCGCTGACCACCCGACGGTCGTCAACCCGCGGAACGCCATGCGACAGAGGAAAATGCGGCGCAAGCCGCGCCATCTGCCGCTCGCCCAACAAAAACAAATCACTCATCCCAGCCTCCCCATGCGGAGACCAGGAATCACATCTCAGGCAAATTTAATAGGTCCTGAGCCTAGGAGCCAAAATCTCTTCACTACTTGTCCCACCCTGAAACCTCATCAGCCTTGAGAACTTGACATTTCGATCACACTGTGCTAAAGATGGCGCGTTTAGCGTCTCACAAACGATCAATCGCCGTCCGCGTCGGCGCTCCTCTCCAGAGGTCAACGCCAATGCCGATCGATGCCCAAACCCCCGACGGCTCTATTGCGCGGCGATATTATGCGCCTGGAATGTCGCCCCTCGCGCTGCTGGCGGCTTCGGATCCGAGCGGCGTCACGCCATCTGCGTTTGCGCCTTCCTCGGCGACGCCATCAACGCTTGGTGCGCCAGCCCCGCAGCCTTCGGCACCTCAAGGCTCTCCTTCGCAGCCTGCGGCTCCGGCCGTGGACCCTTACGCATCATTTTCCTCGATCGTTGGGAAGCCAGCTGCCGCCGATCCCTATGCATCTTTCTCTTCGATCGTTCCGCAGCAGGCCCCGCTTGTCGACGACACGCAATTGCGCTCGCCGGAAGAGGCGTCGGACGGCCCCGTGCGCGATCTCGGCGCGGATCTCGGCGGCGCGGCGAATGTGCTGCGCGAAGCCAATCAAGGCGCGTCGCTCGGGCTATCGCCGCGCATCGCCGCTGGCTTTAGCGCGCTAACCGGCGTTGGCGGCAACTTTGGCGATTATTCTGGCAACCTTGAGGCCGAGCGCGCGAAGAGCGCGGCTTTCGAGAAAGAGCATCCGCTTGTTGCTTCGGCCGCAAACGCCGCTGGAGCGACTGCAACCGGCCTGGCGCTCCCGCTTGGCCCGATCGAGGCCGCCGCGCAAGGCGCCGGCGCTCTCGGCAAAGCGGCAATTGGGGCGGGCGTCGGCGGAACGCTTGGCGGTGTTCAGGGGCGCCGTAAGCTCGCCGGATTACACGAACTTGCCGCAAGTGCTGTCCGACGCCAGCCGTGGCGCCGGCATGGGCGAGATTTTCGGCGGCGCATTGCCGCTGGCCGCTAGCGCGGTCAGCAAGGTTGTAACGCCATTTGCGCGCCCCGCCGCGCTTGATCCGGCGATCGCCGTACTCGACGCCGAGAATATCCCGATGACGGCAGGACAGCGCACCGGAAGTGAGAATTTGCAGCGGATCGAGTCAGCCGCAACCCAAGTTCCTGGCGGAGGCGGCTCGGGCCCAACCAATGACAGGACGGGGCGCGCATTTACCGGAGCGCTTCTGCGGCGCGCTGGCATCAACGCGCCGCTGGCGACCGACGACGTTCTTAACCGCGGGTTCAGGGATCTCGGTAGCGTGTTCGACGACCTTTCGGCGCGGAACACTGTGGCCGCCGATCCGCAGCTCGCGAACGATTTTCAGACGACGCTTGGCAATTATGAGCGCACGACTGCGCCGAGCCAACGCGCACCGGACGTCGGCAATATCATTGACGATTTGCTGAACCGGACCGCAACGGCGCGCTGCCTGGCGACGTGTACCAAGCCACGCGCTCGCGCGCCGGCAATATGGCGGATAGCGTTCGCATGTCCGACCCGCAACCTTTCGACCGCTTATCGCGGCATTCGCGATGCGCTTGACGATGCTGCTACGCGCTCGATCTCGCCCGACGACGCGCAGGCGTGGCAGGATGCGCGACGCCAATGGGGGAACTTGAAAGACATTGCGAATGCAGCCGTCGGCGGCGGGGCGCGCGGCGCGCAAGGCTACGTCTCCCCGACGCAGATCAAGAGCGTCGTTGCGAGGGGGAATAACCGGCTAGATTACGCTCAAGGCATCGGCGATTTTGCTGATCTCGCTCGCTCTGGAGAAGCCGCGCTAAAGCCGCTGCCCGATTCGGGTACGGCTGGCCGCGCTTATGCAATGCATCTTCTTTCCGGCGGTTTGGGCGCCGGCGGCGGAACGGCGGGGTTTTTAGGTGCTGGACCGGTTGGCGCGGCGGTTGGCTCCGCGCTCGGGGCAGCAGTGCCGGCGGGGATCGGACGCCTTATCATGTCCCGTCCGATTCAGGCATATCTCGGCAACCAATGGCTGCAGCACGGGTTCAACCCTCCGACGGCCGGGAGCGCCATTGCGGCGCTGCTCGGCACGAAGCGAGAAGCGCCAGCGCAGCCGGCCCAGCAGTTCCGCGCATCGGCGCCGGGCAGCTCGGTGGGGGTTTTATTGGCGGGGAGGTAATTGTTGATCGATCAAATGGAACGAGAGCGATCCAGCCCGCCATCAACGCGGCTTTTCGATCCGAGCGCGGTCGGGCCCCTCAAAGTGTTGACGGCGCTTGGCGAAGGGCAGTGCAAATGGCCTGTCGATGAAGGCGATCGGGGAAGGCATCTGTTTTGCGCGGAGCCCGTGACCCGGCAGAGCGCTAGGCATGGCTGCGCCGCACAGAGTTATTGCGCCGTTTCATGCCGCTCTTTCGCGACCGTCACAGACGCGGCGGCGCGCTTCCCCGCAAAAGACGCCGGCGCTCGGTGTCGAGGATCTTCGCACCATAGCGCTTGAGCGGCTTCGCGAACTGTCGTTCTAGGGCAGCGAAGGCGGCTTTCGCGAAACGCGAATTTGCGCCGCAGCCAACGTCAGGCCTTCATGTCTAACCGATTAAACACTGGCATGATCGTTAAGCTGGCCAATTTCAGCGAGCGGTATTGCGATTCGTGGAGGCTGGGCCTGTCGCGCGATGTCTGACTTGGTTAGATCAGCATAATCCCAAGTGGATCTCTCGAACCGAGCGTGCGGGGCTCATGTGTCCATGCGAGCCATGCAGTGACCAATAATCACTCCAACGAGGTCAACGTCGGACAGGTCAACATATACACGCCGGCCACCGACGCGCCCGGCATAGCCGGTACGATAGGGCCCGCCATCGAGCAGAGCTTTTTAACGACGCAGGCCGACTACGGGTTAGCGTGATCATAGCCCCGATTGGCTAGGCTATGCGACGGCCTTTATCTACGCCTGGAATACCGGAGACCTGTTCGAGAATCCTGAGGATCTCGGATCGCGTGTCGATGCTGGCGAATTCCTTGGCCATGGCCAACGCGTGCGCCTTATAGTTCGGCTCGTCCAAGACAGCCCGGACCGCCTCAAGCAACGCGTCCGGCGTCGGTTCGTTGGTCGCGAGATTTATACCGACCCCGGACCATGCGACGCGGGCGCCAACAATCCCTTTGTCTTCAGTCACTCCCGCCGTGACAAGGGGCACGCCAAAGCTTAACGCTTGATTGACGCTGCCGTAACCGCCATTGGTGACGAATAAGTCGGCCTTTGCCAGCGCCCATTCGAACGGCAAATAGCTAGCCAGCCGCGCATTGCTCGGAATTGGGCCGGGTATGGCGTCGACGGGACGACCGCCGGCGGTGGCCACAACGAGGAGATCAGGCTCATTTGCGAGCGCGGCCAGCGTTGGAATGATTAATTGGCCAAAATCGTGATTGGCTTGTGTTCCTTGCGTAACCAGCACGACTTTGCGCGAACCATCCAACTCGTTCGCCCATGACGGAAGCGGCGCTTGATTTGGAACGATGGGAAGAGCGCCGATGAAATGCACAGAAGCGGGGATATCCTTTCGCGGGAACTCAAAGCTTGGAACCGTCAACTGCAGATAGCCATCGGGACGAGAGACGATGGCGTCCAAAATGTCCATCGACAGCGGCGCGATGCCAATCGCGGCTAGACATCTGTTCAAGTATTCACCAACAGGCATCGTGAAGTCCTTAGAGTATCCTTCGGAGAGTGCAGCGTACTCCCGCCGCTGGGCGTCGCTGGCTGCAGGCGGTAAGGTGGAGACTAGTGGCGCTCCATCATCTCGATGCCACAACAGCGGGGTTGTCCCACAAATGACGATGGCTGGACGATCAGATCGCGGGCCAAGCAGCATCAAAAGAGCGCCAAGAAAGAGACTGCCTGCAATGATGACATCGGCTGGGAAATCACGCAGCACCTGCCGAATGCCCTCACGCTGCGGGATACTCGGATCTATGAAGACGCGCTCGAAGTAAAAGCGCGACAGTTCCGGTCCCGGAGATAGAGTTTTGATCTCAGGAAACGCCTCAGCAATATTCCGCAAATCAATATCCGCTTTTTCGGGTAGCGCGCGGAACGTAGCGCCGATGGCCTCGATCCGGGTGCGCATAACGCTTCCGGATAACACCGCTACGTCGTGGCCTTCCGCTATCAAGACACGCCCGATGCCAAGAAGCGGATTTATGTGGCCGATTGCGGGAGTGGATACGATGAGAATTTTCATACGGTCTACCATTCCTGATATTGAAGGTTCTGGCCTACATGACCGCGTCTTCATGACATGAGGGTTTCAGCGCCAATCAAAGTCGTTACGACTGTAGCTTTCGCCGCTACGCGCCGCACATCGTGATGTCGGGCAGTTTCTTGCTGCAGCGAGCACTGCGCAAAGACAAGGCTGTTGAAATTGCACGCGCCAGGATAGCCCAACTTTCCCCCCAATAGGTCCGGCGCAGGCCGCACGCTAGATGTCGATCCTTTCCGCGTTCAGCTCAGCCCGCTTCAAAGGATCGTGTCGAAGACAACCCTCGAACCCTGTGGCATTGAGACGGCCGTAGTCACCGTCCCCATAATCAAACAGCCTCTGCAAGGGACACATGCCGCTGAATACATCGGCGGGCAAGCGTTGAGCGCGCTTACGACGGCCCACCGCGCCCGCCGGATGCTGCTTGCCGCGCTCTCGCTGCGATGATTGCATCGCTTCGGGCCTTGGCTTCCTTGGACGCGAAACCCGATGTGAGGTCCACTTTGGGGTCCGCGGCAATCGCTCGCAAATGGGCGACAGATTTCCGCGGCAATCGCTCGCAAATGGGCGACAGATTCGGGGGACGATGCCGCGATGACTTTCGGGATGTCGGCCTTAAGACTGGCGATAACTCGCTGTTCGTCTTCCGAGAGCCGCGCGTTTTCCTCTGCTGTGATTAGTCTGCGGCGCTTCCCATGATCATTTTCAAATTCATAGCCCGCGCCGGCCATGCCATAGATCAAAAAATAGACGACAATGGTTCGCCAGTCGTGCCGGTAATCCCAAAGCAGCCACAGGATCAAGAGCGGCACAGCCACCCACAACGCGCAGGGCCCATCGGTGCGCGGTTTTGGCGAATTTGACATCATCCGCTCTGCGCGCCGCCATGAGCCGATTGAGGGCCCGCTCCTTGACTATCGCGTCGGCCAGCCAATACGCCGGATCGCTGTCGTCATCGACCGTGTTCTCGCTCATCGGATTATGCCCTCATTCGCGCTGGCGCCTCGAGCGAAGGACCGTGTTGTCGCCGTGGCGCAAGGGCGACAACACAAGAGGAAAGCCGCGCTAGTTTCTCGGCGACGCCGTGGCGAGGATATCCTGCCAGAGTAGCTTCCGCTGTGCCCAAGCCTCTGGCGCGGCTTTATATGACTCGGCATACTCGATCACGTTGGCTAGTATCGCAAGGATAGCTGCTTTATTTTCCGGCGACCATCCACCCCCGTGGGCGCATTCATCGCACGTCGGCTCTTCACCGAGCGTGACGAATAGACTCCGAAGCTTAACAATCACTCCGCGTTCGCCGCGCCCGAGGCGCCGGGCGTGCGTGCGCAGATGGGCTATTGCCCATTCCTGAGGCTCAGCGGCGAGTAACCATCGTGCCGCAGTGCGAAGCAGCGCCGATGCGCCTGCGTTTGTCCACGGCGTTGTGGCGGCAAGCTGCGCTTCGACATCCATCCGCCGCCGATCGATCTTATCGTATTCGCTCTCCGAGATCCGGTGGCTGCACATGAACATGTACTTGTCGATAAGGCGACACTCGACGGCGAGCGACATTGCGATATCTTGAGCCATTTTTATTCTCCTGCAATTGTGTGATAGTGTATGCACACTACAGTCAGTCGCAAACCTGTCAATGAAAATGTGATTCATTTGCACATATTTGCATACATTTTTAAGGAGGACACATGGCCCGCACAGCTGCAATTTCATTACGAGTTGAGCCCGACGTCAAAACGGCGCTCGAAAAGCTGGCAGCAAATGACGGTCGGTCACTAGCTCAGTTCATCGAGCGCATTTTGATCGAAAGACTGAAGCAACAAGCCAAGAAATAGACGAAGGTTGAGCCGCGCGGTCGACGCCGCGCGGAACTTGCGGTTCCGCCTCGTATAGCGCAAAATTGAGCCATATTTTCTTGATTTGCGCTGAGCTGTTTCATGAGCCCTTTGAAAATCTGTTTTGCAGCAGGCGTTTTCGCCGCTGTTTCGGTGCCAGCCGCCGCCGCGACGCTAACAAGCTACGTCTCCAAAGAGGGCAAGGTTATCGTTATCCTCAACGGAGAGATCGCGTCAGGGGACGCCGACCAACTCACGCAGCTGACGAAGAGCGCCAACGACTCTGGGAAGATCGTGTCGGGCATTCGCCTCAATTCCCCCGGCGGTAATTTGCTTGAGGGAGTAAAGCTGTCCGAGCTGATACGCTTCGCGAAGATAGCCACTGTCGTTCCGAACGGGTCAACGTGCGCGTCGGCGTGCTTTGTGGCGTTCGCAGCCGGTGCCGATAAGTTTGCCAGCTACAGCGCGTCGGTTGGCGTGCATGGCGCCTCAGACAAGAATGGACGGGAGACCGAACAGGGGAACGCGGCGACCGTGGCAATGGCAAAAGTTGTCAAAGAGCTCGGGGTGCCGGCCGAAATTATCGGGCGAATGGTAGTTACGCCACCGGATCAGATCGTCTGGCTGTCGCCGAACAACCTTCGCGCGATGGGAACGACGATGACAGGAAAGCCTGTTCAAACGCCGTCGGCCAATGCGGCGCAGGTCGCGGCGCCGGCGCAGGTTCCTGTCCAACCGCCAGCACAAACCGAGCAACAAAAATGGGAAAAACATTGTGAAATGGGCGACCGATCTGTCGATCGCACAGCACAACGGAAAACCGAGCTTCGTTCGCTCATGTCAACCCGAGCTGAAAATTTGCACGACGGCTATTTGGTTCACCAGCAATGATGGCAAGGACATGATGGTGCGAAGGGCCGACGACGCGGATGGAAATCTTCTTTCTCGCGATGTGTGTGAGTTCAATCCATACGGCGACATCCGAACTTGCGTTGATTGGGACAAAGGCACAACCCACCGGGATATGAAGGGTTCAAACGGTTCCTGGACACAAATTGAGGCGCATTGATCGTAAGGGCTTGTCCTGCTCCGCAGGGCATTGAGTCGATCAAAGGCGGCGCCGTCGGCTGCCCTCAATTCTCACCAAGCGTCGGATAGCATCCAGAGCGTTTGAACTATAATTAAGTCGTTGAAATTAAACGAGTTAACGAAAACTCGTTCGATGAGGGAGCCCTCCTTCTTTTAGCGAGCCGTGGCCGCGCGCTTAGATGGAACGTTGCCAGCAAGGTGCGATGGGGAATTGGGCTTCCCTTGGCTCATCAGCGTGTCCGCGTCGGGGGCTGGCCGCGACGCGGTGGGGGTGTCCGACCGCTACGGCGGGCTACTGCTTCGGCAACGGCTTCGGTTACAGCTGCCACTATGCGCATGCGGCGGCGGTGCTGTGCAGAGGCCTCCGCGCGCCGATCGAGTTCGCCCGGATTGACGAGGTAAAGCGGGAGGAAATGCGACTCGTATTTAGAGTGCGTTTTGCACCACACTGAGACCAATTGCTCGTAGGCGTCGATTTCGTCAAACTCCTCAATGTTGTCCGGATCTAGGTCGTGCTTTTCTGGAGCCTTCTTTGCCTTCTGCTTGGGGGCTCGGCGCCGGCGAGGTGAAATCATGTTTCAATTCCTGCTTGTGTCGCCGCCAGATTCCGCGGCCTTAGTTACGATGGCATCCGACGGATTCACTTCTGCCAGCTGCCCATCAAAATCGGCCAGCCTCGGCCACGCCCCCCTTCTAAGAAGGGGGGCGTGTGGCCGATTGGCCGAATGGCCATTAGGTAAAAATTGGCCGAAGTTGGCCGACGAAATATTTTCAACTAGTTAGCCCCTTTCGTCGGCCAACTTCGGCCAAAACTGGCCACCATTTCCTTGCAAAAAACGTGGCCGATTGGCCATCAATTCGGCCAGCTTCGGCCACGCGTTTTTCGCCGTTTTCAGCCCGCAAAAATCTCTCCTTCAACTCGTTGGAAGACATTCCCGTCATGGTCGGCGAGGACCGCGGCCAGTTGCTTGGCCCCCTTTGGGGTTAACTCGATTCCCGCAAGACCATTCCCCAGGAGTTTCATAGTGAGGAGTTCGTTGACGTACCTGCTCGTACTCCTGCCTGGTAGGCCGGCCACACGAGCGATGGCAGCGGCGGTCAACTGCGGTCCGGCGGCCAGAGCAACAAGAATGCGCTGCTTGGCATTGAGTGCGTTCGCAGCTTCGGCCTTCACTTCTTTGTCTGTGGCAAAGCGCATGATTGGCAGGACGAGCGCCCTACCTTTTCCGTCTAAGAGCTGGTCTCTTGATTCCTGGTCGACAACGTAGTGAATCGGCTCGAAGTCCGGCTCGCGCAACTTGCCCTGCCAATGAAGGATTGAGCCTTTCTTGTCGGCTGTGGCCGAGAGCGTCAGGTTTCCGTCAACTTCGTTTAGGATGGCGCCGCCGCCATAGGGCACAAGATTGTCTGCTGCGGCGTTCTTGACCGGATGCGCCGCGATAAGCACGGCAGGAGCCCCGGCTGTGGCTGTGATAGGCCGCACGCCTCGGAGGAAGTTCAGCGTTTGCGCGTTGTCGTTGAAATCGCTGCCGGCGAAATACGACGCCAGCGTGTCGAGCACGACCAGGCTGAAGCCGCCTTTGATATTTTTTACTTCAGCGAGCATTTCCGTTTCGGTCGCAAAACCCGGTAAGATTTGCAGCTTGCCGCTATCAAGGTCCGCCTCAGAGATCCCAAAGACGATTGCCGCGAGAATCAGCCGCTCCCGGAATTTGTTCGGGTTCTCCGCGGTCATGTAGAGCACGGGGCCAGCCTCAACGTCGCGCCCGATAATGTCAGGATGGTTGAAAGCCACGGCCAGCGCGATATTGAGCAAGAGGCCAGTCTTGCCTGCTCCCGTGCTTCCTGTAAGCGTGTAGACGCCTCCAGCCGATATGAGCCCCTCTATAACCGGTATAGTCGGTACGCGTTGCGCCATGAATTCCGACGCCTTGAACACACGCGCAGCCTTGGCAACCGGCTTTGGCAGCGTGACCGCCTCAAAAGCATCGTCGGCCGATATCGCCGATATGATCCCGATCGGGTCATTGCGGCGCGGCGCGTGCTCGGCGATTTGATAGCGAATCAATTCCGGGTCGACGTTCGAACAGTCTGGCCGGGTCGACCAATGCTCGATTATGAGTTCAGCGGCAAGCTCCGGCGTCGCGCCGCGGTCCATCGCGCCTTGGGCGGCGGCTATGAGCGAATCATGATGGTTGACGTCAGCGACGCCGGCCGGGGCCACATAGAGAAGGTAGTTCGTCACCTTCGCGATGATTTCGGGCGTGTCGGCCTCGCCAAGCACGTAGGGGGTTGCAGCCTTGCGCTCGATCAAAAGCTCTTTCTGGCATTCCTTGAGCAGGAAATCGGGACACGGCAAGATCGGGAGCTCTTTCTCCCATGTGTAAGATCCTTGCGGCGTCGAGCTTCCGACGCCGACCACGTAACCGTGCGTCCCCTTGATATCTATGCCGGGCAGATAGGCCGAATTGCCCTGAATGCTCTTGTAGTGATAGCCCGGCGGCACTTCGAAAAAGAGGTGAAAGCCGCCAGATTTCGAGCGCGCCGTAAGCGTCTCCGTGTCTAAGCCGCGCGCCTTCATAATCTCAAGCGACGCCAAACCTTGCTTGTCGCCCTTCACGTCGACGTCGACCACGATGAAGCGATCGCCGGTCACGACGGCTATATTGGCCGCCTCTTGGCCGCCAGCGGCGTTCGTGAACATCGCTCGAGCGCGCGAGGGATCGGACGTAGCCCGCTCCCACGGCGACGGAACGAGCGGGCGGCACGAATCGGCGGACAGTTTGAACACGCTGAGCCCGCGACGCGTCAGATCTTCCGCGGCGTCGCGAATGTCGTCGAACGAGCAAACTGGGGCTGAGGGCGCATTCGCGGCGAGCCGAGCACTCATCGTCCCGCCCTTCTCTCGCTTTGGGCACGCGCGGCTCGGATGATAGCGAACGAGCGTGCCTCGCGGAGTATCGGGTCGCTTTCTGGATCCGCCGCAACTGCGCGCACCGCCGAGCGGACCTTTGCGAGTGAGTCTTCGCTGCAGTCACAGGCACGGGCGCCATCGAGAGCGTCGCGCACTGCTCTCATTTCGTCATCGCTAGCCATGGCCAGCCGGAGAGCATCGTACACAATAGCCAATACGGTTTCATCGCTGTCCGGTACGCCGTTATGCGGTTGCGCAATGGCCACGGTCTGACGAAAGGCCTGTTCTCCGAAGCGGATGACTACCTTGGAGCAGTTGCGTCTTGCCCACTCAGGGACCATGTGCACGCGGGCTTCGCCCTTGCCGAGTTGCCTTACTCGGAAGGAACGTAACGGGTGAGCCTCGAACCAAGCCCGGTCGATTTCGACAATCTGAGGTGAAAGTAGCAGACGCGCATATGTCGCGTTAAACTTCGGGGCCATCATGCGCACTCCCTGGAGAACCATAAGTTCACGCCGCCAAGGCAATGGCGCGGGCCGCTTAGATTAATTCCGGAGATAAATTCGGTATGCCGCGTCCAGTCGGAAGATGATGGATACTCGGCTCTCAGAAACAACATTCGCTTCAACCTTCTATGAGGTGAAAGCGCCTTTTTTCAATCTTGCTGTCTGGTGGGTCTGATAGGTCTGGTGGGTCTTAGGCGCGTTCAGGTTTCGATTCCGCGGGGCTATGCGGCCTCGCCGGCACTGTACTCAGACGTGGAGGAGAATTTCCTCGCGCTGATCCACGCGTCGAGATCCTCTTTCGAGTAAACGATCCGGCCTCCCAGCTTGGCGAACAGCGGCCCTCCGCCGAATACTCGGTATTTGTCTATTAGGGACTTGCTCAGCCGCAGATAACTGGCCGCTTCGGGCGTTGTCATCAAGCCGCCTGGCGGAGCCTGACTCCTGTCTGAATATTGGGGCATCCAAATCTCCTTTGTGCAAACCGCTGCGATGTTTGATATTGCACGGATACTGAATGCAGGCAAGTAGAAATTTGACTGAATGGACAGTGCTCATAGTATGTGTATGTAGTTTTATACACCAGATTGATACACTGGCTTTACGCACACATAGACAGAGATGCATACGCATGCGCAGAGTAATATAACGCGACAGTTGTCCTTGACGCGGTCTGCTATCTTACTGATAAATGTCAGTTTCAATCGCCCTACGTAGGCGATATGGCTCAAAGATCGAGGGATTTTATTTGCCGCGGAGGCTGACGACGGCGCTCTCGGCGGCGTTCTCGCCCATCGCGGCGCTGATCGTCGCCCCGATGGACTCGACGGCGCGGCGCATCGGATCGGCGTCGAGGTGCGCATAACGGGCGGTCGTGGCCGGCTGGCTGTGCCCAAGCAGCTTCCCAATGATCGGCAGACCAAGCGAAGCGCCGGCCCCGACCGAGGCGAACGAATGCCGAAGATCGTGGATGCGCAGGCCCTCAAGCCCCGCGGCCTTAGTGACCGCGGCCCATGGCCGCTTGAGATCAACGCGGGCTTGTCCGTCTTTGCCGCCCGCGATTATGAAGGGGTTGCCGTTGATGCGGGGTAGGGCGGCGAGCACGGCCAGCGCGGCCGCTGAGAGGTAGACCGGCTTCGCCCCGGTCTTCGAGTCGGGCAGTCGAAGGACACCGCGCTCGAAGTCGACATAATTCCATCGGGCGTGCAAAATCTCGCGCATCCGAGCGCCGGTCAAAATCAACAATCGGATTGCGGCCACAGCGAACGGGTCAAGCAGCGTGCGCCGGTTTTCAGGCTTCGGCGCGTGCCTCGCACTGGCCTTTGTCTCGTCGGGCGACCATTCGAGGCCGACGGTTTCGCCTTCCCGCAAGACGTCGCCAAGCCGCGCGAGCTCGGCAGTGGACAGGTACCGCTCGCGAGCCGCGCCTTCATAATGCTGGATGCGGGACGCTGGGTTGAGGTGGCCTTCCGGCAATAGTTGCCGGTCAACGCCCCACGAGAAACACCTGGAAACGACGGCTAAAAAGCGGTTAGCGGCGAAGGGCTTGTCGGCCAAGCTCGCGTGCATCTTGGCGATGTGCCCCCGAGTCACGCTCTCTGCCTTAGCGCCGCCATGCGCGCTGCGCAGCCGCTCGAGGGCGGCTGTGTGCGCTTCCGCGGTCCGCGCTTTGCATTTGGTTGCGACGTGTTCGGTCGCGAACGCGTCAACCAGGTCCGAGACAGTTAGCGCCGTGCGGCGTTCGTTTTTCTCAGCCTGTGGGTCACGCCCGTGGCGCACCGCGGAGAGTGCGTCGGCGGCAGCCTTGCGCGCCTGATCGGGCGTGAGCGGGCCATAGGCTCCAAGCGTGAGCCGCTTCTTGGCGATCGCTCGGCCGCCTCCGTGTGGTCGGTACTAGACGACGAAAGTTTTACTGCCGCTGGGCGCGATGCGTAATCCAAAGCCGGGCAGCTTTGCGTCGAAGACGATGTAGGGCTTCTCGCGAGGAGGGAGCGCGTCGATTGTGCGCTTGGTGAGGTCCTTGGACATTTGTCGCCACCGTGTCGCCACCAAAAAAGAAACCGTGGGTGGCTATCTGAAACAATATCGCATACAAATCGCAGTAACTACAGGGAGAAGTGATATCCTATCAAATAAAAAGAAACCAAAAGAAAGCGCGACAGTCTCATTCGTAATGAGGGGGTCTGGAGTTCGAATCTCTCTTGCGGCACCAATAATTTCAATGCGTTAGGCGACTAATCTCTTCCCAATCCAAGCCTGCGGACCTTGTGCGGACCCCGTGCGGACCCGTGAATTGCCTGCGATATTGGGCTCTATGGATATCGTGAATGCTCCAGGCAGATAGGATACGCTTCGGCTGGGAATCGCCGTAGCGACTCATCGGCTCGATCAAATCATCGAACACTTCCGGCAGCTGGCGGTTAAGGGCAAGCGACCTGGGAGGAAAACATGAACTTCATCGCAACGCTATCTGCAGCCATGCTTGCGTTCTCACCGATCGCGCTGGCGCAAGGCTATGACACAAATCGGACTGGGCAAACCATGGGTCAAAGTGGGCAAAAGGGCGAATCCCACCCATCTACTGGCTCCAAAGAGCCCGGAGGCGCCGGAAACGCCGCGGGTCAAGACGGGCTGCCTTCGCCAAACAGACTCGGCCACGGTAGCTCATCTCGCGATCCGGAATCCGGGGCGCTTCGCGACGAATAGATGGACGGCCAGCAGTTCAAGATTGAACTTGAAGTGCCCATTTTGGGCGGCCGGCGCAGTGAACGAATCCAACCTTGGCGCGGGTCTGATTTAGAGTCGCGCCGCGTGCGACTCTTCGCATTTATTCCGCAGGGGGTGGCATTGGGAGAGGCTGCATCCGAACTACTTTTGCCGGGGAGGGCTATGAATCTAGCGAATAAAGCAGTTTTCGATTCAACAGCCTGTTCGTCCTGGCCGTTGACAGCGATTCTCTGTTCCATCTTTTCAGCGCAGAATGCCAAGAACAGGGACAGTATGCCGCTTCCGATCCAAAAGTAATCCAACCACGGCTTTGGACCGCCGCGCACCGCAGATAATTCAAGGTCGCGTAGTGCGGCCCCGATGGAAAGCACATACAGGACCGTTGATGTTATTCTGAGGCCTGTAACCGCCGGTTTCATTGCATTCTCCCGCCTATAGGGCGCGTCCGCCGCCCTGGCCTCACTGTCGGTAATGGCCTACGTAACGTTATATCATAACTTATGGTTAGCATTTGAAACGCGACATCTGCAACACATTTCCTTCGCGGTGAAATCTTGCCGCTACGCACGCCATGGATGCTGGCCGCATAGCAAGTTTGGCTGGGGGAGCTCACAGCAGGTCTCGCCCGGCCAAAAATCGCGGGACTCACACACCCGCGGGGAGCCAGACCGTTTCGCCACCCCCTTGATGTCTTTGCATGAGACTCTCTTCGAGGCCCAACGATCGTGATCCGGTATGTTAAGTTTAACTGCCCCCGCCGCTCTCCGTGCCGGCGGGGGTTCTCGTTTGTATCTGCCGAACATCAGCGCCAGCTGCACGTCCTTTCGAGGTCATCGGTGATCCGAGCGGCCAGACCCAACAAGCCCATGACGACCCAAATCCGAATGCGCGCCCATAGCGTCCGGTGAAGCGGCTGGGTCATGCTTCGGCCCTCTCGCGGATATGATCGGCGAAATCCTCCGCCACTCTCAGAAGCGAATTAACACGCGCAAGTGCGTGATTTCGGTTAGCACCGCTGCCGAGATCCATCTCCGCCACCAAATCATTGATTGTTCCCAACAGATTGCGAAGGTTGGTCACGTCAACGGTGGCGTCAGATAAGTCATACTCGTGCAACTCGGTTTTTGACGGCACGGTATTTTTCGTCATTTTAGGCCCTCCCCTTCGCGGACGCCGTCGAGCAAAGGTTTAAAAAGGTCGGTGTCGACTCCTGAATCCGGCCAGCCGTAGGCGGCAGCGGCTTCGGCCAGGTATCTGAGCCTCATGAGCTCGTCCTCGGGCTCCGCGCACCGATGCTCGCAAATAGACTTGAGGGCACTGTCATAGCCGCTGACCCCATCATTGAAGGCTTTGGTTGCCTCGTCATAGAGGGCGCGGCTTTGGGAGTCCGACATATATCCGCGGGTATTTTCGATGGCCTTCTGGCGCTCCTCTGCCTCATTGATCGAGAGGCGGGCCTTTCTGTGCTCTTCAATAAAGCCGATGAGTTTGAATGACGCCTCGAGGTTCCTCGTCATGTCATAGCCCCTCCCGCTTGGCTTCGGTGATGAACTCGTGGAACCACGTCTTAACTGTCGTGATTTGGTCCAGCGCCATCGTAAACAGCTCTTCCATCGCCTCCCGCTCGCCGCCGAAAGCGGTTTCGAGGCTCCGCGCCGCAAGCCCTCCGATGAGCATGAGCGATTGGGTGCGGTCGATGGCAAGCTCAGCGTCGATGTAATCCGGCCATTGACGCGCGAGCTGGGCGGGTTCGGCCATCGATGGCTTCTGGTCTTTCGTTCCGTGATTGAGATTTGGCAAGCCGCTATCGGCTGCCGGAACTGTGCTGTTTGGCATCGTGGTTGCTCCTAGCGCTATAACGATTTGCGTTATGGTGATGCTAATTCGTTATTTGTGGACCTGTCAAACGAAAAACGTTATAGAGAACGATATTCGTTATGAGAGGTCATATGACTCCTGCCCAATCGCGCGCTGGCCGCGGTCTTGTTGAACTGTCCCAAGCTGACCTGGCCGCTGCTGCGGGGGTGGGGTTGAGCACCGTTCGAAACTTCGAGGCGGGACGTTCAACGCCAATCGACAACAATCTTGCTGCCATTCGAGCGGCCCTTGAGGCTGCCGGCGTCGAATTCATCGCCGAGAACGGCGGAGGGCCTGGCGTGAGGCTGCGGAAGTGAAAGCTATTGTAGTTGCGAAAGATTCTAAAGTTCAGGGATCTGCTGGACGAGAAGTAATCCACGCCATAAGAACCGCTAATCTCTCTGCTGGCGGTCACGACGATGAAAAAGAGCGCCGAGCTCACTGACAGAATTGTCGTGGTGATGAGGGACGTTTGGAATCTAACGGCCCCACAGCATCAAGCGGTCCTGGATGAATGGGCATATGAACTGTTTCGACGGATTGAAGGCGGCGATACCTATTTGGCGCTCTATGACATAATCGCACGAGTCGAACTTACTCTGGACTTGCCAGCGGACGGCTCCCATAGGGAAATCGCCCGAAGATCGCAAGAGATAGTCAAGGATTGGTCAGGGCGTCCCAAAGGCCGCCGCCCTATCCGAAGAAGCCAAGGAGGCGTCCCTGGAGGCTGGACGCGACGATGATCGAGTCCCCCTGTTGAAGGTCGTCAGGAGATAACAGATGCAATGGGTCAGATTTGATGCCGATCTGACTGATCGGGTGGACGAAGGGTATCAGGCGTGGAAAGCGCAGATGCCGCCTGATGATCCAATTAGCACCGACTGCGGAACGGTGCTGCTGGAGGCGGAAGTTTGCGGCGGCCAAAGACGTTTTGTTCACAGGAACCTGAAAGCCTAGTGTTGGTACTGCGACTAGATAACGTTTGCGAGATTGCGTCTTCAACTCGCGTCTTCAAATGGAGGAGCAAATGGATACGACCACGCTTCTTATCATCGTGTTGATCATTTTGCTGGTTGGTGGCGGTGGATGGTATGGCCGCGGACGCTGGTACTGAGCGCACCTGATTGAAACTCGTCTCGTCCGTTCGAATGGCTCCCGTTTCCGCGTCTACGAGGGAGTGAGCCAAAGGGCGATCCATTCGGGCATGCTCATGATTTAGCGTATCGCAAATCAAATCATCGAACACTTCCGGCGGTTGGTGGCTAGGGCAAGCGACCTGGGAGGAAGACATGAATTTCATCGCGACGCTATCTGCAGCCATGCTTGCTTTCTCACCGATCGCGCTGGCGCAAGGCTATGACACAAATCGGACTGGGCAAACCATGGATCAAAGTGGGCAAAAGGGCGACTCCAACCCATCTACCGGCTCCAAAGAGATCGGAGGCGCCGGAAACGCCGCGGGTCAAGACGGGCTGCCTTCGCCTAACAGACCCGGCCGCGGTGGCTCATCTGGCGATCCGGACGCTGGGGCGCTTCGCGAGAAATAGATGGACGGCCAGCATAGAGGCGACTGAACTTCGGTGGCCTTTGCTAATTGCCGACACCAAAATGGAGAAAAGGAACGGCTCAGGGTTTTTGTCTCGTCCTTTCGAGGTCATCAGAGTACGGAATGCGTACTAACAATGCGGCTCCGCAACCGCAGTCCGCCAACGCCCTGGCAACGTGCGGATCCGACGAACGCTTTCGATGCATTTCCTTTCGATGACCTGTCCGGATTTGTGCTTCGGTTGTCGCGGGGCTTTTTCGGGTTCCCTTCTCAACTAATGGCCCGGTTCAGCGCCGGGCCTTTTTCCGCGTTGATGGCGGCTGTGATGTCAGGGTGTAACATTCCGTTTGACAGCTATGGGTTGTTGTACTCAAGATTGGAGCGCTGCCCCGATCGATCACGTCACGGAACCGCACGAGCATCAATTTCAGCCTTAACGGGAGAGAAACGATGGAAGTGACAACGGTAAAGTGCGCCTGCGCTGATTGCGTCTGCGTCGTCCCGACGAAGAGCGCTGTCGAGAAGGAAGGACGCTTCTACTGCAGCACGGAATGCGCGGACCATCACAAGAAGGGCGTCGGCTGCCATCACGCGGGCTGCACCTGCCACGGTTGAGGGACGGCCCGAGCTCCTTGCCGCCATGACGTCTCACACGCGGCTTGCCGAGCGGGGATGCGAGCGGCGGTTGAATTTCCCATCGTAAAAGTCATCTTGAGGGCCTCGCGACTAAGCTCTGGCGTTTGTCCAGAGTTTGGGGTCAACTTCATTTTAGGAGCCGCATGAAGTCCGGCTCCTTTTATCGGTGGGAGGACATTAATGACCGCAGTTCATCGCCGCGAAATATTAGGGACCTTGTTGAGCTACGCGGTAGTTGCCGCAGTTGGATCAGCGTTGACGTCAGGCGCAGCCGAGGCCGCGCCGCTAACCATCAACAAGGACATCAATTCTCAGACAGACAATCTGATCCAGGACGTCTGGTGGCGTCGCCGCAGGGTGTGTTGGTGGCATCGGGGCCGTCGAGTGTGTCGCTGGCGGCGTTGGTAAGGTCCGCCAAGATTGTGATCCGGTAGGTTCATGCTGCCCCCGCCGTTCAATGGCGCGCGGCGGGGGCAGTTTAGGCGCGGAGGGCCGCCCTTGCTTTCCCAACTAAAGCCCAGCCTATCGCCGGATCGTCCTTTGGCCCACTCCCCGCTTCAGCGCTGAGCCCGCCGCCATCCCCGATCGAATCACCAAATAATCCTCATTGCTTACCCCCGCCGATTCTTTCGGCGCAAAATGCCAAGAGCAGGGAAAAGAGACCGGTTCCGATCCAAATTTTATCGAAAAAAGCTTCTCGGCTGTCATTTCGGAGAGTTAGCTTGAGGTCGAACAGCGCCGCTGCGATGCTAAACGCCAACAGAATCGCCGTCGCAATCCTGAGGATCAATGCCAGGCGCTTCATCTCCGGGGTCCCAAAACGCCTGTCTCGCGTTCCCGGCGCGCGATCCGCGATTCGAAAAGGGCGGCGCCGTTAGCCGCGCGGCAGCGGGCGCCTTCTTCAGCTAAGTCGATGAAGTTCGATGAGAGAGACGCATGAATCATGACTGAACACTTCCGACGCTCGAGCTCGGGGCACTTCCGAGTCCAACCATGTCTGGTGGAGTTTCAGCTGAGTGTGGGGCTTATCACATGTTGGCGACGCACGCGTGGACAATCGTAGTCTGGTCTTATGGCGCAAGCTATGTCGTTCGTATAGCAATCAGGCCATTCGATGTGGCCGTCATATCGTGAGTCCGAAATCGATGATCGGGCTTTTCTCAGAATTCGGCTGTTCTGCCTGCCTCGCTCCGACGGCGGCTTTGCCATTCCCCTAGCGCTTGGTCAATCGAAACAAGGATAAAACCGATTGCGAGAAACGCCGCAAAGAAAGCGAGCGCATCGGTAAAAAATTCCCCATACCCGTGTTTGATGATTTCGTGGATGCGCCGAAGATAAATACCAAAAACTTCGCCGCGCACCAATGTATAGGCAAAAAAGAGAAGCGGATAAATAAGCCAGAGCGCCGGATCGAGCATCGACAGATTCCCTTTGGGCGCGAACATCAACCAATATAGCAGGTAGAGAATCGGAATTAGCCCGTGGAAAACCCGGTCGACCAGTTGCAGGCCTGGTGCGTCTGACCGGAGCAGCACCTCAAAAACTACGCCGACGACGAAAACATAAACGACCAGCGCCGCTTGCACGCTTGGCCTCAACAATAAAGACTTGGTCCGAGGCCGTATAAACGCGATGGTCGCGACCAGCGCCACGAGCGTAGTGGTTTGGATCGAGAAACGACTGAACTGATCGATAAGCTGCGTCGCAATGGATGCGTGTTCCGACACTGCGTCCTGAATGCTGAAAATGATTTGAGCGCCAAGTCCAATCCACGCCGCCAAGGCGAGCATTCCCGCACAAACCCGCTGAGCTCCAAAGGATGTCGCGGTTTCGGGCGGATCGGGTGTGGGCGAACTTGAACGTCCTGCAGCAACCATTGCGATCTCCATTAGATCTATGAACGCTTCTCTCCGCGATTGATCAGCGACTCATGTCTCAACGGCAGCTTTTGCAGGCATTCATCCGCCATATTAATATCTTGCCAAAATAAACTGATCAAAATGCATATTTATTTCTAATTAGAAAAATCTGAAGACGTCCGTAACGTCAACCGGGCGCTCGGCGTCGGATCCGAAGACAGCCGGGTTGAGGAACCAAAGCTCCAGCCGCCAGTTCCGCCGTCGATCTTCAATGCGGCAAAGGAGCTTATTATGGACAAAGAGCACATCAAGGGCGCTGTCGATGAAATCAAAGGCGCTGTCAAGGAAGCCGCGGGCAAGCTTACCGGAAACGATAAGCTGGAAGCCGAAGGCAAAGCGGATAAGGTCGAAGGGGCGGTGCGTAAGTCCGTCGGAGATGTGAAGGATGCTGCGCGCAATGTCGCGGATAGCGTGAAGCGCTAAGTCCTGAGATTACCTAGTAAACCCGTTGGCGTGCGCCAGCGGGTTTTTTGAGCCGTAATGGACCCTCACGTGTTTTCCTAAAGGACGCATCATGTCGCTCGGACTCATCCTCGCCATCATACTAATTGTCTTCTTGCTAGGCGGGTTTAGCGGTCGCTTCGGCGGCTATGGCTACGGCTATGGCCACGGCGGAGTCGGCGTCATTGGAATCATTTTGATCATTGTTGTTGTTCTACTTCTCACTGGACGGCTCTAAACCAAGATTGGAATTTGATTCCGCCGCTCGGGATGGCGTTGTCCTCGCCGGCGGGGTTCCGGTCGCCAAATGGAACCCGTCCCCTCTGCGCTTAGTTGTCGGGGCAAGCAAGAAATTGGGAGGATATACAATGACCAGAAATCAAATTGCGTCGGCGGCAAGCGCCGCCTTTTTTATCGGAATAATGAGTTCGGCCTCCTTCGCTGCGGGCGCTCTCGAAGGCGTATGGAACGTCAAGGACACCGCAGGAAAGCCCTTCGAGATAACCTTATCAAGCAACGGGGCAGCGAAGGCGACCCTAGGCGAGGGAATGACAGGCACGTGGAAAGAAGACGGCAATTTGATTACGTGGGATACCGGATGGACGACGAAGATCACAAAAGACGGCAATCAATATAAAAAGACTGCCTATCGTAAGGGCCAGTCGTTAGACAGCCCGCCGGCCAATAGTTCTGAGGCGGAAAAGGCCAAGTAAAAGCCAAGCGATCTCAGTCGCGTCTTTGCGCGATCGGAGGGCGGGCGGAAGGCCCTGGGGCGCGCGTCGAATCTTGCCGCCGCCCGAGACGAGTTTCAATAGAAGGGGCTCATGGCCAGGCCCCCGTCACTTCAAAGCCAAGATACCAAGAAAATTGGTTCGTTTCCTTGGCGTTCTGGAGTCCGCGCCCGACCGATGCGACCAGATGGTAAGCGTCGGTGAAGTCATAGATTGCGCCGATGTTGAAGCCGGTTGATTCCTTTCGGCCCACCGCCACAGCCGTCTGATGGAATATTTCGGCGCCAATTTTCAGCTGATCGCTGATCTTGCGCTGAACGAGCCAGCCGACGAACCAATCGTTCTTATTTCCCAGCCCGAACTTGATCGAATAACCGCCGCCTGCGTTGATCGTCCAATCGCCGATGTCTTTTTGAAACCAGACAGGCTGAAATATGCGCGCGCCGCCGGTCCCGAGACCGCGACGAACGTTGCCCGTTGGAATGTCGACCGTCGGAAATATCGCGATCGTGGGTCTCCAGCCGTTCGCATCCTGCTCAATCAAACGATATTTCAGCCCTATCTCCGTGTCGCCATAACCCCAATGGGAGGGCTCCCCCGCAGCGCGGTCGAACGCCAGAGGCGCGATGATGCTCAGCTGCGTGTTGGGCATGACGCCATAGTCGATTTCGACGCCCGGAGCGAAGCCGTTCGCGTCGCCCGAGACGTCTACGCCCGTCGAGTGAGCGTACAGCTCGAAGTGTTGGTAATCGGTCGGTTCCGGGTCATCCGTGCGATACGGGGGCGCCGCCAATACGGGCGATGAAACGAGGAAGGCGGCCAACACCGCCTCGCGTGTCCCGGCGCGCCTGAGCCGCTTTTCGCCCGTGGACGATCGGACGCGCGCGTCCTCCTGCGGTCTGCATCGATTTTTGCGCACGACGTTCCTTTTGCGCGGCATGGCGGTGTGTCTATTGGCTAGCGGTCTAGACCGTCCCCGTAACGAGTCCATACAGCAGGCCCGAAATCGAGCAGGCGGCGAGCACGGGCAGCATGCCGATCTTGAAGCGGAACACCGCCGCCAGAGCGCCCAGCGTCAGGACAAGCGAAGGAATGTTGACTGAACTCAGCACGGGAATTTCCACGGCCATCCCGTGTTTGCTCACGACGCGCAGCTCGCCGAACAAAGTGTGGAGCGCGAACCACACCGCCAAATTCAGGATTACCCCGACGATGGCCGCCGTGATCGTCGCCAGCGCGGCCGATAAGGCTTTGTTGCTGCGAAGCGTCTCGATAAAAGGAGCGCCTAAAAAGATCCAAAGGAAGCACGGCGTAAAGGTGACCCAGGTTGTGAGCAGACCGCCTAGAGTGCCGGCAAGCAGCGGAGGGAGGGCGCCCGGCGCCCGGAATGCGCCCATGAAGCCGACGAATTGCGTGACCATGGTGAGTGGGCCTGGCGTCGTCTCGGCCATGCCGAGGCCGTCCAGCATCTCGCCGGGTTTGAGCCAGCCGTAGGTCTCGACAGCCTGCTGCGCAACATAGGCAAGAACGGCATAAGCGCCGCCAAACGTCACCACCGCCATTTTCGAGAAGAAGACAGCGATGTCGGTGAAGATATTTCCAGGCTCCGCCAATGCGAGCAGCCCGAGGACAGGCGCCAGCCATAGCGCCAGGAACGCCGCGGCGATTTTAAGCGACCAGCCGACAGCAGGGCGAGCGTGGGCCGGAATGCCCTCGCCGAGCGCCGTGTCAGCGTCAACTACCTGCGTGCCGCCAAGCTTCCCGTGCGCATTTCCAGCAAGGAACGGAGAGAGGCCCGCGCGGCCGCCGACATAGCCGATCGCCGCGGCGCATAGAATGATCAGGGGAAAGGGCGCATGGAAGAAGAAGATCGCCACGAAGGCGACGGCGGCGAGCGCCGCCATGATGTTGTTCCTGAGCGCCCGCTTGCCGACGCGATTGACGGCCTCGAGAACAATGGCGAGAACCGCAGCCTTCAGACCAAAGAAAAGCGCCTGAATCGCGCCGACATTGCCGAAGATCGCGTAGACCCAGCTCAGCGCCATGATAGCGACGGCGCCAGGCAACACGAACAGCGCGCCGGCGACGAGGCCGCCCTTGGTCTTATGCAGGAGCCATCCGATGTAGATGGCGAGCTGTTGGGCTTCAGGGCCGGGCAGCAGCATGCAGTAGTTCAACGCATGCAAGAACCGCGTCTCGCCGATCCAGCGCTTTTCCTCGACGATGATCCGGTGCATCACGGCGATCTGCCCGGCCGGCCCGCCAAAGCTCAAAGCCGCTACACGGGCCCAGACGCGAATAGCTTCGCCGAACGAGACGCCATGCGAGAGGGCGCCGTTCTGGACGGGCGCCGCCTCAACGCTCACAGCCTCTGTCATCGACCCGTTCCCGCCTGTCACCCGCGCTTTTTACGAAAATACTGGTAGAGATTGTCGAAGACGGGAGCGCCCTGAGCGAGCCGCTGCTCGTCATCCTGGTTGGCCATTGCAATGCCAGCAATGAGGTGAGCGATGCCGGTCGCCTCTTCGCGCCCGAACTTGCCATCCTTGAGGTCGATGTCGTGGACGATCTCGGCAATCTCCTGCAAGGCCGGGTCCGCGATGCCAGCGCGCGCCAGCAGAACCTCGAAGCTGCAGCGATCGCCTTCATGCGTGAACTCGCCCTCGAACATATCGAAACGCAATTCCCCAGCGTTCGGCTCGTAGCCCTTCCCCGGCACAAAGCGGATGACGGCGCCCGGATCAATGAAACGGCGGATTAGCCAACTACAGGCGATCCGGTCGACATGCACGCCCTTGCGTGTAACCCAAGTCCTTCCCTTGAGCTCCGCGGCGGTTTGCGGCGCCGCCTGCAACGGTCCCTCGCTCATGCCCTTGTCCTCCGCGATCCGCGTTTCCAGCCCGGCGAGCAGCCCTTCGACTGTTTCGCGGCTGTTGGCCCCAAAGAAGTCGATGGCCACGACTTCCGCCAACCGTTTGCGCAAGCGGCCGAGGCTGGCGGATCTGTCGGCATGTTTTTCCGCCGCGTCATCGGCGTCCAAGGCTATGGCCAGCGCCTGGCACTCCTTGGCGATAGCCTCGTAATCTTCGTCCCGCGCGGCATCGAACAGCGCTTGCACCTGGGCGTCGGAGAGACCGTCGATCAGCCGCGCGTCGCAGACCATCGCTTCGCCTCCGCCATCGACGATCTCCTTCAAAAGCCACTCGAAATCCTCCTGCGTCTCGGCGTTCGAGGGCAGCGCATAGACCGTGCTCTTCACGGCGACCGCGCCAATGCCTTGCAGTCGCCGCCAAATTTTCACCCGGAAATAGGCCGGCTTGGTCGGCAGCTGGTGGATCAGGAGCAGCCAGCGCTGCTCTGTTTGTGTCTCATTCCTGTTCATCGGAACATCGTATCATCGCTAAAATGTGATGCAACACTTGTATCAATAATTATTCAGTTTTATCGTCCGCTGGTCAGAAAGGAAAGCTGGCCAACAAGGAGGGACGCGCATGGATCGAACCTCCCAGGAGCCTATTCATTCCACGTTCCGTCGTAATTTGACTTTATCCCCTCCTGGGGGATAGGTATGGCCCATGTCCGATGAACTGCTGCACCAAACCCATCCCGAGATCGTCAAACGATTAAAGCGCGCCGACGGCCATCTTAAGGGCATTATCGAGATGATCGAGGCCGGGCGCTCGTGTCTCGATATCGCCCAGCAGCTTCATGCGGTCGAAAAAGCTATCTGCCAGGCCAAGAAAACGCTGATTCAGGATCACCTCGACCATTGCCTTGAAGACGTCGTCGGACCGCTGCCGCGCGAGCAGCGCCGCTCGATCGATGAGTTCAAGGAAATCACCAAATATCTCTGAGAGGGACGATGTCGCCATTGTCGAGGCTTCTTGACTGGTTCGGCTTCGCCGCCCGCGATCATGTGCACGACCATCATGGCGGCGACGGCCATCTCCACGGCGATTCGGGCGGGCGCGGTCACACCCACGGCGTGATTGATCCTTCCTTGACTACGACCCGTCGCGGCATTTGGGCGATCAAGTGGTCATTCGTCATCTTGGCGATCACGGCGGCTCTGCAACTGGCCGTGGCTTTCGTTTCAGGCTCGGTTGCGCTGCTCGCCGATGCGATCCACAACATCGGCGACGCCGCCACCGCCATCCCGCTCTGGGTCGCCTTCGTCCTCGCGCGTCGCAAGCCCTCGAAGGTTTTCACTTATGGCCTCGGCCGAGTTGAGGATCTCGCCGGCATAATGATCGTGCTCATCATCTTGTTCAGCGCGCTTGTCGCCGGCTACGAGGCGATCGATCGCCTGATTCATCCCCGCCCAGTGACAGCACTCGGGTGGCTCGCGGCCGCCGGCATCGTCGGCTTCATAGGCAATGAAGTGGTGGCGGCATTCCGCATCAGGGTCGGTCGGCAAATAAACAGCGCCGCGCTCATCGCCGACGGCTACCACGCCCGCACGGACGGGCTGACTTCGCTCGCCGTCGTGCTTGGCGCGGCAGGCGTGTGGCTCGGCTACCCTCTTGCCGATCCGATTATCGGCCTTCTCATCACCCTTGCGATCTTCGGGATTGTTTGGCAGTCGGCCCGGGCGGTGATCACGCGCGCCCTCGATGGGGTAGAGCCAAACGTTACGGCGGAGATCCGCCATGCAGCTGAGCATGTGCCCGGCATCGAACGCGTCGTCGACGCCAAAGCCCGGTGGATGGGCCACCAACTCCACGCCGACGTGGAGATTGACGTTAACGACCAACTGACGCTCGCCGCAGCCAATGGCATCGCCAGCGCGCTCAGGCGTGAGCTGCACAAGCATTTGCCGGCGCTGCAAACCGCCAACATCACCTTCGAACCTTCCGATGGCTGCAGTGCGGACCTCGCGTCAGCCGGATTTACGCACGGCCATCGCGACGCGCCCAAGCCATTCCGATTCGACGGAGAATTCGAAGGCGCCAGAGATCATCGCGACGTCTAACGAGAGCGGCTTACTGATCCATCCGCCAGGGTGAGCGGTCCGTCCATTTGGCAAGAGCGGCCTTGGCCCATTCCGTTGTCTTGTCGGTATGGCAGACGTTGCAGGCGTTGGGGATTTTCAGCCGCTCCGTCTCGCTTGGCGTCACGAAGTGAAACGTGTGGCTGCTGACGTTCACATTGGCGATCGTCTGGGCGATCTTCGGCATGTGACACGCCGCGCACTGGCTGCCGGGGCTGTCCGGCGCGTGATGCGTATGGGCCTCGATCGTCGCCGCGTGAGGACCGTTCTGTGAATTGGGACCGTGGCAGGCAAGGCAGACGCCGTTGCCCGGCGCGCGCAACATCGCATCATTGGGGCTGCCGTGCGGGTCGTGGCAGCTGAAGCACGTGACGCCCCGCGCGTACATGAGGCTGGTCACAAAATCATTGCCCTGCATCCGGTTCTTATGCGCCGTTCCGTCCGCGAAATGCGTGAACGTCGTTTCGCCGAGGGTGTGATCCTCGAGTTTCCAGAAGTCTGAAAGTTGATGGCCGACCTGGAAGCCGACAGGCCAGTCGTAATGTTGGCCATCGATCGGATCGGCGAGCGGCCGACCCTGCGAGTGGCACTGAATGCAGGCGTCATTGGCGTCGACGTAATTGAGGCGCGCGGGATTGACGATGTTCTCTGCGATCGGCTTCGCCGCATGCGCGCTGCCCGGTCCGTGGCAGCGCTCGCATCCGACATTCCACTCCGCTACCGTCTTGGTCTTGATGTCATAGTTGACGGAGTGGCACCCGTCGCAGAGAGCGCCGGTCGGCCGCTGCATATTGTCGGGCGGAAAGAGTCCGGCCCACCAATCGGTATTGGGCGCGACGAAGTATTTTCGCCAAACCTTGTTGATGACGTCCCATTGCGCGGGAAGGGGGAAATAGTCGTCGCCGATTTTCTTGAAATAACGCTGCTTCCATTTGCTGCCGTAGACGAAGGCGATGTCGTCCTTTGTGAACGCCACCAACGGGTCCGGCTTTGAAAGATCGGGGATGATGGCGTCCGGGCGTTCCTTCGGATCGCGAACGACATTGGCCATCAGCGTCTGCTTCCAGCGCTGGAAAATCTCGGTGTGGCAGGTTCCGCAGGTGGCCGAGCCGACGTAATGAGCGTCCGCTGTTTGGCCGACAACCCGCTCGAGCGGCGCGACGATCGGCAGGTGGCGGAGGTAAGCGACGAGTTGCCAGAGCTGCTCGTCAGGCTCCGACCATGCCGGCATGCCGGTGTTACGGATGCCATTGCGGATGTGGTAGAAAATTTCCCCGTCCGACATCTCCATGACGTTCATGGAGCCAAGGGCGGGGGCGCGCGGATATTCGCCGGCGCCGACCTCGGTTTTTCCACCGCCATCATACGCGTGGCAGATCTCGCACTTCTGCCGGAACAGCTCTTGGCCTGCGGCGATTATCGCCGCATCGGCGCTCAGCGGATTAGTTCTCGCCTTCGCCTCCGCCGGCACGCTCGCATGCAACAAAAATGTGGCGACTTCGGCCTCTAGCGCCGAATCCGCGCCTCTCGCCTTCGACAGCCCGGGCACGACGGACTGATAAGTGACGGCGGCGATGACGATAAGGCTGAGGGCGATGGCCAAAAGGATCGAGCGGCGCCGGAGGTAACGCATGTTTGGGTTTCGCTAGGGAAGGGTCAATCAATGTCGCGGATACGAATGCACTCATAAGATACAACTGTTATAGAGTCTACATCCCCAGCGCCAAATCGTCCGCTTCCAGAGAAGCCTGGCGGCCTTCCGGTCTGGTACGAGCCGCTCACACTTATGGACCCTGCGACCGGGCGGACGTCGTCTCCGACCAATACGACGATTGGTCGTAAAGGATATTGATCGACGGATTGAATGTTTGAGCAGCCCTGCAACGCGTTGACGATCGCCGGCGGCGCGTCCGCCATATCGAGTCTGGAGGCCTCGCCATTCGCGTTACGACGGTAATTGCGTGCGTTGAAATCAAAAGGTGGCTCAATATATGGTCGGACTGGCGCGTCGGCTTGGGCCAGGCGCTAGCTCCGTCCGCATTTTTGGGAGAGGCGCATGTCATTCGAAGGCAAAGTTGTTTGGGTCACCGGCGCGTCCTCAGGAATTGGCGAAGCGCTCACCAAAGCCATGGTGCGCGTTGGGGCTGCGGTCATCTTATCGGGTCGCCGAGTGCAGGAGCTGGAGCGCGTCGCCGCCGAAGTCGGCGGCAAGACCTTTATCCTTCCTTTCGAAGTCACTGATTACGACGCTCTGCCTGGGGTTGTGGAGCGCGCATGGAAGTGGCGCGGGGCAATAGACCTCCTGATCAACAATGCGGGAATCTCGCAGCGAAGCCTCGCCCTCGACACCCATTTCGAAACATATCGCCGGCTGATCGAGGTCGATTATCTAGCGCCGTTGCAACTCACTCAGCTCGTTCTGCCGCGCATGGTCGAGCAAGGCAAAGGGCATATAGCCGCGGTGAGTTCAGTAGCGGGTAAGCTCGGGCTTCCTCTGCGCACCGGCTATCCCGCGGCAAAGCACGCTGTGATGGGCTATTTCGACGCCTTGCGGGCTGAGGTTGAGACGGCCTACGATATCAAGGTCAGCGTGATCGTGCTGGGCTCGGTCAAGACCGCCATCTCGCTAAATGCTCTTAACGGCGATGGTTCTCGGCATGGGCGATCTTCTGAAAACATCGACAATGGCATGGCTGTGGGGGCGGCTGCGGAGCGTATTTTGTCCGGCCTTTCCGAAGGGCAGAGAGAGATTATTGTCGCCGAGGGCAGAGAACTCGCGGGGCTGCAGGCCCGGCTGCGTGAACCCGAGTCGCTTTTCGCCCTAATGGCGGCGGAAGGCGCGCGACTGGCGGCGCTTCGAGATGAGGTTGGACCTTAACGACCCTTGGAGCGCAAGCCGACCTTACAGCACATTCAGCGGGACCTTGAGGTAACGCGCGCCGTTCGCGTCCGGCTCTGGCAGCCGACCGCCTCGCATGTTCACCTGGACCGAGGGAATGAGTAATTTCGGCATCGACAGAGTGGCGTCGCGCTGCGTGCGCATCGCCACGAATGCGTCCTCGGTTACGCCCTCGTGCACATGGACATTGCCGCTTTTCTCAGCGCCGACGGTGGTCTCCCAGACATAGACATCCCGGCCGGCTGTCTTGTAGTCGTGACAGAGAAACAGTCTCGTCTCGTCGGGAAGCGACAACAAACGGCGGATCGAACGATAGAGTTGACGCGCGTCGCCGCCGGGAAAGTCGGCGCGCGCCGTACCGTAGTCCGGCATGGATAGAGTATCGCCGGTGAACACCGCGTCGCCGATGACATAGGCCATATCCGCCGGAGTGTGCCCCGGCACGTGCAAGGCGATCGCCGGGAGGTCGCCTACTGAGAAGCGCTCGCCATCGTCGAACAGTCGGTCGAATTCCATACCGTCCCGTGCGAACTCCGCGCCGAAGTTGAAGATCTTCCCGAATATCTTCTGTATGTGGATGATCTGTCGGCCGATGGCGAGCTTGCCGCCAAGCTTTTCTTGCAGATAGGGCGCCGCTGACAGATGATCCGCATGAGCGTGCGTTTCGAGCAACCATTCGATGGAAAGTCGTTCGGCCTCGACATAAGCGATGATTGCATCCGCCGCCGTCGTCGCGGTGCGGCCTGCAGCGGCGTCGTAGTCGAGCACGCTATCGATGATCGCGGCCGACTTCGTAACCGGATCGCTGACCACATAGCTAACCGTATTCGTTGGCTCGTCAAAGAAGGCTTTCACGACAGGAGCCGGAGCGCCTCCGGCGCGGACCGCACGCGTCTGCGCGGCGGCGGCGTCAAGGTTCGTGTCTGTCATCGACTTCTCCTGATGCAGTTTAACAATCTACCCACAACGTCGCCGTCCACGCGAGTTATTTCATTGATCATACCTCGGCGACGTCATCATGGCGACGCTAACGCTGTTGCCGCATGGCGGGCATGTTGGTAAACGGGGTCGACGGCTGATGTCGACAGCCGCATCGAACGCCTGGGGCCGACTTAACCCACACGCAGCCTCGTCTGCTTCGACTTTTCTTCAAGAGCGCTTCCACCATGCGAAAGATTTTGATCGTTGGAGCTGGCCAGTCCGGGCTCCAGCTTGCCCTTGGCCTGCAGACTCTCGGCTACGACGTCTCCCTCATCTCCAATCGCACGCCTGATGAGATCCGCGCCGGCCGTGTGATGTCCACTCAGTGCATGTTCCATTCAGCGCTCCAGCATGAGCGCAACCTCGGCATCAATCTCTGGGAGAGTAGGGCTCCACGCATCGAGGGCTTGGGCGTCTCGGTCGCCGCGCAGGATGGCGGCCGAGCTATCGATTGGGTGGGACGCCTCAGCGCCTACGCCCAATCCGTCGATCAAAGGATCAAGATGGCCAGCTGGATTGAGACATTTATCGAACGCCGCGGCGACTTCATCGTCCATGACGCAACCGCATCCTCCCTTGACGGATTCGCGCGCGCATACGACTTGATTTTGGTCGCGACCGGCAAGGGCGACCTCGCCTCGATGTTCGAGCGGGATCCTGTCCGCTCTACATACGACTCGCCGCAACGCGCCTTGGCCGTCGCCTACGTCCATGGTCTTGAGCCGCGTCCAGAACATCCCGACTTCGACGCGGTTCGCTTCAACATCGTACCGGGGGCAGGTGAGCTGTTCATCATGCCGACGCTCACCGCATCAGGTCGGGCCGATATCCTATTCTGGGAGGTTCTGCCAGGTGGATGGCTCGACGTCTTCGACGGGATCAAGCGGCCAGAGGATCATCTGCGCGTCACGCTCGAACTGATGAAGCAATGCGTCCCCTGGGAGTATGACCGCGCCCGTAAGGTTGAGCTCACCGACGCGAACGCCACCCTGGTTGGCCGTTTCGCTCCCACCGTGCGCCGGCCGGTTGGCGAGCTGCCGTCCGGCGGTCTCGTCCTGGGCGTCGCGGATGTCGTCGTCGCCAACGACCCGATCACAGGCCAAGGCTCCAACGCCGCATCGAAGTGCGCGGCCTCATATCTCGCTGCAATTGCTGAGCGCGGGAGTCTTCCTTTCGACCGAAAATGGATGCAAACAACCTTCGAGCGCTATTGGGATGATGCTCGGCATGTAACAAAATGGACCAATGCCCTGCTTGGTCCGCCGCCCGAGCACGTCCTGAACCTCGTTGGGTCCGCCGGCCAGATTCCCGCTGTGGCTCGCCGTTTCGTCGACGGCTTCGACGACCCTTCGGACTTCGAAGCGTATTTCTTCGAGCCGGAAAAGACCGCCGCCTGGCTAGCGGATGCGAGCCGGCTCGCCCGCTAGACAGCGTCCTTGAGGGGATATCCGTTCGGCGTGGCGGATCTTCGCATCACAGCAGTTGAGCGGTTCCGCGAGCAGGCGTTTCAGCGCGGGCTTTTTGCGCCTTGCGTCCCAATCGTGGCGGCGATGGCCCGCGCAAGGTCTACTTGTCCAAAGGGCTTGGCAAGGCGCGGCAGTCCCGCGTCTTGCCCTGGCGGCAGCTCCGCGTAACCCGTAGCTAAGATAATCGGTAGTTGTGGCCATCCTGTTCTGATTTCTTCGGCCAGTTCTGCGCCCGTCATGCGCGGCATGGCTTGATCAGTGATGACTAAATCGATGGCGTTTTCTAGCCGAAGAATATCAAGCGCCTGTCTCCCGCCTGTGGCGCTGAATACAGTGTGGCCGAGATCTTCCAACATCGCCGCGGTGTTTGTGAGAACAAGCGGATCATCGTCGACGGCCACCACGATAAGTCGACGAAAGTTTATGGCGGGCTCCGACGCCGCAGGCTTTTCGGCGTCTCCAGCTTCCGCATCTATTTTCGCCGCCGGCAACCATAGCTCGGCGGTCGTGCCTTCGCCTTTTTGGCTTTTCAGCAGGAGCCGACCGCCAGATTGTTCGGCGAGGCCATGGACCATGGCCAATCCAAGGCCCGTGCCTTTCCCCACGCCTTTGGTGGTGAAAAATGGCTCCCCGGCGCGAGCCAAAGTAGCCGCATCCATACCTTCGCCCGTATCCGTAACAGAGAGGCAGATATAGCGCGCCGGCAACAGATTGCTTCTATGGCCCGCAGTGACATTCACGGCTCGCGCTGCAATGATTATGAAACCGCCATCCGGCATTGCATCGCGGGCGTTCACAGTAAGGTTGAGGAGAGCCAATTCCAGCTGGTTAATGTCGGCGCAGACCGGATCCAATATAAGCGGAAAGCGTGTCTCGATTGTTACCGAAGGGCCGAGCGATCGGCCTAAAAGATCGGTCATTCCTTGTACGAGAGCCGGCACATGGATGGGTTCGAGTTCGAGTTTCTGGCGGCGCGCAAAAGCGAGCATGCGTTGCGTGAGGGCGGCGCCCCGCTCTGCGCCCTGAATGGCGTTATCGATAAGGCTTGCAATTTTGGGATCGTCGGGCAGACGCTTGCGCACGAGCTCCAAACTGCCCAGAACCACCGTTAGCAGGTTGTTAAAATCATGCGCGACGCCGCCAGTGAGTTGCCCGATAGCGTCCATCTTTTGCGACTGGAACAGGGCCTCGCGCGCTTGATCGAGGGCTCGCTGAGCTTCCCGCCGCTCGGTAATGTCGCGGGTGAGTTTGGCGAAGCCGAGGAGCGCGCCGTTAGAGTCTCGAATCGCATCGACAACTACATTCGCCCAGAACCGGCTGCCATCCTTGCGGATCCGCCAACCTTCTTTCTCGAACCTGCTCTCCCGCGTTGCGGTTTCGATCGTGCGGCTAGGCTCACCTCTTGCCACATCCTCTTGCGTATAGAAGCGGGAGAAATGCTGGCCTATGATTTCCTCGGGAAGGTAGCCTTTGATTCGTTGCGCGCCCGGGTTCCAGCTGCTGACCATGCCATCCGGATCGAGCATAAAAATCGCGTAATCGGTCACGCCCTGCACGAGAAGCCGGAACTGCTGCTCGCTTCGCCGCAGAGTCTCTTCGGCGATCTTCCGCTCGGTTAGGTCGCGGGTGACCTTCGCAAATCCGATAAGCTTTCCCGATCGATCGTGGATCGGATCGATGATCACATGGGCCCAGAAGCGAGCGCCGTCTTTCCGAACGCGCCAGCCTTCGTTTTCGAATTTGCCTTCGCGCTCCGAGATCTCAAGCGCACGGCGCGGCAAGCCAGCCTCCCGATCCTCTTTAGTGTAAAAGCGCGAGAAGTGTTCGCCGAGGATTTCCGATTCCTCATAGCCTTTGAAGCGTCGCGCGCCCGAGTTCCAGCTCGTCACGATCCCCGTGGGGTCCAGCATATAAATGGCATAGTCCTTCACCGCGTCGACAAGGAGACGGTATCGCCCTTCAATGCTCGCAGATGACTCGAACCGTTCAGGGTGTTCCATCAAAGCTCCATCTGCTGGGCAACGCTAAGGACATTTGTCCAGACTAGTCGTCAAAACAGGAAACTGGGCGGAATGTTCCTTTGGTTCACTATTTCGCGAGCCTTCGCCATTGGCCCTTTACCGCTTAAGATGGGATATGGGTCCGCCGTCAGCGGCCCCCTTTCTGATTGCGCCAGTGCGCCTCACCTTTAGCCCGAACCTTTTTCCGACATATCCGTTAACCCCGGTTACAATAAGCGAGCGCGGCGGTTGTTGGGCCTGCGCGGTCAATCATCGTCTAGGCAATAGCGCAGATCATCTCCCCTCGCCGTGCGCGTTCGCGTTCGGCAACAAGAAGGAGATTTCGCATGATTAATATTCGTAAGATTATTGTCGCAGCAGGCGCCGTTATCCTCGGCCATGCCGCTGCCGCAGCTAACCCGGTCGGAGCTGCGAATGTCGCCCTTCCGAACGGCGACGCCGCCACGTTGGTGGGCTTCGCTTCCGCTGACGACGAGGAGGGCCTCACCGCCACCGTCACGCGAGAGAATGAGGGATATCCAGACCCGCAGGAAGGCCGTTGCGCGTTGGTGACAGGGCCGTTCCTTGATGTTCGCGGCAATGTTGTTGGCTATCATACATTTAATGTATGTCGCTAACTCTAATCGACGTCCCCGGCTTGACGATTATTGTTGGGCTACGCCGGCAAGCCTACGCTGAGTAAAGGGCGCCTTCTTTCGGGCAGGCGCCCGCGCTGATCCGCGCCGCCTGAGGTCGGGCAGCGCCATCAATCGACAGCCATACAGGCATCATCGCGGCCGCTCACCTCTTCCCGTACGCCGTGAAGACATAATCCTTTGCCGCCACTATCGTATGACACGCGTACCCACAATCGACGCCGCCGCCAAGGGGCGCGAACGCGTCGGACGCGGCGTCGTAGTTAAACTGGGCGTATCCCCATCCGCCGGTGTCCGGGAATCTCTTGCTGTCCTTCTCCATGAAATCAATGTCGTGCAGGGCGCCCGGCACTGTCGTCGGTTCGGGGGCCTCCGCGCTCTTTTTCGCATTCCAATGGATCTTCGCCATCTTAGCGCCGTCGGGGAAATGTTCGCCGTTGTCGGGCGCGCCGGACCGATAGGCCTTGATCATCGCGGGATTGCCCAGGATCGCTTCGATGAGGTCTCCAGTCTGGCTGACGGAGATGGACTGCCAGTCTTCGTATCCCTTGAACTCAGAAAACGCGAGCCCATTCGGCACTTGAAGAGCATATTTATCCTGCGCGGAAATGGCGTTGCCGCTCACGCTGGCAAGCGCTATCGCAATGATCAGGCCGGATGGAATTCTGGTCATGTCCATTCCTCCTCTGCGATTCATAAGTCTAAAGCATTTTCCGATCAGAAGGAATCGTCCCGGATTCGTGAAGCAGCACGGCTCTGATTCAATATGCGTGCTGGCGAAGAAGGCCGGCTCGTCATGCGGGTCGCTTCTCGGGGCGATCGTATCCCGGCTGCTCGTCTCGAGCTGATGTTGCGAAGCAAAAAGAGACGACATAGCGCCCCAGTCGTCCGCGATCCCTAATTGCACTCATGGACGGTAGCCGTTCCTCTTTAGAAGGCGACGGATATCAGGCCGCGCACCCGCTCACTATGGCGAAAGCCGTTTCGATGGTTGCATTCTCGATCCCTCAATTTGGACGCCTCGATGGCTCCGAACTCGAATAACTTCATGGGCGAAATGAATAGGGCAAGGGATTCGCTTCGACCGTTCGCGGGATCCATGAGAACGCGTCGCAACTTATAAGTGTGTAACCGTTTGGCCACGAGAGACGAGATTCTCGCTTACGTGAAGTTGAACTCTGCGTCATTGTTTTTTAACTCAAACAGGTTCAATGGAGGAGTGGTTCTACTAAGGAGAAGTTATGATCCGTCGTTTCTTACTGGCTTCAGTTGGCGCTGTCGCTCTCGCTGGCTCCGCTCTTGCAGCCGATCTTCCCTCGCGCGCTCCGCCGCCGGTCTATTTGCCGCCGGCGCCAATCTTCACATGGACCGGCATCTATGTCGGCGGTCAGATTGGTTACGCCTGGGGCAACCAGAATGTTAGCTCCAGCAGCCCCTTTGGCTTCGACAGCTTCAGCTCGAACAATGATGGCGTCATCGGCGGCGCGCATGTCGGCTATAATCTGCAGTTGAGCCAATTCGTCATTGGCCTCGAAGGCAGCGTCGATGGCTCGAGCCTGAACAAGAGCTTTACCCGCGGCGAAGGCTTCGTACCGGTCACCTATAGCTCCAACCTCGGCGTTCAGGGCTCCGTCCGCGGCCGCGTTGGTTACGCTTTGGATCGCGTCTTGCTATACGCCACCGGCGGCGTCGCCTTCGGCGGAGTCGACAGCAGCATTTCGACCCCGTTTGGTTTTGACAGCGTTTCCAACACCCGCGTCGGCTGGACGGTCGGCGGCGGTCTCGAATACGCGATCACCAACAACTGGTCGGTCCGAGCGGAATATCGCTATACCGACTTCGGTCACTCGTCGATCTTCGCGGCCAATTCGTTCAACGATCCGGCCATTGGCGGCGGCGGCGGTTTCTCCAATCGCCACATCGTCGAAAACCAGGTGCAGGTTGGCTTCAGCTACAAGTTCGACACGTTTGCGCCGCCCGCGCCGATTGTCGCCAAGTACTGAGATCTAACTCGGTCTCTTTCTCTTCAGGGGAAGCAGAGAAGGCTCGGCCGATTGGTCGGGTCTTTTCTGTCGATGGCGGCCGGATCCGAAGCTCGCAGGCCGGACTTAAGCGCGATCGCAGCCGGCCAGCGCGTCGGTTGGCATGATCTGGCCATTTGCCTGGCGGCTCTTTCCTTCGCGCATCGCGCCACCGCAGCCACCCGTCGATCCAATTCGACTGCATGCGCGGCAGCGGCGGCTGCCGTCTTTTGCGTCCCTCTGGATTTGCTCGTCATCCGGCTCGGGCACGCGATCGATGGCTGCCGGCCTTTCTCGAGGTTGAGAGGAGGCGGGAAAGCTACTGTTCGACAGATGAACGGGGCTTAAAAAAGGAACGAGGGGCTGGCGGCGGGCGTTAATGCCCCAGACATTGCTACTCGGAGCTTAGACGCTACAATATAGAGATAATAACTGCGCGCCTCAAAAGCTTGGCGAACGCTCGGTCGCGAATATGATACATGTTATCACGACCCTAGGGTCCAGACTCACAACCAGTAGCAAACGGTAGCGGCGATGCAGACTGTGGCGAGGAAGTTTAATGCGTTTCGGTCGTAGCGCGTAGCCACGCGCCTGAAGTCTTTCAGGCGGCAGAACATGCGTTCGATGGCGTTGCGGTTTCGATAGAGGAAGGGCGAGAAGCAGTTCTTCCACCTGCGATTGGCCTTGGGCGGGATATTCGGCATAGCTCCGCGCTCCTCGACCTGCCGACGGATCGCATTTGCGTCGTAGCCCTTGTCGCCATGGAGGATTTCGCAAGGAGGAAGTCGCGCGATAAGCTCCGCGCCCGCCGAGCAATCGGCGATTTGGCCGCCGGTGAGCATGAAAGACAGCGGGCGGCAGTCCGCATCGGTCAATGCGTGGATTTTGGTTGTGCGCCCGCCGCGCGAACGGCCGATGGCCTGATTCTTCTCCCCCCTTTGCCGCCACTGGCCGAGCGATGCGCCTTGACCGCCGAGGAGTCGATGAGGACCTGCGCCGGCGGCCCGCCTGCTTGCGCAAGCGCGTGGAACAGATCGATCCAAACGCCCTTAGCAGCCCAGCGAACGTAGCGATTGTAGAGAGTCTTCTTTGGCCCGTACTCCAGCGGCGCGTCAATCCAGCGTCCGCCAGATTTCAGCACATGAATGATCCCGCTGACCACCCGGCGATCATCGACGCCCGCCTTGCCGCGCGTGTCCGTGGGAAGATGCGGCGCGATCTTCGCGAACTGCGCGTCCGTCAGCCAGAATTGATCCCGATTCATAGTCGCTTCCTTTCGGAAGCTGTGAATCACAATCCGCCTGTCACGCCAACCATTTTATGGGTCTGGGCCCTAGTCACAGCCGGGCCGGAGCGCGGCGAGCTTGAGATCGATCGGAAATAGCGAGCAGCTGGACAGCGGCGTCGGATTCGGCGCGACTGAACCAATCCCAAATCACTAAAAGCGGAAGGTTTTGCGCGTGAACAAAGTCCCACAAATCACTTTGGCCTTTTGGATAATGAAGATAGCGGCGACGACGCTCGGCGAGACCGCAGGCGACCTTTTGTCCATGACGTTGAATGTGGGTTACGCCGTCAGCAGCGTCATCTTGGCGGCCATATTCGTCGCTGCGCTTATCGCCCAGCTCGCGTCGAAATCCTATCACCCATTCCTGTATTGGGCCGTCATTCTCGCGACCAGCACCGCCGGCACGACAATGTCGGATTACATGGATCGCACGCTGGGCCTTGGCTACGCGACCGGCTCCATCATTTTGGTTACGATCCTGCTGTGCATTCTTCTTGCGTGGCGTTTCAGCGTCGGTTCGCTGTCCGTCAATAATATCCGGACGTTCAAAGTTGAAATGTTCTATTGGACGGCCATTCTATTTTCCAACACGCTTGGAACGGCTCTGGGCGACTTCTTGGCCGATAGTTCGGGGCTGGGATTTGCCGGCGGCGCGCTTCTGATTGCCGCCATTCTAGCGTCGATCGCGCTGGCGGCATTTTATTCGCCCATTTCGAAGACCTTGCTGTTCTGGGCGGCGTTTGTGCTGACCCGGCCTTTCGGCGCAACGATGGGCGATTTTTTGACGAAAAGTCACGAGCAGGGCGGACTCGGCTTCGGCACAATCGGCTCTTCCTTGATCCTGGCGTTGATCCTCATTGGCTTGATTGCGGTTACGACGAGGAACGGACGTGCGCCACAGCCTTCGCGAGATGAAGCTGCGAAGATCACGTAATCATAATGGGGGCTTTGATTATCGCTTCCCGGAGCTTGGCGTGGCTTAATTAATTGCGGGAAGCGGGCAGCCATCCGGGATGGCCTGCGCCGCTATCATACACGGCGCTTTGAACTTATCGGCGCGGTAAAGAGAAACTCTCTTGACCGCGCCTAGCGAATTTAAAATTCATATTTGCAAGCTGGACACGCTGATCATTGCGCCAGTATTTTATCCCAGAAATCACACTGGTTTGCGGTCGAATATTCTGCGTCTGAAATCGTGGACAGGGCCGGGATATTCTCCGACAGATAATGCGCCTTGTCATCAGGCGTGTAGCGAGGCCACGGGCTATCGCCCTCTCCGTTTGGATTGCCGGTCCTGGCAAAATTTGTCCAGGCCGCCACAAGTTGATTAGAGAGCGCTTCCTGTTTCTTGTTCAGCCGATGTGGAGTGCCGTCGGCCCCACCGTGCCATAAAGGAAACAGATATTGAATATCGCTGGTATGGTAAGCCAGCGCCTGGAACCCAGGCATTTTGGGAAAGTAGAACGGAGCCGTTCGGTCATCAAATTCGTAGGCGTAAACCGGCACTTGATTGGCGATTGATTTGAGGATTTGTCGCGTCGGGCAAGGAAAGTTCACGCTCCCCTCCGTCGCCACCGCATCCATGGCTAATTGCGGCGTCGCGTAGGCATGAAGCGAATAGCGGGCCAGCACTTTATTGACCGTGTCTGCCGGAAAAGCGGGCGGCGCCCCCGAGGGTCCCGAGTTGCCAGTGTAGCTGGTCCTGACGAAGTTCACGAAGTCCGCTTCTGTAAATCGCGCCCGTGGCTTCTTAAAATATTCCGTAATCGCTAGGCCGAAGTTACCTTCATCGCGCGTCGAGCCGCTGATGACGGGAACATGATTGAACTGTCCGCTTGCGAACGCCGCCTTCATCCCTGCGGCGGGCAAGATTTGGCCGTCGCTGACCACGCCATTCAAGGTCGGGTAAAAATTGGCGCTTTCGGTCCCTTGTACTTTCATGATCTGCGCGACGGGCAGACCGCGCAGGCATTTAGCAGTCGCCGAGTCCGCGCCGGAGCCGCAGCCCGCAGCGGCGGCGAAGGCGCCCCCAATCGCTTCGGCGAATGGCAAAGGCGCTGGCTCCTGCACGCCGCTTTCCCATATCGCTCGGTGGAACAGCCCGGCGGCGAGCGGCGAGGCCATGTTGACTTGCGTATCGAGCGAACCCGCAGACTGGCCGCCGAGAGTGACGTTATTCTGGTCGCCGCCGAAACCGGCGATGTTTCGCTTCACCCATTGCAACGCGGCCTGCTGATCGAGAATTCCATAGTTCGCGAAAAGATGGTTCTCAGCGTCAAGCGCGGGATGGGCCAGAAAACCCAGAACCCCAAGCCGGTAATTTATGGTAACGACGACTGTGCGGCCTTGGGCGGCGAGCTTCGTCCCATCGTAGCTATCGCTCGCCCCGTCCATGTTGCCGCCGCCGTGAATCCAGACGATCACTGGAAGCTTCGCCGACGAATGGACCTCAGGCGCATAGACGTTCAAATAGAGACAGTCTTCGTTGTTGTTAGGCGGTCCAGCGAATGGGCCGAACGTCGTGATCTGCGCGCACTGCGGCCCGAAAGTCGTCGCCTTCAGAACATCTGTCCACGGCTCATGTTTCTCAGGCGGCCGCCAGCGAAGTTCGCCTACCGGCGGCGCAGCGTAAGGAATGCCGAGGAATTTGGCGACGCCGCGGCTGCCAAGAAACCCTTCGACTGGGCCTTCCTTGGTTTCGACTTTCAGATCGTTTGCCGCCTGCGATTGCAGCGGGGCAAACAGCATTGTTGCGGCGATCGTCATCCCTAACGCGACGCTCGTTTTCGTGAAAGTCCTTCGTTGCGCGCGCACACGCGCGCAGAGCCGCAGCCCTGAAACCTCGAACATATTTGCTCCAAATAGATTGATTATCGCGACGGCGAACTCGTCACTCCGCAAGATCCGTACCGGTAGAGGCGCCGCCGCGCCTCTTCTTTGGGGAGCGATCGCCCGCCGGCCGCGAGATCGTAACTACTGAAGGCAGCCGCCAGGATATGTTGGGCGCCGACGAAAGCATTCCGTCTCTGTCAAAACAAGATTGACCGAGTGACGCAGGGAATATGAACTACAGCGCCAATATCACGCAAAGTTGATGACTGCATCGTCCGGCAATAGATTTTGTCACGGGCTTTATCTCAGAAATAACCCGCTCCCTTCTAAAGCGATTTCACGAAATATCTAAATTATTACAGGCGCAGGAATTTTATGGAAGATCGACCGAACAGGGCTCGATTACCGTTCCCCCCGTCACAATAAAAGTGATGAAAAAATAGGGGGAAGAAATGTCCAAGCTTTCAGAGCTATGGCGATATATGCGCATCAGCGCTTTGCTTTCCTTAGGGGCCGGCGCGGCATTGGTGCCAATGGCGGCGCACGCAGCCAACGCTCCCAAGGTTGAAACGCAGGAAGGTCCAGTCAAAGGATTCATCAAGGATGGCGTCGCCGAATTCCTCGGCATTCCTTACGCAGAGCCGCCGGTCGGCAATCTGCGCTGGAAGCCGTCGCAAAAGCATGCAGTCTGGACGAAAGTGCTGGATGCGACGGCCTTCGGCCCGACTTGCGCTCAGATCACGACGCTCGGCGTGTTTGCAGGCCCAGCTAACAACAACGAAGACTGTTTATACCTGAACGTCTTCACGCCCGACGTCGATCCAGCGGCGAAAGAGAAGCTTCCGGTGATTTTCTGGATTCACGGCGGCGGCAATGTCGACGGCGAGAGCAGCGACTACGACGGCTCCAAACTGGCGGCGCAAGGCCATGTGGTTGTCGTCACCATCAACTACCGCCTGAACCTTATGGGCTTCCTTGCCCATCCCGCGTTGGACGCCGAAGGCCATCACTTCGGCAACTACGGCATTCTCGACCAGCAGTTGGCGCTCAAATGGGTGAAGCGGAATATCGGCGAGTTCGGCGGCGACAAAAACAACGTTACCGTCGGCGGCCAATCGGCGGGCGCGGAGGACACCGGCATCAACATGGTCTCGCCGCTAGCTGCGGGCCTGTTCGAGCGGGCGATCTGCGAAAGTTTCTGCCCCAGCACAGTGCCGACGTTGGCGACTGCTGAGGCGGCCGGCACGGCCTTCGCCATCGCTGCAGGTTGCGGCGGCGGCTCGGATCCCGCCACCGCCAAATGTCTGCGCAGCCTGCCGGCGGCGAAGATAGAGGAGCTCGCAGGAACGGCTAGCGCCCAAAGCGCTTTCATAACCGGACCGCTCCTTGATGGCGTCGTCATCCCGGTTCAGCCGATGACGGCTTTTACAAATGGCGCTTTCAACCATGTGCCCCTGATGAATGGGAATGTGGAGGATGAAGAAAACTTCACGCTCGCCATTACGGAGTTCTTCTCCGGGCCGCCTCGCACGCCGCCAACTTCGGAGCAATACACCAACTTCGTCAATACAAGCTTCGGGGCCAATGCCAAGGCGGTCCTCAACCGCTACCCCTTGGACGCTTTTGCGAGCCCCCAATTGGCTTGGGATGCTGTCGGGACCGACCCTGGACTATGCGCCCAGCGGAAAATCGATCAAGTTCTGGCCCCTCAAATACCGGTCTATGCTTATGAATTCGATGAGCGAACCGCTCCGTTCTATTTCCCGAAAATGCCTGGGTTCGTTTCCCTCGCCTACCACACGAGCGATATCCAATATCTGTTCCCGCTTTGGCATGGCGGCCCGCTCGGCACTCCGCATGAGCTCAACAACAAGCAGGAGAATCTCTCGAATCAGCTAGTGGCGGCTTGGACGAACTTTGCTCGGACGGGAAACCCGAACGGGCAGGGCAATGCCCCATGGCCGGTCTATGTCGCCAACAAACCAGATAAGCCTGCATGGTTCTCCGAGAACATCCCGGTCTCATCTACTTTCACCGACGCGCAATTCTCAGCCAATCATAAGTGCGACTTCTGGAACTCGCTTTAATCTTTAAGGCAAGAAGCGCAAACCCATCCGGGCGATGGAAGGACGGCCGCTAACGCGGCCGTCTTTTTTGCTCAGCGAGATGATCCAACGAGATGATCCCGGCGCGATGGATTGCTTGTCGGTCTCGGCTAACTGGCTACAAGGGCTGCGCCGTAGTCGCCGGCGCTGCGGCATGCTCATGCCAGCCGCCGAGCGCTTTGTACAATGTCACCAAATTGACGAGCCGAGCCTGATTCAAACCCAGCAGCGTCTGTTGCGCGGAATATAACGTTTCCTGCGCTTGCAGCACCGGCAGATAGTCGTCCACCCCCGCGCGGAACCGGTGCGTCGATAGACGAAGGCTGTCCGCGGCGGCATTCACCAATTGCCGCTGCGCCTTCACCTGGTCGACATAGGTTGTGCGTGCGGCCAGTGCGTCGGACACTTCGCGGAAGGCCGTCTGAATCGCTTTCTCGTATTGAGCGACCTGAATGTTCTTCTGCACGTGGGCAAGGTCCAAATTGGCCTCGTTCTGGCCGCCCGTGAAAATGGGTAGGGTGATCTGCGGTTCGAAGCTCCAGGTCAGGGCGCTTTTGGTGAATAATCGGCTGAGCTGAGTGCCTGCGACGCCGCCGCTTCCGGTGAGCGAGATGCTGGGGAAGAAGGCGGCGCGGGCCGCGCCGATATTGGCGTTGGCGGCGATGAGGTCGTGTTCCGCAGCCACGATGTCCGGGCGGCGGAACAAAAGGTCGGACGGCAATCCGGCCGGCAGGTCGCTCAGCAGCCCCTGCCCATTAAGGCCTTTGCCTGGCGGCAGATCCGCCGGCATCGGCTCGCCCAATAGCAGAACCAGCGCATTCTCATCCTGCGCCTCTTGCCGCGTATAAAGCGCCAGATTGGTGCGGGCGGTATCAACTGCGGTCTCCGCTTGCCGCAGGCTGAGCAGCGTCGTCGCGCCGCGTTTGAACATCGCGTTGGTCAGCTCGTAGCTGGCCGTCTCGCTCACTAGCGTATCCTGGGTGATCTTCAACAGGTCGCGGTCGGCGAGCACCGCCAGATAGCCGCTGGCGACCTCGGCCACCAGGCTGATCTGCGCGCTGCGCGCCGTTTCCTCATAGCCGAGATATTGCTCAAACGCCTCGCTCGTCAAACTGCGTAGACGGCCGAATACGTCCAACTCGTAAGAGGCAAAGCCAATCCCGGGATTATAAAATTGATAGGATACGTGCTGGTTGCCGGTATTGATGGTGCTGGCCGGGCTGGCCGTCGCCCCAGGCGTCCCGGATGCAATTCCAGCAGGGCTCTCCGGGATCGCCGCATTCGCCGGCAAGGACCCCAACTCGGCGATGGCGCTCGCGCTGATTTGCGGAAACAACTCGGAGCGCTGCACCCGAAATTGCGCCTGCGCCGCCGCCACGTTCAGCACGGCGACCCGCAAATCGCGGTTGTTGCGCAGAGCCACATAAATCAGGGTTTGCAATCTCCTATCGGCAAAGAACTCACGCCAGCCGATGGAGTCGGCTGAGTCCTCCGCCTGCTTCGCGCCCTTATAGGCGGCGCCCGAGGGATAATTTGACGCCACAGGCAGATCCGGCCGCGAATAGTCGGGGACCAGCGAGCAGCCGCCGAGCAGAGCGGCGGCGCAGGCGGAGAAAGTGAAGGCGCGCCTCATTCGCGTCATACCCTGACCGCCGGTTGGCGTTCGTGCATCTGCGCATTTTCCTCATGGTTCAGGCGTTTCACCTTGAACAGGCGCAGGATGAGGACGAAGAACACAGGGACCAGGAAGATCGCAAAAATTGTGGCGGACAGCATGCCGCCAACCACCCCGGTGCCTATCGCGTTCTGGCCGCCAGAGCCGGCGCCAGTGGAGATCGCAAGCGGCGTCACGCCGAGGATAAAAGCCATCGACGTCATCAGGATTGGCCGCAGCCGCTCCTGCGCCGCGATCACCGCCGCCTCCGCCAGCCCTTTCCCCGCCTCGAAATTCGCCTTGGCGAATTCGACGATCAGGATCGCGTTCTTGGCGGCCAGCCCGATGGTCGTTAACAGACCAACCTGGAAATACACGTCGTTATTCAATCCGCGGAAATAGGTGGCGAGCACGGCCCCCACGACGCCAAGCGGGGCCACCAGCACCACCGCCACCGGGATCGACCAACTTTCGTAAAGCGCGGCGAGGCAGAGGAACACGACGATCAGCGATCCGGTATAAAGCAGTCCGGTCTGCGATCCGGATTTCTCCTCCTGATAGGACAATCCGGTCCAAGAGTAGCCGAATCCGGCCGGAAGCGCGCCGGCGATTTCCTTCATTGCGGCGATCGCGTCGCCGCTGCTCAGTCCAGGCGCCGGCGAACCTAGAATTTCGACCGACGGCGTGCCATTATAGCGCTCCAACTTCGGCGAGCCATAGGTCCAACGCCCGGTGGCGAAGGACGAGAATTTGACCATCTGGCCGAGGCTGTTGCGCACATACCAGCTGTCGAGCTGGTTAGGCAGCATGCGCGAGTCGCTATCGCCCTGCATATAGACGCGCTTCACCCTGCCGCGATCGACGAAGTCATTGACGAAGGCCGATCCCCAAGCCGCCGAGAGCGTAGTGTTGATGTCGGCGATGCTGAGACTCAGCGCGTTCGCCTTCTCCCGGTCGATGACGATGGTATATTGCGGTTCGTCGTTGATGCCGTTCGCCCGCACCGCCGCCAGCCGCTTATCCTTGGCGGCGGCCGCCAGCATCTCGTTCCGAGCCGCCATTAGCCTGTCATGACCGAAATTGGCGCGGTCCAACAGCTCGAAGTCGAAGCCGGTCGCATTGCCGAGCTCCAACACCGCCGGCGGGGCGAAGGCGAACACCATCGCGTCTTTGATCTGACTAAACCGCGCCATCGCTCGCCGGGCGATCGCCTGCACCTTATTCTGGTCGCCTGGTCGATCTTTCCAGTCCTTCAGCTTAACGAAGATGAGGCCGGCGTTCTGACCGCGTCCGCCGAAGCTGAACCCATTGACCTCGAAGACGCCCTGAACGTCATTTGCTTCATCCGTGCGCAGATAATCCGAGACATCGTCCAGCACTTGCTGCGTGCGCACGCTGGTGGCGCCGGGCGGCGCGGCGACCTGCGCGAACATCACGCCCTGGTCTTCATCCGGCAGGAATCCGCTGGGAACTCTGAGGAACACGACGACCAGCGTCGCCGTGATGGCGGCGAACGCCAGCAGCGAAAAGACAGGGTGTCGGATCGCCCATTTTACGCCGCCGATATACCTGCGATTGCCGCGATCGAAATTGCGATTGAACCAGCCGAAGAAGCCGCGTTTGCCGCCCTTCTTCGGGCGTTTCAGGATCGTCGCGCACAGCGCGGGCGTGAAAATCAGCGCCACCAGCACCGACAGCACCATGGACGAGACGATGGTAATGGAGAACTGCCGGTAAATCACGCCGGCCGAGCCCCCGAAGAGCGACATCGGCAGGAACACCGCCGTCAGCACCAGCGCGATGCCGACCAAAGCGCCGGATATCTCGTCCATCGATTTGCGGGTGGCTTCTTTGGGGGCGAGGTCGTCCTCCACCATCACGCGCTCGACATTCTCGACCACGACGATCGCGTCGTCGACCAGCAGTCCGATGGCGAGAACCATGCCGAACATTGTGAGGCTGTTGATCGAGTACCCCGCCAGCGAGAGGATGGCGCAAGTTCCCAGCAACACGACGGGCACTGCGATGGTCGGGATCAACGTCGCCCGCAAATTCTGCAGGAACAAATACATGATCAGAAACACAAGCACGATGGCGACTAAGAGCGTCTCGACGACGCCCTCAATCGAAAGCCGCACGAACGGCGTCGTATCGTATGGGTAAATCGCCTCGACGCCCGGCGGGAAGTTCGGCCGCAACTGGTCGATCGTCGCGTGCACCGCCTTCACCGTATCCAGCGCGTTGGCCCCGCTGGCGAGCTTCACCGCCAGGGCGGAGGCCGGATGGCCGTTGTACTTGGTGTCGAGAGAATAGCTTTCGGCAGCCAGCTCGATCCGCGCGACGTCGCGCAGGAGCACTTTCGCGCCGGTCGGCTCCACACGCAACAGAATCTCGCCAAATTGCTGCGGCGTCTGGAGATAAGACGGCCCTATGATGGTCGCGTTTAGCTGTTGGTTCTCGGCGGCGGGCAATCCGCCAAGTTCGCCGGCCGCGACCTGGACGTTCTGCGCTTGGATGGCGGTGCTGACGTCGCCCGGCGTCAGGCCAAAATTGTCGAGCTTCGCGGAGTCGAGCCAGACGCGCATGGCGTATTGCGAGCCGAAAAGCAGATAGTCGCCGACGCCGGAGGTGCGGCTGACCGGGTCTTGCACCGAGGAGGCGATGAAGTCGCCAAGGTCGGCTGAACTCATGGACCCGTCAGTGGACACGAAGCCGACCACGACCAGGAAGTTTTGGGTGGCCTTCGCGACTTGAATGCCTTGCTGTTGCACTGCTTGCGGCAAACGCGGCTGCGCCAGCTGCAGCTTGTTCTGCACCTGCACCTGGGCGATGTCCGGATTTGTGCCCTGATCGAAGCTGAGAGTGATGGTCATGCTGCCGTCCTTGTCGCTCTCAGACGAGAAGTACAGCAGATGGTCGAGGCCGCTGAGCTGTTGTTCGATCACCTGTACGACCGTGCTTTGCACAGTCTCGGCAGACGCGCCGGGATAGGTGACGGTGATCGAAACAGCCGGCGGCGCGATGCTTGGATACTGCGCGACCGGCAACGAGCCGACCGCGACCGCGCCGGCCAGCATCAAGACGATGGCCAAAACCCAAGCGAAGACCGGGTGATCGATGAAGAAACGGGACATGAATAAGCGCCTTACTGCGCGAGCGGCTTCGCGCCAGCGGCGACCTGCGTCAGCCCCGCGCTGTCGCCTGCGAGTTTTATCTCATTGGCGCTTACCTGCGTGCCTGGGCGCACCATCTGCACGCCCCTCACAATCAGCCGATCGCCGTCGTTAAGGCCATCAGTGACCAGCCATGCATCGCCAATCGCGCGATCGGTCGTCAGGACGCGGATTTGCACCTTGCCGTCAGGGTCGACGACGAGCGCGGTAGGCTCCCCTTTCTGGTTGTGCGTCACGCCTTGCTGCGGGGCCAGGATTCCGCTTTGCCGGATTCCTTCCTGTAGTTGCGCGCGGACAAACATGCCGGGCAGCAGCAGGTCATCGTCATTCGGAAAAATCGCGCGCACGGTGACGGCCCCGGTCCCTTGATCGACGGTGACTTCGCTGAACTGCAAGACACCCGGGCGCTCATAGCTGGAGCCATCCTCCAACAGCAGTTTGACCGGCGCCTTGCCTTCGCCCGCGCTTTTGATCTGCCCGCTGGCCAATTCCCGCCGGAGCCGCAAGATGGTTGTGGTCGGCTGGGTCGCGTCCACGTAGATTGGGTTGAGCTGAGTCACGGTCACCAGCGTGCTGGTTTGGTTGGCGGTGACGAGCGCTCCCTCCGTGACTGCGGAGCGGCTGGTGCGCCCCGTGATCGGCGACAGCACCTTCGTATAGGCCAAATTGATCTCGGCGGTCTTGATCGCGGCCTCAGCCGATGCGACGTCCGCTTCGTACTGCTGCAGCGTCCCGATCGCATTATCGAGGTCCTGTCGACTGACCGCTTTCTCGGCGGCCAGCGGCCGGTAGCGGTCGACAGTCAATTGCGCCGTCCTCACCGAGGCCTGCGCGTGCAAAAGCGAGGCCTGCGCGCTGGCGAGGCTGGCCTCATATGGAGCCGGGTCGATCTGATAAAGCTGTTGACCGGCCTGCACCAAGTCGCCTTCGACGAATAGCCGTTTGAGAATGACGCCGCTGACCTGCGGCCTGACCTCCGCCGTTCGGTAAGGCGAGGTGCGCCCCGGCAGATCCGTGATCAACGACACCGGCTGAGCATGCAAGGTGACGACGTCCACAGACTGCTTGGGCGAGGGCCCTGACGGACCGGCCTGCTTTTGCTCGTCGTTGCAGCCAGCCAAACCCAGGCTCATAACCATTGCGGCGACGAAGCTGAGCCGCATCGAAGTCCGACGAATATTCATGGTATATTTCAATCTATTCTCGCCACGGCGAACGAGCCGCGGGAGGCTCGCTGAGATGGACGCGATGGCTGGATGGCGCGTCAAGAATTAAGAAACCGGCCGGTTCCCAATTGCTGGAAACTGAACGGTTTGTCAATCCCTCGCCGTTCATGCTTTTGTTATGGCATCGTCGGATTGGCCGGCGCGCTGCGGGAAGACCCTCACTTGATACCGACCGATTTGCAGACCAAATGCGCCGGCGTCGGCCGACCCCGCCAGATGCTCGAGGACGAACGTCGAGCAAAGCTTGTCGAAGCGGCGGGTGAGCTGTTCCTGCACAAAGGTTATCACGCCACGACGATGGACGACGTCGCGCGCTGCGCCGGCATGTCGAAAAAGACCGTCTACCAAGTGTTTTCGGGGAAATCAGAGCTTTTCGACGCGCTGCTGACCGACTGGTTCGCCCCTTACACCATGCCTGTCGAATCGGACGGCCGCTCGCCGCAGGATGTGCTGACCGACGTCTTATCCCGACTGGTCAGTTTCGCGTTGACCGAACGACAGCTGTTAATGACGCGGCTGCTGATCGCCGAGACATCGCTCTCGGAGGAAATCGTCGCGGCTTTGGACCGACAGGGCCTCGGGCGCGGCAAAGGCGCGTTGGAGCGATGGCTTGCCGCCCAGGCTGCTCTCGGATTGTTGAAGATCGATGACCCCGACGAGTCGGCCAGCATGCTGTTCTTCACCGCGGCCGGAGATTTTCTGATGGGCCTATTGCTGCGGATCCGCTCCCAACCGACCGCGGAGGAAATCAAGGCGCGGGTGGAGTGGACGGTGGAGATGTTCTTTCAGCGTTTCAGCTGAATCTCCCCCGTCCCACCTTAAGAGAGCCTAACGCTGGGCGGTCAGCTTGTCTTGCGTCCTCATTTCGAAGTCGCTGGCGTCGTGACGCTCGAGCAATTGGCTGGAGGGTTCGCCGGACACGCGGTTGACCATCCGCCCGCGCTTGACCGCTGGACGTTCGCCGATCATGTCGGTCCAGCGCACGACGTTTTTGTAGTCCTGCACAGAGAGAAACTCAGCCGCGCCGTAGAGCCACCCCTTCGCCAAGCCGCCGCACCAGGGCCAGATCGCCATGTCTGCGATCGTGTACTCGCCGCCCGCCACGTATTTGTTGTCCGCGAGCCTTTTGTCGAGCACGTCGAGAAGACGCTTCGTTTCCATCGCAAAACGATCGATCGCATATTCGATCTTTGTTGGAGCGTAGGCATAGAAATGGCCAAAGCCTCCGCCCAGATAAGGGGCGCTTCCCATCTGCCAAAACAGCCATGATAGGCATTCGGCGCGCGCGCCGGCCTCGCTCGGCAAAAAAGCCCCAAACTTCTCGGCCAGGTAGAGCAGAATCGCGCCCGACTCGAAAACTCGGATCGGCTTTGGGCCGCTGCGATCCTGAAGCGCGGGAATCTTTGAGTTCGGATTCAGGCCCACGAAGCCGCTGCCGAACTGCTCGCCGTCGCCGATTTTGATCAGCCAGGCGTCGTACTCCGCGCCGCTATGGCCCAGGGCGAGCAACTCCTCCAGCAGAATGGTGACTTTCTGGCCGTTGGGCGTCGCCAGAGAATAGAGCTGTAACGGATGACGACCAACCGGCAGCTCCTTCTCATGCGTCGGCCCGGCGATCGGCCGGTTGATGTTAGCGAATTTCCCGCCGTTTTCCTTATCCCAGGTCCACACCTTCGGCGGCGCGTAGTCAGACGAATTAGTCACTGCAAATACTCCTGGCGTCTGGCGGCGGATATGCGCCTCGACGCAAAATCAATGATGGCCCTCGGCGGCCGGAAGATACCTGCCGCAAGAGCGCTTCAGGTCCGGGCCATGAGCTCCCGGCGTCTATACAGCACATTTTCATGGGGGGGATAGTCGACCCCGTACGTCGCGAGGTCACCAGGTAGATCGCGCCAGATGATCGACGCGCATGACCGTGAGAACGTCGCCGCGGGATCGAGCAAGGCATCCAGTTCGCTTCGCCCGGCGAGTTTTGCGCCGGTGACCTTCTCTGCGCGAATGAGAATCGCGCCGGACGCTTAGAGCCTCGCGCTATCTCGACCCTCAGACGCGCCCAAATTGTTTCAAAGCAAATATTTCACGCACCCACCTCTAGGACGGCCTATTGATCGCGCTAAAAATGATTACAGGCGAATATACAACGAAATTTCTATTGAATAGTTTTATATACCATATCAACTAGGCTCAGGACTCATTGATTGAGATAGAAGAGGACGGCGGCTGCGATGCAGATGGCGGAGAAGAAGGTGTGGGCGCATCGATCATAGCGGGTTGCGATGCGCCGCCAGTCCTTGAGCTTGGCGAACATGTTCTCGATTTTGTGACGCTGGCGGTAGAGCGTCTTGTCATAGGCAATGGGAAGCTTGCGGCTTCTGGTTGGCGGGATGCAGGGCTCGACGCCCCTGGCCTTCAGCGCGGCGCGGAACCAGTTGCTGTCGTAGCCCCTGTCGGCGATCAACATTGAAGCGGGCGGTAAAGCCTTGAGCATCAGCCGCGCGCCCTTGTGGTCGCTCATCTGGCCCTCCGAGAGCAACATGACGAGGGGCTTGCCGGCGCCGTCGCAAACGACGTGGAGCTTCGAGTTCAGTCCGCCTTTCGTGCGCCCGATACGGCGGGGAAGAGCCCCTTTTTGAGCAGGCTCGCCGCTGTGCGATGCGCCTTCAGATGCGTGGCGTCGATCATGATGCGCTCGGGCTTTGGACCTTCGCCAGCGAGCGCGGCGAATATGCGGTCGAAGACGCCGAGCCGGCTCCAGCGGATGAAGCGATTGTAAAGCGTCTTGTGCGGCCCGTAATCCTTGGGCGCATCTTTCCATTGCAGGCCGTTGCGGATCACATAGACGATTCCGCTGACCACCCGACGGTCGTCAACCCGCGGAACGCCATGCGACAGAGGAAAATGCGGCGCAAGCCGCGCCATCTGCCGCTCGCCCAACAAAAACAAATCACTCATCCCAGCCTCCCCATGCGGAGACCAGGAATCACATCTCAGGCAAATTTAATAGGTCCTGAGCCTAGATCACGCTTTTAGGATGACGCTCAAGAAGTATAAATATGGCACAACTTGGAGCGGCGCCCCGGTTCATTGGGGGTGGCGTTCAAGTTGATACCCTCCGCGGTGGGGAAGACGGCCTGCACCGAGACGGTGCTGTTCAGCTTCAAGGGCGGAAACGGCACCTCGCCCGTCGCCAGCTTGATCTGAGGATTCGAGCGGCGATCTCTTTGGCATGACCTCGGCCGGCGGCGCCTCAAGCATAGGCAGCGCAAGCAGGGTAAGCACCGCGCGAAGAGCGCGACAGCATTTCCGCTCCCGCAGCCTAAGAGTTCCGAGCTACGGGTTAGCCGCAATTATGTAGGCGAGCCACCGCGACGGCTAAGGGGCTCGGCGGTAGCGAGTTCTCAGGCCGGTCGGCCTTCTCGGCTCGATTTACGAGGTTTGTCGGCGAAACTATGCATCGGTACCTGGTCGCACGGCGGATGGAGAAGGCCGCGCTCATGCTCGAGTCGAGCGATCACGCAATAGCGCGGATCGCCACTCGGGTTAGCTATGAGACGACGGCTGCGTTTTCGAAGAGTTTCCATCAACACTGTGGATTTTCTCCCAGCCATTACCGGGCGGCGCGTAAGGGCCGAGGCGGAGCCTACTAGCGGTGGCAGAAAGATTATCGCTGGTGGCCAGTTGCGGGTTTCCGTCTTCCATCAGCGTCGCGAGGGTCGATCTAGGTTTGGCGCATATGAGCGTGATAAATTCACGCCAGGGGATGGCTCGCATCCATGTCAGGGTCCTTGCCCAAAATTCCTTGCCGGAGCGCGACAAGCACGAGCTCAATGTCGGAAGCGACGCCGAGCTTACTTTTGATAAGGTAGCGCGTATTCGCGACCGTCTTCGGGCTGAGGTGAAGAATGTCGGCGATGTCCTCTGTCGTTCTCTCCGCAAGCAGCATGCGCAAAATCTCGAATTCGCGCGGCGTGAGCACGTCCGTCGCCGTCGGAGTGTCGGCGACGCGACTCAACGCAAGCTCATGATCAATGTCGGCGCTGAGCGCGATCCTTCCTTGCAGCACGTCGAACGCCGCGCGCACGAGCGCTTCCGGCGGGCTGCTTTTCGTGACATAGCCCTTCGCCCCGGCCCGGATCGCCTGCACGGCGTAAGCAGCGTTCTGATGCATGGTGAAGACGAGAATGCGAGCGGTGGACTCCCATTGGCGAATGCGCCTTATGGCTTCAACGCCGCCAAAACCTGGCATGGTGAGATCCATGATGACGAGGTCCGGCCTCGTCTCCTTGAACAGACGGTAGGCCTCGGCGCCATCGCTCGCCTCGGCGACAACCTTCAGTCGCGGCTGTTTCTGCAACAGCGAGCGATATCCTTCACGCACAATCGCATGATCGTCGACGAGCATAATGGTGGCGCCGTCCGTCATGCCGCATTCCTCGTCTCGCAGGGATGCGTCGGCGCTGGCGGAACCGGAATTTGCGCGAGGAGTACAAGACCGCTCGGGCGCGAGGCCTCAATGCTCAATCTGCCGCCAAGCGCAGCAATGCGCTCGCGCATGCCGAGCAGTCCCATGCCGGATTTGACAGTCAAATCGGCTCCGGCTTTGCCATCGTCATCGACCTCGAGTTCTATGCACGCGCGCTGATCCGGGGCAGCGGCTTCTTGCATGCGAAGACGAAGAGCGACCCGCGACGCCTGCGCATGTTTCGCCGCATTGGTTATGGCCTCTTGTGCGACCCTGTAAAGACTTGCCGCGAAATCCGGCGGCAGCTTGTCGAATTTGCCGGACAGCTCGATTGAAAAGCGCGTTCGGCCGCCGCGGCTGTTCCATCCCGCAACAAGCCCTTCAAGGCTTGCAGCGAGGCCAAGCTCATCGACGTCCGGCGGACGCAGCCTCAAAAGCGCGCTGCGCAGCACGTCCATCATACGGGCGGCCGTCCGAGCGATGCTGCGGCACTCGGACACGAGGGCCGGACATTCCTGCCGCGCAGTCTGGCCAGCGGAGGCTGCGACCGCGCTGATTGCGGCGAGGCATTGCCCGAATTCGTCATGCAACTCTCGCGCGAGATGTTGCCGTTCCTCATCCTGGACAGCTATCAGCCGTTGCATCAGCGCCTTGCGCTCGGCGAGCGTCGTCTCAAGGTTAGCGGCAAGATGATTGAATACCTTGCCCACTGCCGAAAGCTCGGCAAGGTCGAAGGGCGGCAGACGCGCCGAGAGGTCGCCGGCGGCAAGACGCTCAAGACCGGCGCGGATCGCCCGCGTCGGCCGCAAGGCGTCTGCGAGCGCTGCATATATCAAGACGCAAAGGCCAAGCAAAGCGCCGGCCATGATGGCGACAAGGCGGCTCGTCTCGCGCCAGCTTTGTCCGATGAGGCTTTGACGATCGATCGACGCCACAGCCTCCCCATGCGTCTCATCGCCATAGATCACGGGACGCGCCGACTCGCGGCCAATGCCGAACAGGCGTTGATAAAGGTCAGCGAAGAGCTGCGGCGCGTCGGCGTCGTCGGGCTCGGCGCCGCTGCACAAGCGCTGAAGAATTTCGCCATTCCGCTCGCGGTAGGAGATGCAGACGCCGGGAGCCATGAGCGCCGGCGCGACCCTTTGTAAATCGGGGAATCGGTAGGGAGCATCCTTAACCCAGTGAATCTGGCCCTGTTGCAGCTCGAGGTCTTTGGCGACCGCCTCCGCGATCCGATCGGCCCGCGCCCGCGCGGAGCGGTCCGTCTCGAAAAGAACGTAAGCCGCGGCGGCGGCAAAACAGAACGCCGCCAAAGCCGTGATGCGCAGCGCGAGCCGAAGTTTCAGATCAAGCCTGGACGCTGGCATAGGCGAACACTTTGCAAAAGAGCGTTGCGCTCAATGGGGCGCTCGACGCCCAGCCTAGAGGCAGACCCGGCCTCTTGGAAGCGCCCGCCGCAAGATCGGGCAATTTGCCCGGCCACTATCGGGGCGCGTCCGCTTTCCGCAAGCCCGGCGATCCGTGCAGGATGGCGGCGAAACAACGGGGTTTGCGACATGCGGCGCTTCACTCTTTCGATGCTTACGGCGTGCCTGTCGTTGGCGCCTTCTTGCGTCAACGCCGAGGACGGCGGTGAAAAGGCGCGAGGCGCCGCCATCGCGGTGATCGACTTCGACTATATCGACACTTCGGGTGAGGAGCGCGATCAGCGAAGGGAGCATGAAACGCGGCTCAACGTCTTTACGCGCGCCCTCAAGGACGGACTCGGAGAGGGCGGCAAATTCCAGCTCGTCACGCCGGTATGCCAGCCCGATCCGTGCTCGCTCGCCGGCTCAACGGTCAGCGCTATCTTGGCCGCGGCCCGCGAAGCTGGAGCCGGCATTCTGCTTATCGGCGGCATCCACAAGATGAGCACGCTGGTGCAATGGGCGAAGGTTGAGGCGATCGACGTCAGAACGGGACGGATCGTGCTCGACAAGCTGTTCACCTTTCGCGGCGACACCGATGAAGCCTGGCGGCGGGCCGAAGCTTTTATCTCGGACGAAATTGCCGCGCTGCCCCCCTCGTAATGGGCGACCGCGCTTCTCATCGAAGGTGCAAAACAGGAGCCAGCTATGCAACGCCGTTTTTTCTCGTGCCGCCTCCGGCTGCTTGCCGCTTACGGCGCCGCCTTGTTGTGGTGGGGCGTTGGTCCCACGCCAGTCGGCGCAAGCGCCGATCCGTCCCCGATTAAAATCGCGGTGTTCGATTTCGAACTCGACGATTTCAGCGCCGGCGCCGGGCTTGCGGGCGATAACTCAGCTGACCTTGCGCAATTGGATCGAGCCACGAGCGAAGCGCGCCGGCTCATCGCGCAATCCGGGCGCTATACTCTTGTCGACGTCTCGAGCGCCGAGGACGATGCCGCGAAACAGCGCTCGCTGCGCCAATGCAACGGCTGCGAAGCCGCCATCGCGCTAAAGCTCGGCGCCGATCAATCCTTTGTCGGTGTGGTGACGCGGATCAGCCGGACGGAATACGTGGTGCGATTCGAGATCCGGGACGCTCGTACCGGAGCCATCGCCCTCGCGCGGCAAAGCGACCTTCGCATCGGCGCCGATTATTCCTGGAATCGAGGCGCGGAGTGGCTCATCAACAATGCCATGCTCAACAATCATTGAGGCTGTCGTTCGGCGTTGCCTATCCAACAAATCCAACGGAATAGGCTGCCCTTTTATTGTCTGATCGGTCAGATGTGCTCGACCGGCTGAGTAAAAAGATAGCCGACGCCCCGCTCGGTCTGAATGACGCGTGGCGCGGCCGGATCGGTTTCAAGCTTGCGCCGCAACCGCAGGATTTGCACATCGATGCTGCGATCGCAGATATCTTCATGTCTGCGAGTCGCCTGCAAAAGGTGTTCGCGGCTGAGCGGGCGCTGGGGCGCATCGAGAAACGCTGTCAGTAGCGAATATTCCGCTTTCGTCAGCGCAACATCGGCCCCATCGGGATCGGCCAGGCGTCGCGCGCGTCGGTCGAGTTCCCAGCCGCCGAAGTGAGATCGTAGTCTCGCTCGATTCCGTTGAGGCGTGCTGTGTCTCGTTTCTTGCCGGCGCAACACCGCGCGAATGCGCGCCAAGAGCTCCCGGAGCCCGAACGGCTTAGTGACATAATCGTCTGCGCCGAGTTCAAGTCCGACCACCCGGTCGATTTCATCGCGACGATTGCCGGTGACGATGATCACAGGAATATCGGAGCGCGACCGAATCTCGCGCAATAGCTCGAGCCCATCCTCTTGTCCTAGCCGCAGATCGAGGATTACCAGGTCTGGCCCGATCTCCGCAGCAAATTGGCGAGCCATCTCTTGGCGGCTGGTGGCCGAAACGACCTGCATGTCGTGCTCTTCAAGATAGGTCAGGACCATGTGCCGCAAGGCGCTGTCGTCCTCGATGACTAGGATCCTGGCGGACTTCCTGTTCTCGTCATGCATGTCCTGAATCCCATCTGTCGCCTGCGCGGCTGAAGTGTAGCGCCACAATCTATCGAGCGTTCAAGCGAGACCTAAACGCTCACCAAATAGCATTCTGTCGTTCATTTTGGAAATCGGATGTTCCCATGATCATCATCCGAAAAACCGATGACCAGCTGAGCCATCTCAAGCTTCCTCAGTCTCACTCCAGCCCTCCGCCGCTCTCAACCGCCTCGCGGCAATCGTCATTGGGAGGTTCCGAACGCATTATGTCCTGACGGCGAGTTACACGGAGACCCCGCCATTACGTTTGTAATTAGAAAGCCGTTTTGCATCATCGTTTGCAATAAAAGCGTAACCGGCCGTACTCACGCTGCCGCCCCGATGCGATTGGGACATTCCAATGCTCAGGATCCGCACATTAGCCTGCGGATGTCTTTGGTCGAATCGCGGCGCGATCAATTATTTATGGAGCCTTCATGACTAGCGGCAAAGATACGGCGATCGGGCAGTCCGCAGACAATGATGTCGTGGCTGCCGCCATCGCCTTAATCCCATCGCTGCGCTCGCGCGGCGCGGAAACGGAAAGGCTCGCGAGGCTCCCTGACAGCACGGTTACGGACCTAGAAAACGCGCGCCTATTCGACATGGCGGCGCCGAAAATGTATGGAGGCCTCCAGTGCTCGCTCGAGACTCGGATGGACGCAGTGGTCCAAGTTGCGCGCGGCGACGGCTCGGCCGCCTGGACGCTGGCCCTGCTCTCGTCCGGCACGTGGATGGCTGCGGCGCTTTATTCGCAGCAGGTCGTCGATGAGGTTTTTGCCTCAGGCGGAAGGTTCCGTACGGCGAGCGTGCTTCTGCCCCGTGAGGTGAAGACGAAGCGAGTGGATGGCGGCGTAATAATCGATGAGGGGTTTTGGAGTTTCAACAGCGGCGTGGAACATGTTGATTGGGATATCCTTGGCATTCCCATTTTCGACGACTCGGGGCAGGTCGTCGACCGTGGGTCGGCATTGATCCCCAATATCGCAGGTCAAGCTGCTACGTGATTGGGATACTATCGGCCTCGGGGGCAGCGGGAGCACTAGCGTCTCGGTAAAGGATGTATTCGTTCCAAACGAGCGGATCGCATTGCTCAGCAAGGCGCTACGAGAGGACTACCCAGCTTCTCGTCTTCGCGGCGAGCCGCTATATGAATTGGCGCTGCTCCCGTCCTTCGCGACCAATCTTGTGTTCCCCATTCTCGGCATGGCGCAAGCCGCGCTTGAACTGTTTGTCGAGAAGGCGCCGCGTCGCGGCATCCCGTATACATTTTACGGGCGGCAGGACGAAGCTGCAGTTACTCATCTTCAGCTGGGAGAGGCATCTTCCAAGATCGACGCGGCAGAATCGATGCTCCGGCGATCGGTCCGCGAACTCGACGCGAGCGCCAGCAGCGGCACGCGTTTGACGCTCGAAAAGCGCGCGAGGATCTGGCGCGATGCGGGCTTCGCCAGTCGTTTGCTCTGGGAAGCCGTGGATCTGTTGGCCGGCGCATCCGGAGCTTCCTTCGCTAACTCAAGCAGCCCGATGAATCGTTTGTGGCGCGACGTGCGCGTGGCCAGCCTGCATGGCGGTCTGTCAACAAGCACAACCATGGAACTCTTCGGTCGGATCCTGAGCGGAATGAAGCCGAATACAGGGTTGCTGGGGTAACAATTGGATCGGCACAACCGTTATCGGGAATTACGGCGATGACTTCGCCATTCGCGGTGATCACCTCTCCCCATTCATCGAGGATTTGCGCCGTATAATAACGCCCTTTACATCTGCCCTCACGTAGTTCTCAGGCGTCACGATCTCTGCGGTCCAGGCAGTAGTTGAAGCTGAAGCCAATGCGTTGGCCAGCAAACTCACGATGCGGTGACGATTCCAACCGGCTTTCATGGGCTCCCCGTTCACGCATCTAGTTGTTTGATCCCGGGCTTTGATGGTGCATTATTTTCCTCGAAATGGAAGGATGCGCTATGGGCCAGATTTTGCACGGGAGCGCCACCACGACAGCGGCGGTGCGTCGAGCGATACAGCATAGTGAAGAAAGCCTGAGGGCCCTGGCCAAGCGCTACGGGATCAACCAGAAGACCGTCGCCAAATGGAGGAAGCGGACCTCGGCGGCCGATCTGCGGACCGGTCCGAAAGAACCAAAGTCGACGGTCCTCTCGATTGAGGAGGAGGCGATCATCGTCGCTTTCCGAAAGCATACGTTGCTTCCTCTCGACGATTGCCTTTATGCGCTGCAGGCCACCATCCCCCGCCTGACTCGCTCGTCGCTGCACCGGTGTCTGCAGCGGCATGGGATCGGGCGGCTGCCGGATATCGAGGGCGACAAGGAGCCAAAGAAGAGGTTCAAGTCCTATCCGATCGGCTTCTTCCACATTGACATCGCCGAGGTTCAGACCGCCGAGGGGAAACTCTATTTGTTCGTCGCCATTGATCGGACAAGCAAATTCGCCTTCGTGCAACTGGTGAAGAGCGCGAACCGGGTCACGGCTTCAGCCTTCCTGGTCGCCCTGATCGCAGCCGCGCCGTACAAGATCCACACGATCCTGACCGACAACGGCATCCAGTTCCGTTACGCCCCACGATACGCCGACGGCCCGACCGCTCGCTACATGACGCACATGTTCACCATGCGCTGCCGCGAGAACGGCATCGAGCACCGCTTCACCAAGATCAACCATCCGTGGACGAACGGTCAGGTCGAACGGATGAACCGAACTATCAAGGGCGCGACTGTCAAACGCTACCACATGATCAGCTCAGCAGGCATCTCGACGACTTCGTCAGCGCCTACAATTTCGGCCGGCGACTGAAGACCCTAAAAGGCCTCACGCCCTACGAGTTCATCTGCAAAAGATGGACAATCGAACCAGAACGATTCAAACTCGATCCAATCCATCAAATGCCGGGACCAAACACCTAGGTCGATTGAGCATTTATGTCGGCGATAAGTTAGTTCGGAAGGACGCAGACGCCATAACTCCCCATGCGAGGTTACGACCTTTCACATCGCAGAAATAGCGGTTCGCCTAGGCGACCAAAGGCTATCGGTCCATCATTTTGAAAGACGTCGACGCGGTTCTGCGCGAGCATAAGGAGGGCCGTCACAGTACCCGTCCTCAACCTCACGCCAGCCCGTTGCAAGCGCCAATTTGGCATTTGCAGACGCTCCGCACTCCAGCATGAACTCGACTGCCGCAATGGCCTTGGTGGCGGGAAGTCGCTGCGGCTCCGAGAGATATTGCCGAGCGAAAATCGGAGGAGGTGAATGCTGCTCCTGCGTCCGCGCGCGAGATTATCGAGGTGCAGGACGAGCTCGCGGCAGCAACAGGCCTGGCAAATGCGATTTAGATGGCCGCCGCACACTTACTGCGAGAGTATTGCGACCTCGGAAGGACGGGCGGCCGGCGCTAATTTTGAGCAGCGATCAGGCGAGGCCGCTTCGACGAAACTGAGAGGGAGTCTGGCCGACGATGCGGCGGAAGGCCCTGGTGAAATTAGCGTGGGAAGAAAAGTTCAGGTTATGACGTTCGCTTTCTGCACGAGGCCGTCGACGCAGCATGTGACGATGCCACTGGCTCGGACTGCGAGGACGACCTCCGTTGTCTGCTGGACGAAAGGCGAAAGGTGGCAATCGACGTGTACGTTCGACTCGGCGTAGAGACCGGACCACTCGCGCCTGGATGACGATAGCACTTGACCGGTGACGTCTCCGTATTTCGCGCCGCCCTGGCTCAGGTCCATAAACACCCTCCGATTTTTGGCGGCATTACCAAGCGATTTGAGTAGGAGATTCAGAAAACGGGCGAAATTGCGCCATCTCTGAGATGCCAACGCATCACACCGAAAGGGGAGGCAGGTCGCCACCGCGCCTCCCAAACGAGACCCTATCCCCCACCGGCCATCGAAGACGCGACGGGGCCAGCATTTGAATCTGGATCCAAGGGATGACGAAACGCCCGGCTTCCCGAGCGTGCCCCCTTTGCATCGAATTCAAGCGGTCAACTTTCGCCACTTTATGATGGATCGTCTACAACATGGCCTGGTTGCCGACAGAACAAAATATCAGGCTACTTCGACTGCGCGTCATAAAGACTAGAGAGAATAGCCAGCCCAACAGCCACCACCGCCAATATACCAAGGCCGATCATCCAAATTTGATCTACATCATCCATACATTCACAACAATAGCATAGTTACCAAGCCGTCCACCGACTCCGAGTTGAGCGAAACTCTGATAACCATAAGAACGAATTCGCGCCAAAACAATTTATCGTGCTTTCGCAAACTGCTCTGTAGTTCAAATGGAGCGAATTCGATTTGTGGTGTCGAATGCCCGTTTGTGACTTTATGCCCCGAACAAACCACAATTTTCAACGAAGTCACCGCAGTCTTGAGCTCTGACTTTGACGAAGTTTGGGGGTACGAATTGAAAATTCTGCTCACAATCCTGAGAACTGCATCAGTATTCCTTTACGTACTTAGCGTGGGCACGGCGCTATGGCTCTTTGTTTTATGCTCGCAGCGGGACGACCCGATTCCGTGGTTAGATCGGATTTGGATCGGTAGCGGCGTTCTGTCCCTGATATTGGCTTTTTACCTCGAGAAGGTGGAGCAGAATCGGAGAACGATCACCAATGGCGAAATTGAAAAGCCTGTTGAATCGAGAACCGCTCCAGTGGCTAGCTTCGTGGCCCACAGAAGTAGTTCAAATGCAGCCTATCCCAACGCCATAATGCGAGTCGTGCGCCTACTTCCGCGCCATTACTCAAAAATAAGCTCGGCGCTAAGCCGAGCCATTAGTTTGACGGTCATTTGCACAATATGAAAACGCTCATCGAGCGTGCTTGATCGGCGAGGTCTTCCGATTTTAAGGCCGAGGTCGCAGATCCGTCGCTACTGGGAGCAGGTACGCTGTTAGAAATCATTGATGGATTAAAAACATGCTTTCGGCTTCTCGGAGCGAAACGTTTGAGCATCCGCACCGCTCAACCGAAGAAGCCGTCAAAAGCCTGGTCTTTACCATTGAGCATCGCGAAGGATTAGGTGCGGCAAGCGCTCAAAACCCGCCCGCGCGGGGCAGCTTCCAGCCGCGGTAAATCGCCGTCATTCTCAAGAAAAAGCAAAGCGCGATCCCCGGCGCTCAAAGCCGGTCCCTGCGGCGCGCCGGCCGCGAGACTGGCGGCGGCTACGCCCGCGCCCGCGAACGCCGCGACCGCGTAAATTTCCGACGTGAGCACGGTCGGCACGCGCATGGTCTGCACGTCGCGTGCGACCCTGCCGCGAATCCCACTCACCGCGCCGAGCACGGCGGCCATCAGGGGGCCAGTCCCTGTTCGAGAGCCTTCACCGTCCCGGTGACGGCAAAGACGCCCAAGCCCGCGGCGTCGAAGACCAAAGCCGGAGACCGAAGCTTAAGGAGCCAGCGGTGACCCCCAAATTCCGAGCTGGCCGGCGGCGAGGAGATTGCCAAGGGACGCCAGCTCTCGATGCTTCCGGCGGAACGGCACCGATCAAAATGTCACGGGCGATCCCTCCCGCGACGGCGGTCACAAAGGCGAGCACGAGGACGCCGAACACGTCGAGGCGCCGCTCGACGCTAACAATGGCGCCGCTCAGCGCGAAGACCATAGCGCCAACCCAATTAAGGCTATCGATCAGGAGACTGCTTAGGCCGTTGTGACGAATTCGGCGTTTGGGGGATTCTCGCGAGGATCTTTCCATGATTCAAGGCTGATTTTTGGAGATCAGCCTTGATGATTCGGGATGTCGATGCGCTGCGAGACGATCAATGGGAGCGGCTTTGTGATCTTGTGCCAGGCGGAAGAGCCGGCCAGCGCGGGCCGCGCTGCGACAATCGACGCTTCGTCGACGCGCTGTTATGGATGGCCCGCTCGGGCGGCCGCTGGCGCGATCTGCCCGAACGCTTCGGCGACCATCAGGCGGTGAAACGCCGCTACTATCGCTGGATCGAGCGCGGCGCCTTGGACGGATTTCTTGAGGCATTCACCGCCGAGGCCGATCTCGAATGGCTGATGATCGACTCAACAATCGTGCGCGCCCATCAGCACGCGGCCGGCGCAAGGATCGCCAAAGGGGGGCGGATGCCCAAGGCCTGGGCCGCTCTCGCGGTGGTTTGAGCACCAAAATCCACGCCGCGACAGACGCACTCGGCAACCCCGTTCGGCTCCTTCTCGGACCTGGGCAGCGCAACGACATCACAAAAGCGCACGCCCTGATCGAAGGCTTTGCGGCCGATGCGATCATCGCCGATAAAGGTTATGACGCCAATCACTTGCGCAAGGCTGTTCTTATGCGTGAGGCTGAGCCGGTGATCCCATCAAAATCCAATCGCCGCGCGCCGCTCCCCTACGACAAGGCGCTCTACAAGGAGCGCAATCTCGTCGAGCGTTTCTTCAATAAACTGAAGCAGTTCCGGCGCGTCGCAACCCGATACGACAAGCTCCTCGCAAACTACCGAGGCTTCGTATTGCTCGCCGCTATTGCTATCATGCTCAGGTAATTCGTCACTACTGCCTAGAATGACGATCTTCATCGAGAATCCGTGCACAGCCGCTTCGCAAAATATCACGACGGCCGAGAGCCTCTTCATCAACTTCACGGCTGCTGCATCTACGACGGCAGGCGGATCGATCGAGCTAGCCCCCTGTGGGGTTTATAGCACGGGCACGGGACCGGTTTCGACCGAGGCGATTACGGTCACAGCGACGACGACCGGGCATCGGTGGACGGCGAAGATCGAGTAGGCGCGGAGCGTGTTTTTCGCAAATGAAATCACGTCGTAATATCGCTGTTCTATACGCGTTGACCGACTAGGCTGGAGGGGCAGCTACCAGCTCCAGTCTGGTCAAGAAGCGCGGTGGGGTGGGTTGCACCCGCGCTGGGAGCCGGGCCGTTTCGCCACCCCCTTCTTGGCTGGAGGCCCAACGATCGTGTCCCGGTAGTAATAACTGCCCCCGCCGCTGTTTAGACCCTGGCGAGCGGGGGTTCCTCAAAAGCCGAGGGCGGGATTGGCCGCCGCGTCAATTTTCTCGCCGGTCGCCCCAGTCCTGAGCTTTTCGTTCGGCATGCCGCAGCTTCAGAAACTCGACGAAGTCAATTAGTGCGCCGGGCGAAGAGACCAACAGCCGGCCTCTGCTCTCTGGAAACCGCGGCACCGATCGCGAATGATCAATCAGCATCACAGATACGCGCTAAACGCGGAGACCGCCATCTCAACGCGTCTCGAAAACAACAGGAAAATCCCCAAGGAATCATGACGACTGTAGTCATTCTCTCGCCGCGGGACATCGGCTTGTAACCTTGAAGGTCTCTACGAAAGCGGCGATCGGTAGATGAAGCAGGAGCTTGATCTATATGTAATTCATAATTCGGCTAGGCGGCAATAATACCTAGTTCTAACGGAGATCACCATGGTTACTGCAGGGCTGACGCCACCTGAAGCCGCGCCTTCGTCCGACATTCAGCGGTTCTTCGCGGGCGTTCTCGCCGCGATGGCGTGGTTTGGCCTTGGCGTCGAAATCATTCTCGGTCTTTCAAATTCGGTATCCAAAAATTCATCGATCGCCGCGTATCTCGTTAATTACTTCAGTTTATTTTCGATCCAAACCAATCTGTTGGTCGCGCTGGTTCTGACGCTTGCCTGCGCGCGGCCGCAGGCCGAGACGTTGCTGTTGCGCCCAAGAGTGCAATCGGCGTTGGTCGTTTATATCATCGTGGTCGGCGTAGTCTTTGAGCTGCTGCTGCGGGGGCCGAAGTCGCGAGGGATGCAGTTCGTGTCGGACGGTGTTTTGCACGATGCTATTCCGATTCTCTATGTCTTATATTGGTTAGTCTTTACGTCCAAAGGGAGACTGACGTGGGGTGATCCGGCGCTCTGGTTGCTTTATCCGCTGCTCTTGTTTGTATATACGATTGCGCGGGGCGCGGTCTTTGGCATTTATCCTTATTCGTTCATCGACGTCACCAAATTGGGCTATCCTGGGGTTTTCATCAACGCGCTAGTTTTTCTCGGGGTGTTCTTCGCGCTTGGTCTCGTCTTGACTGCGATTGACCGCGCGCTGGGCAAACGGCGAAGCCGCCGTCGGAATGAGCTTGGCGGAGCCTCTGCGGCCTGAAAGTGGCGCTGCCTTGAGCCAGCCGCGTCAGTAGAGCATGCGAGGTTGCGGACATTGGTGACCGGAACTTTGCCCAGGTTTGGCCGCGGCGGGAAGCCCCAGCGCATCAGCGACAGCTCGCGCTCGCCGTCCGACGCCCTGCGAACGATCGGGGCCATCGTGTCGGGGAAGATCGCTGACAGCAACGGCAGATCGCCCGCTAGGTCGCGCCGCGGGCGGTTATGGTGGTGCAAGGGCGCCGGGACAAGAGTGGCGCGGCGATTTGGTATTTATCAAATTGCGTGTTAGGCACTCAAGTCATAAGCAACAATTCTACGCCACGCCCACCGGGCGAAGGCCGATGATTTTACCGGATACGATCATGGCAGCTGGGTTCAACGCGAGGAAAGCGGCCCAGGTAGTTGCTTACCTGGCGAACAAAGCACCTAAAAGGCGCCTTAACATCGTTAAGGCCGTGAAGTTAGTCCGATCGCGAATCGCTTGCCACATTTGGATTTCCGATTCTGGACGATGATCGCGTCTCCATGCCGCTCGGCCCAGTAAATTCGACCACCTACCGATTCATCAACGGGGAAATGGAAGATCAAAATTGGTCTGAGTTTTTGAGAGATAGGTCTAATCATGAGCTGTCTGTGACGCAGGCCGGATCGCAGAGCGATTGGGACGAATTAAGCGACGCCGACATTGAATGCTTAGATCGCACGTGGTCTCGCTTTGGTCATATGCAGCCATTTGAACTCGTCAATTGGACTCATGATCCTGCCAATATTCCAGAATGGGAAAATCCCGAGGGAAGCTCCTACCTGATCCCTATCCGACGCATACTCAAAATGCTTATGGTGGCGAATGCTGAAGAGCACAGTAAAGTCGTGGAAGATCATCGAAAGATTACACGACTGTTAGAATCCATCACGGATTAGATGGGCTATGTTCCTCTGAAGAAGGGAACGATTATTATCCCATCGGGGACGTCTTTTGACGCCGGTCGAACGCATTTATTCGTCATTTGTTCAGATAGATGTGAGTTGGGGTTTCAAGTGCTGGTCCCGCTTTCAACATATACGAATGATCTATGTGACCAAACGTGCAGAAAGGAGAGCATTCCTTCGTTATAAGGAAGAGCTATATACTCTATCGCAAGGCAGATATAATGGCGTCTAGCATTCTCGTGTCTGGAGTTGAGAAGGGGATATTAGGGCCCAGACCCATAAAATGGTTGGCGTGACAGGCGGATTGTGATTCACAGCTTCCGAAAGGAAGCGACTATGAATCGGGATCAATTCTGGCTGACGGACGCGCAGTTCGCGAAGATCGCGCCGCATCTTCCCACGGACACGCGCGGCAAGGCGCGCGTCGATGATCGCCGGGTGGTCAGCGGGATCATTCATGTGCTGAAATCTGGCGGACGCTGGATTGACGCGCCGCTGGAGTACGGGCCAAAGAAGACTCTCTACAATCGCTACGTTCGCTGGGCTGCTAAGGGCGTTTGGATCGATCTGTTCCACGCGCTTGCGCAAGCAGGCGGGCCGCCGGCGCAGGTCCTCATCGACTCCTCGGCGGTCAAGGCGCATCGCTCGGCCAGTGGCGGCAAAGGGGGGAGAAGAATCAGGCCATCGGCCGTTCGCGCGGCGGGCGCACAACCAAAATCCACGCATTGACCGATGCGGACTGCCGCCCGCTGTCTTTCATGCTCACCGGCGGCCAAATCGCCGATTGCTCGGCGGGCGCGGAGCTTATCGCGCGACTTCCTCCTTGCGAAATCCTCCATGGCGACAAGGGCTACGACGCAAATGCGATCCGTCGGCAGGTCGAGGAGCGCGGAGCTATGCCGAATATCCCGCCCAAGGCCAATCGCAGGTGGAAGAACTGCTTCTCGCCCTTCCTCTATCGAAACCGCAACGCCATCGAACGCATGTTCTGCCGCCTGAAAGACTTCAGGCGCGTGGCTACCCGCTACGACCGAAACGCCATAAACTTCCTCGCGACAGTCTGCATCGCCGCTACCGTCAGCTACTGGTTGTGAGTCTGGACCCTAAGTCCTCATGATGAGATGAATGGCCAGACGTTTACTCGTGTAAAAAACGGTATTTGCAAGTCAGTACAAACGCCGCGCAAGGTCAAAAAATATTTAATGTGCCCAAACATTATCGCTGCCAATGGCCCGGCACCGGGCGGACCACAGGCGCAGCCGAACCCATGACGTTCCTTCAGGTCTCGTCCGGAGCCCAAGACCACTTTATAGCTCGCGGCCCGCAGCAGCTTGTCCCGCGTTCACTCTGCATCCTCAGGCCGGCGCAGCGTTCAGCGGCGGGTCGTAAGCCGCGACAAGGTCCGCCTGTTCTGCGCGCCTATCTGCTTCACCCGCGCTCAGATCGAGCCGCAGGAAAAACAGGGTCTCTTCGCTGATTTCACGCGCCTTGCGCCAAGGTTGCGATCGTTCGAAAGCGCTGCGGACGTTCTGCGATTCGCCGACGTATACCGGCGCGGGGTCAGACGGGCGCCCGAACGCCACGATATACATTCCTGGCTCAGCCGGCAGATCGGTGGCCTTCAAGCCTGAAAACAGCGCGTAGCGATAGCGCTTCCCTGACGCTCCTCGGAATGAGTAGGCGAGCATGCTTGGCGGCCCTTGGGAGGAACAAATCCAGCATATCGTCTGTCAAACTATCCGAAATTTTTGTCAAACTCGTTTCGGATAGTTTTCGTAACCTATTGAAATTAATGGTGCCCAGGGGCGGGTACATCAAACGCAACGTTATCAAGGGCTTACTTAATGGTGGGACACAGAAACATCTCGCCGCTTTCCAAGGGTTTCTGACGTGAATGTCCCACCCGCTTCGCCGAGTCTCTGGTCGCGATTCGTGGGAGAACGCCTGACCCTATCGGATCTGAGGTTTGGAGCGCTGCGGCGCCGATGCTTCTTCCCGAGGGTTACAGCTCTCCAATTCCACCATTTGACAGAATGCCCTCTGAGATTTAGGCGATCATCAGAGGAATGCGCCTGCGTCCGAGCTCTAAGCTGTTTAGTGCCGACATATGATGGAGCGGATTTAGATTGAATCTGTTTGGCTCCTTTGTCCAGAGCTTGCAGATATATTCGTATGGGGCGAGACCCTTGAGGGTCTTGAGCCGTCGGGCAAAGTTGTAGGCGGCGACGAAGTCGGCGAGATGCGTTTTGAACTGATCATGCGTCTCGTAATGGAAGCGCTTGACGGTGGCGTCCTTGATCGTTCGGTTCATGCGTTCCACTTGGCCGTTCGTCCAGGGATGTTTGGGCTTGGTCAGGCGATGATCGATGTCGTTGCGGCCGCAGGCCAGCTCGAAGGCATGGGCGCGGAAAGGCTCCTTACGTTCGATCATGTTCTTGATCTCTGTCGGGCTCCAACCATCGCCGCGCGGGTCGGTGAAGTGCAGGCCGTTGTCGGTCAGCACCGTGTGGATCCTGTAGGGTACGGCCTGGATGAGGGCGCGCAGGAAATCGGCGGCGACGCGCGTGGTGGCTTTCTCGTGCAGCTCCACAAAGGCGAATTTTGACGTGCGGTCGATCGCCACGAGCAAATAGAGCTTGCCCTCTGCGGTACGCACTTCGGCGATGTCGATATGGAAATAGCCGATCGGATATGATTTGAATTTCTGTCGAGCCGGCTTGTTCCCTTCGATTTCGGGCAGGCGGGAAATCCCATGCCGCTGCAGGCAGCGATGCAAGATGACCGCGTCAGATGCGGGATCGTCGGCTGAAGCGCGTAAAGACAGTCATCGAGCGGCAGCAGCGTATGGCGCCGGAAGGCGACCACGACCGCCTCCTCCTCAATCGAGAGGACCGTCGACCTCGGTTCTTTCGGACCGGTCGGCAGATCGCCCGCCGAGGTCCGCTTCCTCCATTTGGCGGCGGTCTTCTGGTTGATCCCATAGCGCTCGGCCAAGGCCCTCAGGCTCTCTTGATGGGATGGACGGCGCCCGTTTCCCCACCATCCGGAAAAAAGGCGTGCCAATATGGCCGTTCTCGAACATTCACGAAGGAGTTCCATCCATGGGCAAGATTGCGGCTGATCTCAGCGCCGTTACGACCGTTGGCCTTGACCTCGCAAAACACGTCTTCCAGGTACATGCGATCGACGCAGCGGGCCAGATTGTCATAGCCAAAACAATCCGGCGGAAGGACATCCTGAATTTTTTTTCGGATTTGCCTCGCTGCGTCGTGGGCTTGGAAGCATGCGGTTCTGCCCATTACTGGGCACGCGAACTGATCAGACTCGGCCATGATGCCCGTCTCATGACGCCGCTGATGCGGCGGCGATCTGCGAGGCGGTAACGCGACCGTCTATGCGCTTTATCCCCGTACGATCCGTCGAAAATCAGGCCGCGCTCATGCACCATAAGGTCCGGGAGCTTCTGGTCGGGCAACGAACACAGCTCCTTAATGCCCTAAGAGGACATCTGTCCGAGATCGGCATAATCGCCGCGCAGGGTCCGAACAACGCGCGTGCGTTGGCAAGCCTCGTCATGGAAGAGAACGAGACGGTTCCGGCCATTGTATGCTCAGCCTTGATGCCATTGGTCCGTCAACTGATGCAGATTGATGGAGAGATCGCGCAAAGCGACCGCGCGATCCTCGCCATTGCCAGATCCAATGAAATGGCTCGTCGCCTGATGACAGTTCCCGGGATCGGCCCCATCACGGCCTCAGCTCTTGCGGCGAGCGTACAGGATGTCTCTGCTTTTTCCGGTCCACGCGAGTTCGCAGCGTTTCTCGGGCTTACCCCACGGCAGGCGTCTTCGGGCGGCAAGGAACGCTTGGGGCGCGTTTCCAAAATGGGCAACCGATACTTGCGGAAGCTGCTTGTGGTCGGAGCACATGCCGTTCTATATCATCGCCGAGCCAGCACCGATCCGCTGAGAACATGGGCCGACAGATTATTGGACACCAAGCCTTTCAAGCTCGTCGCTGTGGCCATCGCGAACAAGCTTGCCCGCATCGCTTTCGCGCTCATGCGCGGCGGGGCGAGTTATGGAGAAATGCCGGCCTGAAAGGAAGCATACGTTTTTCAGGGTAAATCCTGAAGGTTGAATCCGGGGTGCTCATGAGGTGATGGGGAGAAAACGAGAATCGGCCTTGAAAACCTGCAAAATAGTCGGAGCCTAGAGCTCGTTCTCTTGATCAGGATTAAAAAGGTCAGCGGATACCATCAGGGCCCAGCGGAAAACCGCAGCAACAGAGGCCGGAGACATGACCGCACCTCCAACGACCGCATCACCGAAAGAAATCCCTTGATAGGCGGGCGCCGTCCAGACATGACTATTTTGTATCGCTCGACGCACCGCCTCTGTCGTCGTGGCGCTCCCGTGGAGAACTTGAGCCATAGCGCATCCTTCCATTCCATGGAAAAGATCGCTCCATCAAAGCCCGGGATCAAACAGCTCGGGGAGCACGGAGAGTCCTAGCCACATCAATCCTATTGTTGCGACCCTCTCGATCCCCACCAAGAGAAGCGCCAAAGACACCTTTTATTTGTTTCGGTAACTGTCGTAGATCCTTTCAACATATCTAGCGGCAGGATGTTGGCGCATTTCCGTGATGATTGCTTGAAACTCAGAGGGCATCCGCTCAAATGGCGGGATCGGAGAGCTGTAACCCTTCGGAAGAAGCACGGGCGCGGCGGCGCTTACAAACCTTAGGTCGGATAGGGTCAAGGACTCTCCGACGAGAAAGCGCCGGCCGTCCGCCAGCCGTGCGTCGGTTTGGTTGAACACGGCCCTGGTTTGGTCCAATGCTTTTTGCGCGTTTTCTTTGTTGAGTTGCAAGAGAAGTCGGAATTGTTCTGAAAACAACGGGTAGGCGCTCCGCACGAACGACGCTTCAAGCGTCGGCACGCCGCGCGTGAGCGGCTCGATCATGATTTCGCGGTGCGGCAGCAGATGATAATACGCCAAAATTGCAGTTGTGCGCGCCAGGACTCCATCGAACGTGGTCCAATCTAGTTCGAACTCAGCACGCAAGGTTGCGTCGTCGGGGACAAGCTTTCCGGCGGCCGGACAATCTTTATCAAAACGGCCGGCGATCTGACGCGGTCCCACCAGACGATAATCGGGTCCAACAAGGACCGGAATTTGAACCGAGCCCGCGGAAAAGAGGGCGAGAACGGAGGCCCATCCAAAGATATGAGGGTCCTCCCGATAAGGAATCTCATAATGGGTCAAGATCAAGCGACACATGTCAGTGTCAGTCATCGTTGGGAACGCTAGGAGAGACGGGAGAGCCGCTGCAGTTCGCAATCTCGAAGCATCGCTAATTCTTTTCAAACCTCTCGCCTCCCTGTTCCGGCAGTCGTATTCTTTAACCAAGCGTACCGAAAGCACCTTGTGGACTTTCGAACGACGCCCTTTTGCCAGCGGTGAGTCGATCCGTCGCCTTAAAAAGATCGGATCAGCGCAGGTCGCGTCGAAGGGGTGTCCGCGCATCACGTCGCTCAACGCGGCGACGTAACTCAAGCACAAATCCACACACTCCCGTTACGCGACGATGTCGTTTTGAGACGGCGCAGTTACCGCGGTAATTCTGGCATCGAGAAAGCTAATCCCTTCTTGTTGCCAATCGAAGACGGCGCCGCGTTGCAAATTGACCGAGTTGTCGACGAACTCTAGGTGTTTGGTCCTGGGGAGTCGTGACGCTAAGCTGAGCCGTGAGGCGGAGGAAGCGTTATGGCGGATATTCTTCATGGCAGCCCCTCCGCAGCCCTTCCAACGATGCTTCGCATCGCTAGAACCTTGGGCTGCTCCGCCCGGACAACGCCGCGAGTTCGAGCCGAGCTCCAAGCGTCGAAAGAGAAGACGGGCGTCCTCGCCAGACGTTACGGGCTGAGTCGAACGACAGTGGCGAAATGGCGCTCGCGCTCCGGGACGGCGGATGCGCCGATGGGGCCGCGCGAACACCGGAGCACAGTGCTGACGCCGGTTGAGGAAGCCATGATCGTCGCATTCCGGCAGCGGACGCTGCTGCCGCTCGACGACGTCATGGGGTGCCTGCGCGACAGCCTCCCGAAGCTGACGCGATCAAGCCTGCATCGCTGTCTCGAACGCCATGGCGTCTCGCGGCTGCCGACGAGCGAGGCGACGACGAAACGCGGCCGGTTCGCACAGACGGCAATCGGCTATGTCCACATCGACAGCTGCGAACTGCGCCATGCGGACGGCAAACTGATCATGTTCCTGGCCATCGATCGCGTCTCCAAGTTCGCCTATGTCGAGTTCCACGACCGCGCCGGCAAGAGGGAGGGCGCGGCTTTTCTGCGCAACGTCGCGGCGGCCTTCCCCTAAAAAATCCACACGGTGTTGACCGACAGCGGTATGGCCTTCGCCGACCTGCCCAAAAACCGCCACGGCCCCAGCCGCCGATTTCTCGGCCCGCATATTTTCGACCGAGTCTGCATCGAGCATGGCATCGAACACCGGCTGACCAAGCCTTACCATCCGTGGACCAATGGCCAAGCCGAACGCATGAATCGCACCATCAAGGATGCGACGCTCAAACTGTTCCACTACCCGGATATCGAGAGCCTCAAAGCGCATGTCCTCGCCTTCGTCGCAGCCTACAACTTCGCCAAGCATCTCAAGGCCTTACGATGGAAAACGCCGTTCGAGGCGATGGCTCACGCCTGGACAACCGATTTTTAAATCTTCAAAATCGATCCGCGTCATCTCATTCCGGGATCAAACAGCTGATCTGGTCCGCTTGCTGCACTGCATGGGACGGGCATCGCCGATAGACTTGGCTCCGTAAAAGGCTCGCGCTTAGAGAAGCTTGTCTATCTACTCCAATTTATTCAATTATCGCCTGAGGGAGAAGGGGACGCCGTACGAGGATTTTCTCACCGCGGCGCTCGCTAGTATTCTTAACAGGGTAGCCGTGGACAAATTCGCTTTATTGGCGTCAGATCAATCCCGCCGCATACCGTTCGGGGGGATACATGCTGGGGTAGTCTGCCGGGCTCCCAATTCCGGCAGACGATTTGAATCACCTCAAGCCCGATTCGGGAATCCCTCTCGATTCATTCAGTTCGGCTAACGCTCTAGAGCATTCTGCTTTTAGGTCCGTCGATCAGACAGGGGGCTTCGATGCGGTCGTTGCGCAGCGCGGCGAGGAAAGTCGCGGTCTCCCAATGGCCGTGCGGAACCTTGTCGACGAGCCGCTGGCCCTTCGGTGCCCAGCCGTGCAGGCGCGTCATGTTGGTCTTCGTCCAGGTCTCGTCGATGAAGACCAGTCGCTTGGGATCGATGAGGCCCTGGTAGGCGCGCCATCGTTTGCGGTGACGGCTTATGTCCGGGCGATCCTGCTCGCGCGACGAGGGTCTTTTTTTAAACGTGACGCCGATCCGGCGAAAGAAGCGGCTCATCATCGAGGTGTCGGCTTTGATGCCTCGCTCGGACAAAAGGTGATCGCAAAGCGCCTGAAGCGTAATGTCCGGCTTCTCGCGTCGCGCAGTCTCCAGAAAATCACGGTGGGGCATCAGCTTGGCAGGTCGGTGGCCGCTGTGCCCGACAGGCTCTCTTGAGCCCTCCCGCTCAACCCGCTCAAGCCATTTGACAGCTACGGATTCGCTGATCTCGTAGCGCCGAGCCGCCGCGCGGCGGCTCAGTCCACCCCTCTCCACCGCATCGATCACGCGGTCACGCAAGTCTTGCGAATACGCCTTCGGCATTCCTGTCGGCCTCCACTCAGCCAACAGGTTGAATCAAAATCTCCCCGATTCGGGAATCCCCACAGCGATTCAAACCAAAAACAACCTGCTCTAGCCGCGTCGGCGCTTTGGCTCGATAAATCGTCTTCAACGCGCCAGCGAGGACTTTGCGGTCTTTCCAAGAGGCAAAATCCCTTGAATGGCGGATGAGATGGACGACACAAGTTTGCACGATCGTCTGCGAGAAAACGGCGTTGATCGCTTCCGGAAAGCCCTCAATCCGTCGACGACGGCGTTCATGACGCGCAACCAGAATTTGGCGCCTTCGGCGTTTTCGATCCGAGGGCGCAGAATGTCCTTCGTGCCGTCCGCCTGACCCGACCGCTCGCACGACATTCGCGGGCCTCCGTCAGCTGTTTCGATAGTTCTTGTAGATCCGCTCCACGTATCTAGCTGTGGGACGCTGGCGCATTTCTGTGATGATCGCCTGAAATTCCGAAGGCATTTGATCGAATGGCGGCATTGGACTGCCGTAACCCTCCGGAAGCACCAGCGGGGCCGCTGCGGTCGCTAACCGCAGGTCGGCTAAGGTCAATGCTTCTCCGACGAGAAAATTGCGCCCGTCCGCCAGCCTCACGTCCGTCTCATTAAACACTGCTCTGAGTTGGTCCAGGGCTTTTTGTGCGTTCGTCTTATTGAGCTGCAAAAGAAGCTTGAACAGTCCAGCAACCAACGGATATGCCGCCCGCACAAAAGACGCCTCGCACGCGGGCAAGCCACGAGTAAAAGGCTCGACCATGATCTCGCGGTGCGGCAGCAGGTGATAATACGCCACGACGGCAGGCGCGAATCCGATAACGTCATTGAAAACGCTCCAATCCAGTTCGACCTGGGCGCGCAAAGTTGCGTCAGTGGGAATCAGCCTTCTCGCGGCCTCGCAATCTTTGTCGAAGCGGTCGACGATCTGACGCGGTCCCACCAGACGATAGTTCGCTCCAGAAAGCACCGGGATTTGCACTGTTCCGGCTAAAAACAGAGCGAGGACAGATGCCCATCCAAAGATATGAGGTGTCTCCCGATAGGGGATCTCGTAGCGGTTCAAGACGAAGCGACACATCTCGCTATCGATCATTGGTGGAAAGGTTAAAAGGGACGGGAGAACCATCGCGGTCGACGATCCCGGCGTGTCGCTCGTTTCTTTCAAAACTTCTAGACCTCCGTATTCAAGCCGCGTCGAACTCAAGAAACAGATGCACCGGAAGCCGCGTCCCGTCGGCGTCGATTTGGCCAGCCGACCCCGCCGCGCGCCGCAAGCCCTGCCGCGCAAGAAGCGGCTTTAATATCGCCGGAATCAGAACCGGATTGATGTGCGCTCCAAAACAAGTATGTAGCCCATCGCCCCAGAGAACGTAATCGCTCCACGGACGATCAATTCGGAAACAGTCCGGATCTTTGAGCTTTATTCTGTCGAACATCGCGGAAAATGGGATTGCCATCACCATGGTCGACTTTGGTACTTTCAAGGCCCGCAGGGTATTGCGAGCGATCTCCGTGTCTCTCGCGGCTCGTCGATAAATTATCGGGCTTGGAGGGTTGAATCGCAGCGCCTCGAAAATATACCGCCGCAGCAGCGCGTCGTCATTCACTCGCGCGGCTTGTTGCGCCCCGGCCAGCGCATCCGGACGGTCGAGCAGTTGATCGAGCGCCTGAACAGCAGCTTGCGACGTCGTCGGAACAGCGCCGATGATCAAGCCGATGAGGTAATTCCTGATGCCAAGATCATCCATCCCGGGAAGACCGGTCGCTTGCATGGCGAGGCACCGGTTTACAACATCGTCGCTGCGCGTCGGATGCATCTTTCGCTCTTGAATAACGGCGTCCAGATAGGCTCGGCATTGCGCGGCGGCGTCAAGCGCGCGAGCGTCGAGGCCCGCATCGGCGCCCAAATCGAGGAACAGATAGGAGAACATTACAGTCGTCCAATCGATCATCTCTCGTTCGGAAGGTCCGGGCGCACCAAAATAGTCCTTCAACAAGTGCGCCGGAGTCCTCAGGGTCAGATCTTGTGGGACGTCTATGCGGCCGTTCTTTGATGCGTCGACCAGTTCCGCCGCGCGCTGACGCGCGATCGGTTCGATAATGCTGACAATATCATCGCGGCGCACGGCGAGCCGCATATTCGATATATCGCGAGTAAATTCGGGCGTATTCTTCATGCCCAGGAAGAAGTTTTGGCCGCCAGTGATTTGCATCATCCGGGGGCCATAAACGACTTCGAAATCCTCGTCTCGCCCAAGCACTTCTTTGACGTCATCGAACCGCGTCACAAAGGCAGTCCCACAATTGTCGTAGGCCGTTATAAGTTTTCGCTGAATTAGAACATTCGGCGCGAGAGCGCGTAGAACGCTGAAGACCAAACGTTGGCCAGCAGTTGAGGTCAACGCTGTAGTCAGGCGTGATTGGATGGTCCCCGCGGAGCCAAACAAGTTCGCGGTCGCTGCTGCGGCCAGCCGGATAATCGCAACAAAGCCGGCGCTAAGTATCGAGATCTGCGTGGAGACCGCCGAGAGCGCGCTATTGACCAGCGACATGTATGATTCCTCTTGGCCGCGATTCGGCGCTCAACAAGATCGAGGGGCGATCGGGGCGCTTCAATTAGGTTGGGTCGACGGTCCCCATTGCGATCTGGCGCAATGCCGTCAGACTGGGAAGGAAGAAATATTCGCCTCCGCGCGTCTCAACAAATTGCGGCAGGTTGGCGCAGATGAATGGGGGGACGGTCCCTGCGGGATCTGACGGAATCACGAACTTTGCGCCCGAACGGCGCATTCCCACAATGGGGTCGGTATCGTTGCCGACGTTGAAGCTATCGCCATATTGAATCCATTGCTGCTGGATGAATTCGAATTGATTGAAGAGACTCGCGCAGATCGCCATGAAGATGAAGCCGTGTTCACTCGCATCATCCGCGACGCCGGAGGCGCCATAAGGCAGACCGCGCCGCAAAATGCGCCGGCGATTGCTTAAAGCGGAAGTCGCGGACTTCCCGGCAGGATAGGAGCCGAGCAGAGGATCGAGTGAGTCTCGAGGATTGGAGCGACGTATATGCGCCGAGACTGGGCATTTGGCGCCCTCGATATCCTCGCTGTATCGAAAATCAATGAGAAGGCGTTCGTACTCCGCGAGCCGAGCCATCTCGGATGCGGTGCGATTGGCCCCCTTGAGTTGGATCGCAGGGATGTCCGCCCATTTCATTTCAAGGTTCTGACTTTCTTGAAAGGTGGCAGCAACCACGAGAGGAATGCCATTCGACCACCGCCCCATCATTTTGGCGCGGATAGTTTCTTCCGCCTCGGATTCCGTCGCTGTCGCGACTCGCTGATCAAACACAGCGGCCTGCTGCCTCACGTAACCTCCGAAGCTAGCTATGTTCTGGTGCAGTTTGCGGTAGACCATGAATGTGCCGTTCCGCATAAACTCCATCGGCATCGCCGTTGGCGGCAATTCCTGCGCCTCATTCGGATATCCAAGGATAAATTCGCCGGGGGCCAGTGGAGCCCAGCCCTTGTTGTCAGGCAAAAGCTTACCGTTGCCCGTGACTTCCGCTGCTTCGACGCCAGTCTTGTATTGCCCGACAAAGACCGGATCGCCGATGCCATTGACGAAGCCGAAATGCTCCTTCGCGGTCGGCGCCATCCGGCCGGGCGCTAGTTCCTGCGTCAAGGCGGCGGAGTCCTGGTAAGCGGCTTCGGTTCCCCGATGCCCTTTTAAAAGCGTGACGCCCCCGGATTCCACCGCGGCCGTTCGCAGCCACTCCGTCCGCTCATTCAGCGCGTCAACTGGCGCGCCATCCGGCGCGACCTGAGAGCTAAGCGAGACGCAGACATGCACCTCACAGCTTCGAGCTTCGCGCGCGGCCACCCAGATCGGATCCCATTTCGCCGGAGAATTCTCTTCAACATCGCCCAGAATGCTGCTTCGCTTGGCCATGCCGTCGATGAATTCGGGCGGCAATTGGCTAAGAGTGCGGGTGGGAAGCTCCAAAGCAAGAAGGCCCAGGAACGAGATGCCAATGTTTACGGCCACCAGCGGACGCACCGGCGCGCTGGGATTTTCAGCATCGGCCGCGGCCCAACGTTCCGCTGTGGTGACCGCACGCCTTATGCGTTCGATGAATCGCCGCCCGGCGGCCGCGTCGCCGATATTGAAGAAGAGGTGCCTCGCCACAGGGAAACCAATGCGACCGTAAGGGCGGATAATATTGCCCTGAATGTCGGCAAGGTCGAGTTCCCGCTTCACAGCCAAGCCCCTCATGATTTTACGCCGATCACGCCGGGTTTCTGCGTCGGCGCGGCCAATTCGTTGGGTTTGTGGCTTGCTATGAAATTGCCGAACTCGTCGCGCAGACTTTGGTCACTCATGCCCTGGGCGCGGATCGCAAATTCGGTGAACCCTCGCTGCAGATAGAGCGCTTTCAGGATAGTTGGCAGATTTGATGCAGGCGCGGACGCAGGGGATTTCGGGAACGGACTCCGGGCGGTTCGCGCGATTTTCCAATATAGCAGGACCATGACCAGAACAGGCCCTAAAAGGGCGCCAATCCAGAGCTGCGGCATATTCGTTACCAACGCGGCGGCGATGGAAAGCGCGAACAGACCGAGGGCCGCAGTCACGTACGGAATCAGATTGAGATCAGGCAAATTCAATTGGACGGACCAGTAGTCGTTGAATGGCATCGTCGTCTCGATTTGGCATTTCTTGATGTAATCGAAAAACCCGTCCGCCGCTGCAATCTCGCCGAATCCCACACAATGCCGGAAGATGTCATTCAGCTCTTCGGACATCGTGGCCCAGAGCTCGGTCAAATAGGTCTTCAATTCGTCGTCCCCGCAGCCGTTGGCGTCGAAGTCTGCCGTGAAGATTAAAAAAGGAGTCGATAAATGGTCGACGCGCTGGGGTTTGAGGGGATTCGTCGCAAGATCCAGCAGCGAATCGCCGGAAACGCGGCCGTTGAAGATGACGTCGTCGAGCACTGCGAAGCGCGCGAAATGCGTTCGCGAGTTTCTTGCGAATGGATTGTCGGTTCCTTTTCCAGCAGATGCGATCGTGCGCTCGCCAGTGGGCATGAACGCCAGCGCTCGCCTGACCAGCTGGTGGTGCGAGTGACTTTGACCGTCGACCATCATCGAGCCGATGCGGATCGGAGCTAGCGCCGTCAGGAAATAGTGGCCCGCATCATAATTCGGCATATGGCGACCTCGATGAAGAGTTCTTTCGAGACATCAAAAATTCGGCCCGATTACGCTCTGCGTTTTCCGCATCCAAGCTTGCGACCGGCGCGATGCCTTGCGAGCCTAAGCAGTTTTGAACTTTCAGAAGCGATGCGCGATAGGCCGACGCAAAGGCTTCTGCATTGCTGCCCGGATGAAGAGCCGCCAGTTCGCGAATAGCGGCGAAAACACTCAATGCCGCCTTGATGTCTCGCTGAGCCGCGCCAGGCGTCGCATTATAGTAATAGTCCGTATCGATCTGGTTGTGAGTGATGTAATTCTTGAACGCCGTGATCGGAACCGAATGCGGATATTTGATGCTGGCATACCAAAAGAGATCGAGGCCGCTTGGGATAGCGTCAGAAAATGCGTCGATATATTGATCCCAAGTGCCGTTGAAATTGCTGCAGAACAGCATGTAGTCGTACTTGAGAGTTTGTTTGCCCTGGCCGAGATCCGGCCATTGGTCGCGCCGAATGAGGACCCAGCGGGCAAAGTGGATGAGATGCAGTCCCATCAATCCATTGAGCCTGCTCGGTAGGGCGCGCGCAAGCATGAAGATCAAGCGCTGAATAAAAGCCCCCCACCTCTTCATGGGCGTGACGACGTTCATCGCATATGCTTTACCGGCAATATTTGACATGCAAGGCCCAGATTAATCCGTGACATAAAAATCAGCGTCGATAACGGAGAGAGCATGAGTAGGTTTTGCTACCTTCTGGTTTCACCGCAAAGCACTTTACGCTACAGCCGTAATGGCGCTTCGAAGATGATCGGGTCGGCGTATCAATGCGAGATCCAAAATGACGCCCGGAATGTGGTTCGAGTCAAAGATGTCCCGGAGCGAAGTAGTTTGCGCGTTCTTGCAGGACGTTAAAGGCGGCGGCCGGCCTCCAAACGCTCTATGCATTTGATCCGCGCGGCAAGGAGACCTCCTGACCAGATCATCAGATGACAGTCCCATCGCTGATCGAGAATTCATGCGGCAAGATTTCGGATTTACCAATCTAGCGGAGCCCAGAGCGAACTGTCCTGCCCGCGCTTTAGGTGGGATGACCCTCCGCGCCGACGGCTCCACTCGGCGGTAAAATGGCGCGCGATTCTCGCAACAACCCAAAGCGCCGAATATGTGATGACTGCCCATCCAATCAAGGCCGCAGCTGTGTCCATGTTCCGCTCTTCATCCCGACAAAGCAGCAAGCTATTCTACATGAGCTACGGCGTGGTTTCGAAATCAGCGGTTTGCGTTACGGGAGAAACACTCGCACATTATTCGGCGCGCGCGGCAGCACGGTGCACGCCGTTCAGGGATTCAGAGCGCGGCCGCTTTATCGCCTTCCAAAGGGTGACTTCCTGTAGGCGGCTCGCCGCGCCCATGCATTGGATCGAAGGTGCTCTTAAAAGACTGCACCAGAGCTGTTTTCACGTCGCGGCCAAGGTCGGTCAACGTCAAATCATAACAGGACAGAGGACGCCCGTTGGGAGTTTCTAATCCTTCGGATGCGCTGTGCTCGAGATAGGCTACGACATCCGCCAACGTCGTCAGGCTGTCGGCGACTTTAGTTAGGCCTTTTTCCTGTAATCCATAATCCAGCGCGACATCGGCGCGCATCTTGGCCGACGGCCTTTCGAATTCGCAGAGGCCGCTCATTTGGCCAACCTCCATCAGCCGCACAAATTCACTGGGTCTGAGCTTCGAGACGACGTTCGCAACCTCGGCAGACAGGCGATGCGGCCGGTCGGCATATTCAGACAAAGCCACCGATACGGCCTGCTCGTCGAGGGTTAGTTCCACGCCGAAGACCTTCAACGTCGTCACTGATCCTGCGCGCCGAAGAAGCTGCTGCGACGCATCGGAGATTGCGTTGAAATCCATGATGAAGAGAACGAGCAGCGCGCAGCTCGCCACCACTGTTATCGACCCTCTGGCAAAATATAGCGCCGCGTCAAATGCTCCTCTGTGGTCACAATTAATTTCCGCCATGGTTACCTCCAGCGATGATGGCGAAAGCTAACTCCCGATAATCTTTGTGATGGTGTGATCTTACACTATACGCACATAACGTTGTCTATCGGCCGCTCCACTCCAGGACGACCGGCGCGCGGCGCCACAGGCGCTGTTTTCTTGTTTCGAAAGCCTCCGTAGATCCGTTCCACGAATCTAGGAGACCTGTGCGCTGTTTGGTCCCGGGGAGTCGTGACGCTAAGCTGAGCCGTGAGGCGGAGGAAGCGTTATGGCCGATATTCTTCATGGCAGCCCCTCGGCAGCCCTTCCAACGATGCTTCGCATCGCTAGAACCTTGGGCTGCTCCGCCCGGACAACGCCGCGAGTTCGAGCCGAGCTCCAAGCGTCGAAAGAGAAGACGGGCGTCCTCGCCAACTTGGCCGCCCTCAAGCAACGCCGCATCCGGGCCTATCTGCCGCCGGGCCGTGCGCGTCACGGCGAGGGAAACGCCGCAGGCCGGCGACCACTGACGAAAATGCCGCTGATGCGCGCCATGGCCAAAACGCTCAAGCGCGCCGGCCGCCGCAGCCGCTATCGACTACGCAAGCAGGTGGTCGAACCGGTCTTCGGACAAATCAAGCACGCCAGAGGTTTTCGACAGTTCCTGATGCGAGGCCTGGATCAAGTCCGGGCAGAATGGGCCATGATCTGCACCGCCCACAATCTCCTCAAGCTCGCCAATGCGACCGATCGGTGAAGCACTCCCGCCATCGCTGGATTCGCATCTATTCACCCGCAAAATCCGTTACTCGGACAGGCTCCTAGGCAGGCCACAAAGTATTCGGCATCCGATCCGAATAAAGGAGCGCCGAGGTCGGATCGCGGCCGCTTGATGGGCAGCACATTCAAGAGGGTCCTATTTACCCATTTGTGTGCAAAACGGATGGAAATAGACACAAGTCCATTTGAGTGTTACTCAAATGGCGTGGGAATGGCGACAATGACGCCTAGCATGGCGGCCAATGGTGGAGCTTAACCGAGCCTTACATGACCCGCTTGTCTGGAGAAATTAGCATTGGCGCATCACCTCGAAACCCTTCTCACACCCCTCGAAGCCGCGGCAATCTTGAAGGTGAAGACAAATACGCTCGCCAAATGGCGAGTTATGGGCGAGGGCCCCGCCTTTATCCATATCGGACGGGCGGTGCGTTACAGTGCCCGTGAACTCGTGCGGTTTATTGAGAGGCAGACGCGCTCAAAGACCGAAGCGTGATGCTACTTTCTCTGGCTTTCTGATCAAAATAAACATCCATCTAAATCAACGTAAATCCATCAATATATTCCTCGGTATTACTTCATTAGGATGCTTACACACAGTATCAAGCGATGATAATACATTGACGTTGTCCTAATATTCATGCAGATATATCCCCATCCACCTCAATCAACTTCAAACCAATGAGGCCGCGACTTATGTCCGCCCAATCATCCCTCGCCGAGCCTAATCTCGCCGATGCGATCCGCCTGATCCAGGCGTCGGATCTCGAGAAATCGAAAATCAGTCACTGGTCCTGCTCGATGCGGGCGGTCGCGGCGGCGCTCGGCTTGCCGCCCGAAAGTCTGCCCGCCCGCTGGCAGGCGCTGGCGCACCGTATCAAGCAGCTGCATCACGCCCGCGTCGGCATGTCCGAAAAGACCCTGAAAAACCACGTCTCAAATCTGAAGGCCGCCTTGCGCTATCTGTCCGGGGACAAAACCATTCCCGCAAGGGGAACGCCGCTCGCGCCGGAATGGGCCGGCCTGCGGCAGCTCGTCGGACACGAGATGGATCGCTATTATCTGACCGGACTCATGCGTTTTGCTTCAGGGAGCGGCGTCTCGCCGTTCGGCGTCGACGATCCCTTTGTCGAAAGATACACGCGCTACAGATCCGAGGTTCTGGCGCAGGATGGTTCGCCTCGGATCCAGCGAAGCGTTGTTCGCGCCTGGAACGCCTGCGTCGACGATCATCCGACATGGCCAAGGCACAAACTGACTTCGGCGCCGCTTGCAGGCGAACCGCTGCTATCCTGGAGCGCCTTTCCGGAGTCGCTGCGCGCTGAGATCGACCAATACCTGCATTCTCTTCAAACGATCCGCCGCAAGCCGGACGGATCACGTCGCAGGCTGTCCAAAACCTCGACGGTTGACACCCGCCTTGCGGAAATCCAGGCATTTGCGCGCCGAGCCATATCATTAGGAATACCGATCGAGTCGTTGACGACGCTCCGAGCTCTGCTCGATCCAGACCTCGTCGAAAAGGTCATCGACAACTATTGGGTCGGCGAACATCCAAAGACCTACGTCATCGATCTTGGTTGGCGCTTGCTCTCCATCGCGCGCGATTCCGGCGCGTTGAACGAGGCCGATCTCGCCCGGTTGGACGATCTTCGGGCGGCGCTGGAGGAACACCGCCAGGTTGGCCTGACGCAAAAAAATAAGCGCGTCGTTCACGCCATTCAAAGCGGGACTGTCTGGCGCGAGGTGGTCGGCTTGCCGGAGCGCCTGTTGAGCGAGGCGAAGACGACGCTCGCTCATGCGCCGCATCGGGCCTCTCTTTCGGCTCAGGTCGCGATCGGCATCGCGATCTTGACCTTTGCGCCGGTCCGCATCAGCAATCTCGTCGGCATCCGCATCGGCGGCCATTTGACCAAGCCCGACGGACCGCACGGGAACTACCTGCTGTCGATCCCCTCGGACGAAGTCAAAAACAAGGTCGCTTTGGAGTTTCCGTTTGACGCCGTGGTGACGAAACTGATCGACGTCTACATTCATGAGTTTCGACCGCACCTCGTCGATGCAACAGACAACGATCAGCTGTTTCCGGGCGTCCGCGACACCATGCGCGCCGTCAACAGCTTTGGCGTCCGCATCGCCCGGACGGTGGAGGAAAACATCGGCATTCGCATCACCTGCCACCAATTCAGGCACGCGACGGCGGCCACCATCTTGCGCAATGACCCCGGCAACTACGAATTTGTGCGCCGCGTGCTCGGGCACAAAAACATCAAGACGACGCAAGAATTTTACATCGGCCTGGAAACGCTGGCGGCCAATCGTCACTATGGCGAGATCCTCCGCGCCGACATTGAGCGCCAGTCTCGCGCTGCGATGCATCAGTGATGCTGAAATCTCTTCCAATCGGCGAATGGCCGAAATCCGACCAAGAGGCGTGGGACACAGCCTGCCACCCCGCGGTCAGGTTACGGCGAGGCGGATCTGCATCGCGCCTGGCTCCCATCACGCGTGACGATATCCAGCGGCGCTATGGATATTTTCTGACATTCCTCAAGGAAATCCATCGGTTCGACGCCGCGGCGTCTTGCGCATCTCTCATAACGCCGGAGCACATCGGCCCGTTTGTTGATCGCATGCGCGACGAATGGTCAGCGACGACGCTGTTTATGACGATCCACAAACTCAAACAGATCGCGGGTCATTTGGCGCCGTCGTCTAACTTCAAATGGCTGTCCAACGTCGCCGATGATCTCAAAGCCGAAGATGGCCCCGTCAAGCGACCCCCTGTCGTTGACGCTTCAGAACTCTTGACCGCCGGGCTGACGCTTGTTGAGGAATATAGCCCATGCGACCAGCCGATGGATTTGGCGACGGCGCGCAATATTCGCAATGGCCTAATGATAGCTCTGCTGGCGTCCTGTCCGATTCGGGTCAAGAATCTCGGCGGACTGACGCTCGGCCGATCATTTCATTTTTCTGATTCCTGCTGGTGGATCGACCTACCAGGCAGTGAAACCAAGAGCGGTCGGCCCGATATGCGCATGCTGCCGGGGTTTTTCACCGCGGCTCTCGAGCGATATCTGCTGGAGGCAAGGCCTTTTCTCCTCGCCTGCCGCAATGTGCAAGAGCGCCACCCCCCGGTTTCGATGCGGGACAGCAACCTTGCCGCCAACTCAGCCCCGGAGGCCGCGCCTCAGAATAAAACGACCGCCTCGTCTGATAGGAATGGCGGGCCGGCTCATGACGACGGTTTGAAACTCGTCAACCTCTCCGGCCCGCTTTGGATTTCACGATACGGCGACCCAATGTCCTATTCTAGCATTCATCATGCTCTGACGTCGACAACAGAGGCGGCGATCGGCGTCGCCATCTCGCCGCATGGATTTCGATACGCCGCCGCCACGACCGCTGCGTGGAAGGCGGGAAACATGCCGCATCTCGCGCCCGCACTGCTTCAACACCGGGATCGCCGGATGACCGAGGCGGCCTACATACGCGCTACTTCGTTTGAAGCCGCACAACAGCTCGGGAAGATATTGCGACAGGAATAGCGGCAGATCGAACCTATTGAATGATGCAAGTGCAAGGTGCCCTTTCATCGTGATGCGCTTCGTCGAACAACCTCATTCCTGGCGGGTCCACGCCAGCGTATCCGACCCTCTGATCGGACGCAGCTACATCCGAGCTGCTTAATGCATTTGTCTCAATGTCCGGGAGGCCGAAGCACTCGCCCCCTCATGGCGAAAATAGGTCCAAATCTCTTATGGAGCGCCAACGAAACCAATTATTTAGCGTTATTTCTGGTTTTATCTCTTACACGCTGATCAGCGGATCGCGGACACCCTCACTCGTCCCTTGACCAGAGCGTTAGCCGAACTGAATGAATCGCGAGAGATTCCCAAATCGGGCTTGAGGTGATTCAAACTGTCTGCCGGACGCTGGCGACACGAGCTCCTCGTCGGATATGGAACGATCCGTCGCTTCTTCGCTTGTCATGCGATCGCGCACAAAAAAAGACCGCGCACGCCAGCGAGCAGGATCGCCTCGACGTTCTAAAGCGCACTCAGGCCTGGTTTGACGGCCAATTCGATCTCGACCCGGAACGCCTTGTCTTCATCGATGAGACCTAGGCGTCGTCCAACATAGCGCCGATGCGGCGAGCGCCTGCGCGTCGGCGTTCCCCACGGACATTGGAAAACCACCACCTTCGTCGCTGGCCTCACCACCGGCGGAATGATCGCGCCGTGGGTGCTTGACGGGCCGATCAACCGCGATGCTTTCGAGACCTATGTCGAGAAGGTTCCGGCTCTCGAACAGAGCTGGCCTGACAAGTCTGGACAGCGGGATAAGTGGAGTTTCTGCCTGACAGCGGCCAAAATAGCCGCAGTGCAGGAGAGACGATGAGCAAACGACCCCGCCGGAACCATGCTCCGGCCTTCAAGGCGAAGGTGGCCTTGGCCGCGATCAAGGGCGAGAAGACCTTGGCTGAACTGGCGCAGCAATTCGATGTGCATCCTAACCAAATTACCCAGTGGAAAGCGCAGCTCCTCGAGGGGGCGGCCGGAGTATTCGGGGCTGAGGCTCGTTCCGAAGCTGTGGCGCCAACCGTTGATTTGAAATCCCTTCACGCCAAGCTCGGCGAGCTGACGCTGGAGAATGATTTTTTGGAAGGCGCGCTCAGCAAGGCCGGCATGCTGAGCGCAAAGCGATGATCGACCGTTCTCACGCGCTGCCGATCGCCAGGCAGGCGAAGGCGCTGAACATCAGCCGGGGCAGCGTCTATTATCTGCCTCGGCCGACGTCCGCGGCCGATCTCGCCATCATGCGCCGCATAGACGAATTACATCTCGATTTTCCGTTCGCGGGAAGCCGGATGCTGCGTGACCTTTTGACTGCCGAAGGCATTGAGGTCGGCCGCCTTCATGTCGCTACATTGATGAAGCGCATGCGGATCGAAGCGATCTATCGCAAGCCGAACACGAGCAAGCCGGCGTCAGGACACAAGATCTATCCTTATCTGCTGCGCAAGATGCGGGTGGCGCGGCCCGATCACGTCTGGGCTATGGACATAACCTACATCCCGATGGCGCGCGGCTTCGTCTATCTGGCCGCAGTAGTCGATTGGTGCAGCCGCCGGGTTCTCAGCCACCGGGTGTCGATTACGATGGAAGCGGACTTCTGCATCGAGGCGCTGGAGGAGGCTTTGGCGAAACACGGCCGGCCGGAGCTTTTCAACACGGATCAAGGATCGCAATTCACCAGCGCAGCCTTCACGGACGTTCTCCTCAAAGCCGGCGTCGCCATCAGCATGGACGGCAAGGGCTCCTGGCGCGACGATGTCTTCGTCGAAAGGCTCTGGCGATCCGTCAAATACGAGGAAGTTTATCTCAAAGCTTACAAGACAGTCGCGGAGGCCCGCGCCTCGATCGGCTACTATCTGCGCTTCTACAATTCCTGCAGACCCCATTCAAGCCTTGACCGGCGAACGCCAGATCAGGCCTATGCCACAATTCGCGGCAGCCTGAACCCAGCAGGCATTCCACTTATCAAACCAAAAGCCCGTTCAAACAAACCGAGCCAGCTCTCTCAAACCCGGCGCCATCGTCATCATGGATATGTATGGACGCCCGCGTTGGCGCAAGAGGAATCTTCAGACTGGTGCGGCGCGTGGTCGAGTGCTGACATGTATCCGGCCTTTGATGCGGCCATGACATGCCGCCGGCCCGTATGGGAGTTCGCGGATCGGATCCATTACAATCTGGCGCGCTCGTGACGCTCGTCCATGAACTGGTTTTTCCGACCCCGCCTCGTCGACTGTTGCGTTATACCCTCCGTTGAACCTTCTTACGCCGGCGACAACCTCGCGATCCCGTCCGCTTACACGGCCGTCACCGGAGCTCGATATATTCCACCTTTCGCAAGCAGAGCCCACGCCGTGCGCTCTTGTTGGCAAGCGCACTCGCACCAGCATCGACGGCTTGCGGTAGAGCATTCGATCAAGCCACGATCCGGTTGGCGCCCCTTCGCGAACAGTCCAGGAGGCGACATGCTTGCCCCGATGATCAGCAAACGTCGCAGCGTCCACTCGCCCATCCGCGACGTCCGACCGAGGCGTTCCCTACCGCCGGTGGATCGTTGGAGAGGCGTCAAGCCGAGCCACACCGCGAAATCACGTCCGTGCCTGAAGGTTGCAGGCGGAGGCGCAAGAGCGGTCAAAGCTGTCGCCGTCAAAACGCCGATACCTGGGATCGTCATCAATCGGCGCGCGACCTCATCCTTCCTCGCCCGACGGACGATCTCTCGGTCGAGTTTCGCGACAGGCTCATAAAAGAGAACGCAGTTGCTCAACCAAAAGGTCAAGAATCAAGCGTGCGGCCCGCGGCAGATCGGACGTGGGGTCCTCCACTATCGCTACGAGCCTGGAGACATGCTGTGGTCCCTTGGCGATAATCATGCCGAACTCGGTCAGATGGCCACGCAATGCATTGATTGTTTGCGTCCGCTGGCGGACAAGCAGATCACGCGTACGAAATACGATTGCCGCAGCTTGCGCCTCTTCGCTCTTGAGGGCGACAAACCTCATGGTCGGGCGTTGCGCAGCTTCGGAGATCGCTTCAGCATCGGACACGTCATTCTTCTGCCGCCTCACGAACGCTTTCACATATCCGGGTGCGATCAATTTGACAGAGTGGCCGAGCTTGCCGATCTCACGGCCAGTAATGACTGCCGGCGCAGGCTTCCATAGCTACGGTGCAAGATGGGAGGGTCGCCAAGAATGATAAGACCTGCGCACGCCGCAGCTTTTTGCGAAAGACCACCGCGCCCTCCCTGTCGGCTCCATGAGCCTCGAAGACGTTCTTCGCGAGATCAAGTCCAACCGTGCTAACATTTTCCATGGACGCTTCCTTATCGAGTGCCCTGACACACCCACTCTGGCACAAGATGCCGTCGAAGGGGCATCCACCCCATCAATCTGCCGGCGCATAAGGTGAAGGGCGTGCGGCAAGCCATCGAAGCGGCCGGCGCCGCACCAATGTATTTGCCCGCGTACTCGCCCGACTTCAACCCAATCGAGATGGCCTTCTCCAAGTTCAAAGTTGCTGCTGTGCGCCGCAGCCGCGCGCACGATCGCGGATTTGTCGGAGGCCATCCGTCTCGCCATCGACGCCTTCACGCCGACCGAATGCCAAAATTATTTCACCGCCGCTGGATATGATGCCGTCTGAGCGGAAAATGCTTCTAGTGGTCAGAATCTAACACTTGGTACCCGGCTGGGCCAGCCAAACAACGGCATTAACTTACACCGAGCGGTCATTCCTACGAGCCGCAATCAGAGCAAATTCGCAGAGGGCATCCGCATCGCTAGGTTTTGTCCTGCTTCCTGGCGATCCACAACGTGAGGTCCTATGCGCTGAAGAGTCCGGCGAACAGCAAGAGCGTGACTGCGCCCGCGATGGCGTAGGGCGCGAAAGATTTCTCGGCTATCAATCCGGCCCCGCCAGCGATCAGGCTCGCATAGCCGAGCGCCGGAACGGCCGAAAACAAAGCCCAATCGAGCCAATCAAGCAAGGCCATGTCGACCTCGACCTGCTTGAAAATGACGTATACTTGATTGACGAAGCCGGCTAGCCCGCACAGGCCCAGAATGATCCCGACCGGCCACGCGGACGGCCACGGCGCCAGCGCGACCAAGCTCTGGAATAGCACAGCGCCGAAAAGAGTGAGCGTCGGCGTCAAGAAAGCGCGGGTACCCTTTATTCCCTGCGGCGTAGACGAGCCCGAGCCTACCGTGATGGAGACGAACAGCAACCCGATCAGAGTCGCGCCCGCCGAGGCGGCCGACGTGAAGAAGTTTTCCCAGCCATGGAGAATTGGGGGTCCCCAAATCGGAAGCGGCGCCTATTATAGGGACAATACGCGGAACACACCGTCACCGCGCCTTGTTCGCGAATTTGATGAAACCATTCACGCCTCTACATAATGTCTAGGCGAGAAACGGAACGTCTGCGAATGGCGGATTTCGTTGAAAAACTCGGCGGTTCGGCGATGCGGATCCCGTCAGTCGCGTTTTTGATGCACTGAGTGGGACGGCTATCTGGCGGCGCGGCCGCCGGCTTGGCCCGGGCTATGCCGCCGTTACTCCCATTACTCCCATTGGCGCACTCGCTGGTCTCAATCTCGCGAGCCGTCGCAAATTCTGCGCGGTCGCCGCGAGGAGGAGTTCGTCCTTGGCGCCGCATGGCCCCCGCAGCCGCAAGCGCCCGAGCCGAAGGATGCGCTTGAGATGGGCAAACAGCATCTCGACCTTTTTCCGGCGGCGACAAGCGCCCACGTGTTCCGGCGTCGAGGCGAGAGCCCGGGCGACGTCGCGGGCATCTTCGTGCAGATCACGCGGAATCTTGCGGGCGACCGCATTCGGGCAGCAACGCGCCTTGAGTTCACAAACGTCACAATCCTTCTTGCTGGCGCGATTAGAGGCGTGTGCCTTCGGCGGTGATGCCGGTCCGTGGGGCAGCGTAGGTGCGCCGGAACTGGACCAGCTCTTTGCCAGCCGGACAGGTATATCGGTCCCCTTCGGCATCGAAAGTGAAGTCGGCGCGCGAAAACGTGCCGTCCGTCCGGGTGGACTTATCGAAGACGGGAATGTGCGGCGCGATCTTCTTCTGTTTGACGAGCCAAGCCAGGCTCTCGGCCGAACCGTAGGCGCTGTCGGCGGTGAGATAATCCGGCTTCAGGCCGAAGCGATCCTCCGTCCGCTCGAGCATGGTGCGAGCCGCGCCGACCTCGGCCTGGCGAATGGCGCGCGTGGCTTCGACGTCGACAATCACCCCATGGTCGGTATCGATCAGATAATTGGCGGCATAAGCAAAGAAGGCATGGCCCTTGTGCGCCCCCGTCCACTGGGCCGCCGGATCGGACCGCGAAATGAACTTCGGCGTTACAGAGGACGCCGCGCCGAAAGCGGCATCGTCTAGCGTCGCGAGGTACTCGCGTGCGGCTCGACAGGCATTGTCCTTGACCTCGTCCGGCTTCCATTCGTCGCTCGGGACCGATCGCTGCTTATTGGCGTCCGCGCCAATCAGGCTGGCGTCGACGGCGAACCCATCGGCTCCGACGAGCCCCTCGGCCATGCAGCGCTCGACGACGGTTTCGAACAGATGGCGCAGGACGTTGCTCTCGCGAAAGCGCCCGTGCCGGTTCTTGGAAAAGGTCGAATGGTCTGGGATCTTGCCATCCAGACCGAGCCGACAAAACCAGCGATAGGCGAGATTGAGATGAACCTCCTCGCACAAGCGGCGCTCCGACCGTATGCCCATGCAATAGCCGACGATCAACATGCGGATCATCAGCTCCGGATCGATCGAGGGTCGACCGGTGCTGCTGTAGAACGGCTTCAGCGCCTGACGGACGTCATCCAGGTCGAGATGCCGGTCGATGCCTCGCAGCATGTGATCAGAAGGGACATGATCGTCAAGGCAGAAATCATAGAATAACCGGGCTGACGTCGCTTGAACGCCCATCATCTCCGCATCCCCCGCCAAATCGCCAGAAGCAGTGAATCACGGCCTTGCCGCCCCATCAACCGGCGACTTTTTCAACGGTATCGGCGCGTTCCCGCCGTCGCCTAGGTCCTAGACCCATTATCAGGATTCCCGAATCGGCCGTTGCGTGATTCAATCTTCCGATCATGGAGGTTGAGATGGCGCGGTTTGATCTGACGGATTTCGAATGGTCGGTGATCGAGCCGCTTCTGCCAAACAAGCCGCGGGGCGTTCCGCGCGTTGACGACAGGCGTGTGCTGAACGGGATATTCTGGCGCTTGCGGACTGGCGCGCCCTGGGCGGATATTCCGGAGCGCTATGGTCCGCACACGACCTGCGTCAATCGTTTCAACCGGTGGCGCAAGGCCGGCGTCTGGGATCGCATTCTCAAAACAGTGTCAAAGGCTTACGACGGCGACATCCAGATGATCGACTCGTCCTCCATCCGCGTCCATCAGCACGCCGCCAACGCCCAAAAAAAGACGACGGATCCCGTTGCATGGGTCGCTCGCGCGGCGGCCTGACGACAAAGATCCACGCGCTTGTCGACGCCGAAGGCTTGCCGATCGACCTGAAGCTGACCGAAGGCCAGGCGCATGACGGACGCAGCGCCTCCGACATGCTGGACGCGCTTGTCCAGGGGCAGATCCTTCTGGCCGACCGCGCCTATGACAGCGACGCGCTGCGCCAGAGCCTCGACGCTCGCGGCGCATGGGCCAACATCAAGCCGATGCCGAACCGCAGGAACGTCCCGCCGTTCAGTTCCTATCTTTATCGCTACAGAAATCTCGTCGAGCGCTTCTTCAACAAGATCAAGCACTATCGCGCCGTCGCCACGCGCTATGACAAGCGAGCCGATAATTTCCTCGCCGGGGTCAAGCTCGCCTCAATCCGCATCTGGTTGCGCTTTAATGAGTCGATGACCTAGAGTATCGAGTCCAACACTTGGTGCCCACGCCTGACAGCGGCGGCGACGATTTTTTCGGGGTCCGCAGTCCATGTGAAGGGCTTGGATTGCTGATTGTGCTCTTCGAGGAATAGGTTGATCGCGGTTTGTAGGTCGACGACGGAGCAAAAGACGCCGCGTTTGAGCCTTCGTTTGGTGAGAGTTGCGAAAAAGCCCTCGACCGCGTTGAGCCAAGAGGCCGACGTCGGCGTGAAATGGAACGTCCATCGCGGATGACCATCGAGCCATCGGCGAGCATTGGGATGCTTGTGGGTGGCGTAGTTGTCGACGATGGCGTGGATCGTCTTTCCGACGGGGACCTGCTTTTCGATGACATTGAGAAAACGGATGAATTCCTGGTGGCGGTGGCGCTGCATATTGCGACCGATCACCGCGCCGTCGAGGATGTTCATCGCGACGAACAGCATCGTCGTGCCATGCCGCTTATAATCGTGCGTCATGGTTCCGGCGCGACCCTTCTTCAGCGGCAGTCCCGGCTGCGTGCGGTCCAACGCCTGAATCTGGCTCTTTTCGTCGACCGACAAGACGACGGCGTGGGCGGGAGGATCGACATAGAGCCCGACGATGTCGCGCAATTTGCCGACAAAGCGCGGGTCGTTGGAAAAGCTTGAACCGGCGAACCCGGCGCGGTTGGAGGCCGTGAGCGCGCCAAATCCGGCGCACGGAACTCGCACTGAGCCCCGACGCCTTCGCCATCAAAGCCCCGGTCCAATGGGTTGTCTCTCCCGGCGGTTCGCCGAGCGTGAGCGCGACGACGCGCTCAGCCGCCTCGGCGCCCAATGGCTTGATGCGCGAGGGGCGGGTCTTATCGCGAGGCAGACCGCCGAACCCGTCCTCCAAAAAAAGTTCTTGCCAGCGCCAAACGCAGGTCTTGGACTTGTTGGTGCGCCGCATGATCTCGTTCGTGCCGATGCCATCGACGGTCAACAGCACGATCTGGGCTCGCCAAACGTGCTTCTGGGCCACGTTCCTGTCCTTAACGAGGGCCTCGAGCCGACAAATGTCGTCAAGCGAGACGGTGAGAGTTTTTCCTGCGCGCATCGCGCAGACTCGCACACCGAAGCGGAAACGGGAATCCTATCCGGGACTCAAATGTTAGGCGCGATCCACTAGCGAGCAATCTTTTCCGACAAATCTGGGCCGAGCTCGTCCTGCGCCGAAAACAGAAAACGCGGCCAGTTTGGCCGAGTTTTCATTGGCTTCGTCCTGAAGGTAAGAAGCCGAGAGGCTATGCCTCAGTACTTAGCGACAATCGGAGCGGGCGGAGCGAACGTGTCGAACTTGTAGCTGACGCCGGCCTGCACCTGGTTTTCCGTAGTGTGGCGGTTAGCAAATGCGCCGACCGAAGCCAACAGAGGAAAGTTGAAGGAATTGCTGGCAAATACGGTGGTATGGCCGAAATCGGAATAGCGATATTCCGCCCGGATCGACCAATTGTTGGTGATGGCGTATTCAAGGCCGCCGCCGACGGTCCAGCCAACCCGCGTCGACGATGCGCTGTCGAACCCAAACGGCGTCGAAATGCTGCTGTTTACGCCAGCGAAAGCGACGCCGCCCGTTGCATATATCAGGACGCGATCCCAAGCGTAGCCGAGGCGGCCACGGACCGAGCCCATAACGTCGACGCTGGAATGGACAGTAACGGGCGGGGCGAAGCCTGGGAATATGCCATTCTCTGAAACGAATCCAGAGAAAGTCTTGCTCAGGCTGGAGCCGTCGACGCTGCCTTCAAGGCCGACGACGAATTGGTTCAGCTGCAGATTATAGCCGACATGACCGCCGCCGATGACGCCGCTATTGCTGACGCTTAAGGAAGAAAAGTCACCAAAATTATCGCCGATGTTACCGTTTGAGGTACCCCAAGCATAACCGACCTGAGCACCGATATAGAAGCCAGTCCAGGTGAAGATCGGCACTGGCGGCAGATAGACCGGCGGCGGAGCGCGGGATGGAAGATCGGCCGCGAAGGCCGATCCGGCGAGCGCGACAGCGCCAACCGAAGCCATGAGAATACGATTAAACATAATGCCTTCTCCTTTCAGGGGTTGGAAGCCCTGGCAAATTACCCCGTTTCAGATGCCCAATAAAACGTTCTCGGCGCAAAACGGGCTTTGGAGGGTGCAATTCGATTCAGTGTGACCTGTGGGCAACGGAATCGAAGGATGCGTTCGTTGAAATCGGCGCACATCGGCGTCGGAGCACGCGCGCATGCGGGGCTTGACCGTCAGGCAACCTGCCGGTGATCTTCGGTGTACGCTTGAGATTGCAGGCGAATGGCGGTCAGACGAACTTGGACAGCGGCCTTGGCCAGTCTCTCCATCGCTTTTGGCGTAGACTGTAGCTTCGCTTTCAGGTTCCGAAGATTTTCTCGATCCTGCCTCGCACCCCGGGGAGCGGCTGGTCCACGCATCAAGGCGGCGAGCGTTTCAGCTTCGTCACGGCCCACATGCCGGTCGTCATGATGGGCGGCCTACGGCCTTTAGCGCACACCACATCACCAAAATGGCTACTGCGATAGGCGCGGTCGGCGAACACTTCACCGGGATTGTCGGGCAAAGCGTCAGGGTCATCCTCGCCGTTATTAAAATTGGCGGGCGTGACGGTGATCTCTGCCACCGGATCGCTTGCCGATCGAATACGACGGGAAATCCAGAGAACCGCACCAATCCGCCCAAAACAGAAACCGTCCATCGAAACGGGTCACCTCCGCCCTGATGAACGGTCTACGACAACATCGGCGGGTAAATAACTTACCTTGGGATGCGTCGCCGCGGTCGAGCATCTGGTGCGGCGCTCGCAATCGCCGAGCTTCGGCCAAGGCGTCAATATATGGGAGCTGAATGGATGGATCGAGATTAGGCATCCATAAGCGGCCAGCCGTCGATACAGCGTATTAACCCTCAAGTTCCCCCTTCTTTGTCCCCGGCGAATTTCTCAGATTGTCGATCAAAATATAGACACTGACTAGAAGCACCCACGCTGGAAAAATGAATAAAGCCGAGCCAAGATAACCGCCGCCAGCAAGGAGGAACGCTGCCGAAGCGTATCCCAGGAACGCGATCCAGCCGACAGTGAGGTTGGTCTTTATCGCCAGTGTCGAGGTGGTGATCATAAAGACCGCGGCCATCTTGAGTGCGTAGATTTGCATGATGTTATATGTGAATGAACGGGCGAAGGCATAGGTAGCGGTGCCCCGAAGCCCGGCAGATGTGGCGGATTGGGCCAGGACGATTCCACCCATTGCCGCAGCGGCGACAAACAGCATCCCAAGAAACATGAGGCCGCTGCCGAGGAAAACAGTTGCAAAAAACTGGTCTTCCTTCTGCCCGAGGCGATCTCTCAGAACGCCAAGGAACCAAAAGAAAGCCACGCCCGCAAAGGGAATGAGATTCAAAGCAAGCGACACTCTTCTCGAGTGAGTTCCGAGCCAGGAGCCAGCTTCGGGCGGGTCGACGAGCACTGCGCGCCAAAGCACCCAGAAGCTGCAAATCAGGAGCATTGAGAAAACGATCCCAGCGACAGCGGCGGCTCGTGGCGTCTTCAGCCCAGGGCGAGCGAGGGATGGCGCGGAATCGACCTCAATCTCAGTCGGATGGCGCATCGCCGTTACCATGTTCCATATATCGAAGCCGGCTGGCTCCTCAGTGATCGCTGTCTCGCCTCTGCGCGAGCTCGAAGCGCGCGCGTTGAAGACCTAATTCGTTCTTCAGTGACTGCGAGGGCGATGCATGACGACACGGTTTGCGAGTTCGGGTTAGAAAAACCGATCAGCAGTGGCATGAGCGCAGGCCATTCGTCTAAGTCCTGTTATCTCGGCCGCGCCCTCGATCCTCGGCTTGAAATCCCGGCGGCGCATGCTCCCACGGGTAACCCTTCGCTGCCTTCTCATAGCCGAATCGATACAAAGCGCGCATGTATCCCTGTTCGAATTGCACCTTGTGTTCCGCCTGGAAGTCGTCGCCGATATAGGCGACGTTGAAGCCCGCGCCAGCTCGCTGCAACTCCAAATAAATGCGATACAAATCGCCCAAGCCTACGTAGTTGATCATTATCGAGACGGCTTTCCCGGCAATCGGAAGCGTGGCCCTCTGCACATCGCTCCAATCGGTCGCCAAGCGGGAATTACGAATGATATAAGCGTCGTAGGCCTTTCTGCGAAGCCCGGTCTTTTCTTGAGCTATGCGCACATCCAAATTGGGCGGAATCAGAAAAGCTTGGCTGACGGCGCCGCCGTCGACATGCATTTCCTGACAGGACTTGCCGTCGGCGCTGACGTCAAACAACACCGGCGGGAACGCACCTGGTATAGACGCGGACGCAAGCAAGATCCGGCGTATGAGATCGGCTGCGCCAGGATGATCACTTGCCGCGATCGCTCCGATGTTCCACACGACCGGTACGCCAGCGTCAAGATCTGTGGTCTGGATCAGCAGCAGTCGTCCTTTTTCGTATTCCTCGGCGACCTTCGCGAGCATCTCGTCCGTTACATGGCGTGAAATTGTTCCAAATAACGGAGCTGTGTCGGCCATCGCGTCCTGAATAAGCGCGGCCAGCGGCACGAACCTCTTCTTGAAGATATTCGAAGGGGCGATGTTCGTATAAACGTCGGTGAGCGCCGCATCATATTCGGAGCCGAGGAAAGCGAACGGCGCAGTCAGGGCCCCAGTGCTCACTCCGGTGACGAGCTTGAATTTCGGGCGGTCCCCATGCGCGGTCCAGCCGACGAGTAGCCCGGCGCCAAAGGCGCCCTTGTCTCCGCCCCCCGAAAGCGACAGGTAATGCGCGTTTGGCAGAACGCCGCCCTGGCTAACGCCAAGGCTTTCGGCCTCGCGAACGAGCGCTTGCTGCTGTTCAGCGGAAATTGCGCTCGGGTCAAGGAGAAAAAAGCGCGCATTCGGGAGGCCAAGCGCGATCGCATTACAACATTGCGAATATGGCACGGCAGTTCGATGGCCGAAGTTCGCGCGGGAAAATCGCATTGCGGACACGGCGGTGCGAATTGAACTTCGCCATAGCTGGCGACGTGAATCGGATTCGTCTGCGCTTCTCATTTTACCGAACCGCATCGCCGGCGTCCTGAGCTTGATGGTCGCGCTTGCTGTCCCTCAGAAAGCCCGAGCGGCTGACCGAGGCTAGCGGCAGCATTGCGCCGATGCGAGCCAACTCCTATTGCCCGCGCCGGCGTCAGCCCGACCGCTCCGGCGGCGACAAGATGCGCGCCCACCCCTTAGTAGCAGGGCGGGTAGGGCGCATATCCGCATAGAGCCCGCCCGTAAACGCCACGACGCACATAGCCTCCACGATAGACGCCTCCATAATAGGCCCCTCCGCGATAGACGCCTCCGCGATAGACGCCTCCGCGATAGACACCTCCACGATAGACACCTCCACGATGGATGCCTCCACGATGGATGCCTCCATGATAGCCGCCTCCACGATATCCACCGCGATACGCCAAGGCGTCGGTCGAGATAGAGGCTATGGCAAGGAATACAACTGCAGCAATGGAAATGGCGATCCTACACCACATGGCGTTTCCCCTCTTGATCTGCCGCCGACGTCATAGAGATCAGCTGTGATTCTTATTCGCTGACCTATCAGCCTTTGCTTGTGCAGCGTTCGTCGCTACGGCAGCCGCTTGGCGCGGCCCTTGATTGCTTAACAAGCAACGTCTAGCACAAATTTACTTAAAACTCTAGGATTTAGGTGGTTTCAGCCATGCCGCAATGATGTGGCTTTATCCGCCGCTGCCGATTAAGCCTGTAGTCTCTGGGTTTCGCTCGTGCGACTCGTAGATTCAGTGTCTGGCCTGCCAGTCTCGCTAATCGAGCACTGAGCGGAAGCCACGCTTCGATGAATCATAGGCCCGTGCTTGATCGCTCGCTCGATCGAGCGACAATGTGGTTGCTAGCGAGTGCCTTATGTAATAGAAACTAACATGAGAGACCTAAGTTTAGGGTCGCCGGTCACGTAAGAGGACCATTTTAGAGGGAGGAAAGATTATGAGCGAAAAAATCGACTCAGAAATGGTGTCCCGCCGAAGGGCGCTTTCCCTTTTTGGACCAGCCGCACTCATCCTCTCTATTCTGCCAATAGTCCTAACAGTGTCAGATGCTGAGGCCCAGACGTATGGGATGCAGCGACGTGCGGCGCGACGTACAGGCCGCCAAATGCACCGTCATTATCGGCGAACCGGCCACGTCTACTAGTACCGCCGCTGCGGTGGTAGAAGTCGTCGAAATTGAAGCTGGCGTCAAATTGGCGGTCGCCGACATCCGGTTTTCGTGGCTCTAAACAGCGAAGCTAAACCTCGCGCTTTCCCCAGCGCTCGAGGGTGTTGGGGGGCACGCCTTGCGGCTCGTATCGCGGCGGCGCTTGACGGATTGTGTAATATTGGCGTGGCGCACTGATTCACACGGCGGGGCTTCTACGCTACCATGAAGCCGTTTTAAATTCGGCCCGAGTTAGTAGCAGGGCAGTTAGCTTAACGCCTGCGCCAACGGCAGACATATGTTCCACGGTAAACGCCCCACGGTAAACGCCCCACGGTAGATGCCTCCGTGGTACTCCGATACACCAAGGCATCGGTCGAAACAGACGCCATGGCTCTACATCGCCCGATCAATGCATTCGTCGCTGCACGGGGGACTTTCGATGTCGCAACCCTCACTCGCTGGCAATTTCGTTTTCGACTACTGGCGTGATGCCTTAGAGCGCTCGATTCTGTTCCTCGACGTCATGCGCCAGCGCGGCAATAACTATCAAGAGCAGAGCAAGCGGACCGCGCCGCATGTTCTTAGCTTTGAGCCTGAGATCATCATCGATGGGCGCACGCTGCCGCGGCCGGTGAATTACGTTCTGGCGCGAATCATCCCGCCGGCGAGCGTCCAAATCGATGCGCACAAGCGCCCCTTCATCGTTTTTGATCCACGCGCCGGACACGGGCCGGGCATCGGCGGCATGAAGCATGACAGCGAGATCGGCGTCGCGCTCCGGGCAGGCCATCCCTGCTATTTCGTCGGATTCCTGCCGGAACCAATGCCAGGTCAGACTATTGAGGATGTTTGCCGCATGGAGGCGCATTTCGTCCGCGTCGTGAGCGAGCGGCATGCGGAGGCAGACGGCAAGCCCGCGCTGATGGGCAATTGCCAGGCAGGCTGGCAGGTCATGATGATGGCGGCCATGTCCCCGGACTTGCCTGGACCAATCGTGCTCGCTGGCGCGCCCCTCTCCTATTGGGCAGGCGTACGCGGCAGAAACCCGATGCGCTACCTTGGCGGTATGCTCGGCGGCGCTTGGCTGACATCGCTTGCTGGCGACATCGGCAAAGGAATTTTTGACGGCGCAGCGCTGGTTGCAAATTTCGAGTCGAACAACCCCGCAAATACGTTATGGAAGAAGCCCTATAACGTCTACGCCAAGGTCGATACCGAAGCCGAACGGTTTCTTGACTTCGAGAAATGGTGGGGCGCTCCCGTTCTCCTGAATGCCGCGGAGATACAGTTCATTGTCGAGGAATTGTTCGTCGGCAACAGGCTCACCGCAGGCAAGATCCGAAACAGCGATGGCCGACGTATAGACCTTCGCGAAATTCGGTCACCGATCATCGTCTTCTGTTCGTTCGGCGATGACATTACACCGCCACAACAGGCGCTCGATTGGATCCTCGACCTGTATGACAGCGTCGACGAGATCATCGCGAACGGTCAGACGATCATCTATTCGCTGCACCAAAGCATCGGGCATCTCGGCATTTTTGTCTCCGGCAAGGTGGCCAGTAAGGAGCACGAGGAATTTGCTCTCAACATGAATCTGATCGACGCGATGCCGCCCGGTCTTTACGAAGTTCTTCTCACGGATCTAGATGAGTCTATTGCGCATCCGGAACTGATCACCGGCAGATACGTGGCCAAACTCGAGTCCCGTACACTCGACGATATTCGCGCCCTCGGGCACAACGACGCGGCCGATCAGCGCCGGTTCGAAACCGTCGCGCGAGTCTCGGAAATCAATCAGGGGCTTTACCGCACCTTGCTCAGTCCCGTCGTCAAGGCGATGACGACGCCCGCCTCTGCCGAATTCATGCGGGAGATGCATCCGAACCGCGTCCGATTCCGCGCCTTCTCCGATCGGAACCCACTCATGCCGCCGATCGCCCAGCTTGCGGCAAAGGTGCGCTCCGACCGGCATCCGGTCGGCGACGACAATCCGCTTGCCGCCTTCGAGAAGATGACCTCGTCATGGATCGTCACGAATCTCGAGAGCTTCGCCAAAATGCGCGAAACGATGACCGAAGCAATGTTCCTCAGCACGTATGGATCGCCGTTGCTTCAGGTGGCCGTTGGCCTCAAGTCCGATCACTTCGACGCGGACCGTCCGACGGAGCATGATCTCGCTCACGCCGAAATGCGCGCCGACCCCGAAGCGGGCATGGAGCGAGGCGGATTCCTGGAGGCTGGCCTTCGTGCGCTTCTTTACGTGATGCGAGGAGGAGGCGCCGACGAACGCCAGTTCAACGCGCTGGAAGTCATCCGCAACAATGCTCCCGAGAATCCGCGCGTGTCACTTTCGCAACTCAAGTCAATCCTGCGCCAGGAGGCTGCGCTGCTGCGGGCGGATGAGTCTCGCGCCATGTCGGCTATTCCAGCGATGCTGCCGGATGATCCGGGACGATGCAAGAAAGTGATCGACGCGATCACTGAAGTCGCCGCTGCAAAAGGAAAGCTCGATCCTGAAGCTGCGCGGCGGCTCGACGAAGTGAGAAATCTGTTCGGCGCCAGAAATGCAGAAACGCAGGAGTCGCCGCGACCAATCCTGGTCAAGAGCAAGTGAATGACATGAAGCCCGTTTCAAGAGTCGAAGGCCGAGAGAAATATCAACGTCTCATCGAAGCCGCCGCCTCAGCTGGCGCCGTCACGACCGCGGTGGCGCATCCATGCGACGCGGCGTCGCTTGAAGGAGCGGTCGAGGCAGCGCGGCTGAATCTTATCGTCCCGATTCTCGTCGGCCCGGCCGCGCGGATCCGCGACGTTGCAGCGAAAAATGGGATCGAAATTCCGAGCCTGCGGATCGTCGATGCGCTCCATAGTCACGATTCCGCGGAGAAGGCGGTAGAACTGGTCCGAAAGGGTGAAGCGGAAGCTCTGATGAAGGGCAGCCTCCACACCGACGAAGTAATGGGCGCGGTTGTGGCGCGCGACAGCGGCATTCGAACGGCGCGGCGCATCAGCCATTGCTTTATCATGGACGTGCCCGGACATTCCGACCCGCTGATTATCACTGACGCAGCAGTCAATATCGCCCCGACGCTCGAGGAAAAGGTCGATATTGTCCAAAACGCCATCGACCTCGCTCATGCCTTGAAGGCTCCCGAGGTGCGGGTCGCGATTCTCTCGGCGATGGAGACGGTCAATCCCAAAGTGCCCTCGACGATCGATGCGGCGGCGCTGTGCAAGATGGCGGATCGCGGTCAGATTACCGGCGCGGTGTTAGACGGCCCTCTCGCACTCGACAACGCAATTAGCGAGGCGGCGGCCGCCGTCAAACAGATAGTGTCGCCGGTGGCGGGCCGCGCCAATGTGCTGGTCGTGCCCGACCTCGAGTCTGGAAATATGCTCGCCAAGAGTCTGTCCTTTCTCGCCGGCGCTGACAGCGCCGGCATCGTGCTTGGGGCCAGGGTTCCGATCATCCTGACGAGCCGCGCTGACTCGCTGGTCGCACGGCTCGCGTCATGCGCGGTCGCCGCCCTCGTCGCCGCTGCGCGACGCAAAGACGTCGCAGCGGCGGTTCGATGAGGTGACCATGGAAACGCAGATCAGGCGTGTGCTTATGGGGCAGAAGGCCCTTGTCGTCGGGATCGCCAATGACCAGTCAATCGCCTATGGCTGCGCCAAGGCGTTTCGCATGGCAGGCGCGGATCTCGCCATCACCTGGCTCAACGAGAAGGCGCGACCGCATGTGGAGCCGCTAGCGGCCGAGCTCGAAGCCCAGATCATGGCGCCGCTCGACGTCTCCAATTCGACGGACCTCGAGGCGTTGTTCGAGACAATCGAGAAGGCCTGGGGGCGGCTCGACGTTCTCGTTCATTCAATCGCCTTCGCTCCAAAGGACGATTTGCAAGGCGGACTTCTCAATTGCTCGGCCGCAGGCTTTGCAAAGGCGATGGACGTTTCCTGCCATTCCTTCGTGCGGATGGCGAAGCTCGCTGCGCCGCTGATGACGAATGGCGGCGCGATGTTCGCGATGAGTTACAACGGCGCGAACAAAGTCGTGCCCAACTACAATGTGATGGGGCCCGTGAAGGCCGCGCTCGAGGCGGCATGCCGCTATCTTGCTTATGAACTCGGACCGAGCGACATTCGTGTCCACGCCATCTCGCCGGGACCCCTGAAGACCCGAGCCGCTTCGGGTATCAAGGATTTCGAAATGCTGCTCAACGAGGCGGCGAGCAAGGCGCCGCTCGGCGAACTGGTCGACATCATGGATGTCGGCTGGACCTGCGCCTACCTGGCGACGCCCTTCGCACACCGGCTCACGGGCGGCACGGTCTATGTCGACGGCGGCGCCAACATCATTGCCTGATCTACCGGCGCCCTAGGCATTTCCAGAGAGATAGACATGTCGAGTATCGCCGTCCTCAACGCCGGGTCCTCCAGCATCAAACTAGCTGTGTATGACCGCGCGATGCATCCGACTCTCCTGCTGCGCGGGCAGATCGAAGGACTCGGAACAAAACCGCGAGCGCGTCTCTCCGACGCCCAGGGCAAAATGCTCTCTGAAGAGTCGTTCTCCGATAGCAATTTCGATCACGATCAAGCGACGCGGGCGCTGGTTCGCATTGGCAGCCAGTGGCTCGAAGGACGAAGCATTTCGGCGGTCGGGCACCGAGTCGTCCACGGCGGCCCCGATTATACTGCGCCATTGCTCGTGAGCGAAGCCGTCGTCGAAAAGCTTGAGAGTTTCATCCCGCTCGCACCATTGCACCAGCCGCATAATCTCGCGCCGATTAGGACGCTCCTTGCCCTTCGTCCGGAGCTGCCGCAGGTCGCCTGCTTCGACACAGCCTTTCACGGCAGCCAGCCACCGATTGCGCAAGCCTTTGCGATTCCCAGACGCTATTCGCAGGATGGGGTCCGGCGCTACGGTTTTCACGGTATTTCGTATGAATACATCACGTCGCGCCTCGCGGAAGTCGCGCCCGAGATTGCGCTGGGCCGTCTCGTCGTTGCGCATTTAGGCAACGGTGCGAGCCTTTGCGCCGTTCATGAAGCGCTGAGCGTCGCGAGCACTATGGGCTTCACGGCTGTCGACGGCCTCATGATGGGCACTCGCTGTGGTTCACTTGATCCCGGAGTCTTGATCTATCTGATGGACCGCTACGGGCTCGACGCGCGGGGTCTCGAGGATCTGATGTACCGAAAGTCCGGTTTGCTAGGCGTGTCCGGACTGTCGTCGGACATGCGCGCATTGCGTGCCTCGAAGGAATCGACCGCACGAGAGGCTATCGCGCTATTCGTATACCGGATCGTACGGGAGATCGGCTCACTCGCGGCGGCACTCGGCGGGATCGACGCGATCGTTTTCACCGGCGGCATTGGCGAGAACGATGCCGCGACGCGGTCGGAAGTCTCCATCGGCTGCGCCTGGCTCGGGCTCGAGATTGACGAAGAGCGAAATGCAGCGGGAGAGCTCGAAATCAGCTCAGCCTCGTCACGTGTGAAAGTCCTGATCGTCCCGACCAATGAAGAACTGAAGATTGCGCAATCTACTTGGCGCGTCACGTCAGCGGCATAACTTACGCTCTGGACTGGCTACCGCCGGCGAATTTTTAAGTCCAAGCCATCGGAGCTGTTGGTCGACGATGGCGAATGGCGAACGCCCTAGCGCAACCTCACGGGCTTTACCGTCTCCGCACGTTTGCGGCCGAAAGATTAATGTGTCTCCGACGGGGCTGTCTGCATTCGATATTTGAGATCAGATCCATTTCAATTTCACCAAGTCAGCCCTATAATGCCGCTAACTTCCGTGGGGCCTGTGTTCGGGCCAGTGGTAGTTGCTTCAAACTGGGAGGTTCCGATGTTGACGAAGGTTGCGATTGGACTGACCACCCTTTTCATTTCTGGGTCTTCACTCGGCTATGCTCAGCAGGCCGCCGCACCGGCACCGCAGACACAGCAGCGCTTCAGTGCGTCTGATTGGAACGCCTTGACCGCTGCGCGAATTGCGGTCGTCAAGGCTACACTGCAACTGAAACCGGACCAGACGCAATATTGGCCGGCAATCGAGGAGGCCATCCGCAACAGAGCGACGACGAGGGAACAACGCATGGTGGCCTTGCGTGCGACTCTCGGGGAACAGGACGAGTTCCAACCTATTGAGTTTATGCGTGCGCGTGCTGACGCATTGGGTCAAAAAGCGGAATCACTTCGGAAGCTTGCCGATGCGTGGCAGCCGCTTTATGCCACCCTCGATCAGGACCAGAAACGGCGGATGCGCTTGCTTGCCGTGCATGTCCTTCGTGAGCTCAGCGGAGCCGCTGAAAGTCGCGAGAGGCGGGAGGAGACCGAAGAGGATTGAGACGGGGCTGGTCTCGATGCGATTGGCGCCCGGCGCTCTATGTCAGGCTCAAGGTACTGCGCAAATGGCCTGACCTGCGCGACGTTAGGGGAAGAGCTGAAGACTTCCTTTCGGTCCTACAATCGCTTTAGCGAAGTTAAAACCGCAAGTCTGGATTTTTTCTGGGCTTTGCTGTGCGCTCGGCATGCCGATTGTTGCAGCCGGACGCATTGGGCTTTTTCGCCTGACATTGGCGGAAACAAACCTCCAACCGATCGTTCAGAGCGCGCCGCTGGGCGCCGCGCCCTCTATGATGTATGGAACCCGACTGCCCGCAACGCACGCGTCAGTACGTATGCCGCCGCACCGTCCGACGGGCAGTACGGCGCGCGGATCTATGCGCAGCGCCTGCGGCCGTCACTACTTTCACAATGCGCCCGTCAGAGACGGACGATTCCCTGGCGTTCCCCGGCGCGGCGATCGGCATAGCCGTGGCGGCCGGTTCAAAGTCGAAAAGCAGCAATATCCCGATCAAGAGTCCAATTATTTGCTTGGTTTTCATCGCTCATCCTCCCCACTTCAGGAACGTCGTTGCGCCCCGAACGAAATGTCGGGTTCGCCCATGCTACAGCGTTGTTGCCTGCGCGCAAATAACGTTACTATTCACGCAATGAAAGCTGGGTTTAAGCTATGTGCCGTCGTTTGCAAAAAGCGAAGAATGGCAACGTGCAAGGTAGATCTCGCGAGAGTTGCAGCGGCTGAACATGGGTAATTGATTTGAATGGCGACGGCCACTAAGATCCGTTTTGGCCTTTTAATCGCAAAAAGGACACATGATCATGAACACGCAGCAATCCTCGACGCTGGAGCCGGGCGACGATACGTTCATGTCCGTCGCCGATCTGAAGGCCTATGTCGCGGAAGTGGAATCAGCGAAAGCTTCGCAGAGTTACGCCGCCATCGAGCGCGCTGAAAAAGCAAAGCAAGAAATGATCGACAAGCTAATGCAGCGGGTCGAGATTACGCCCGAGAAGGTCCAATCCTTCCTCAGTCGCGTAAAGGGCGCTGCGGAGCGAGGAGAGACGGAGATGATGGTCATGCGTTTCCCGTCTGCGCTGTGCGCCGATCACGGGCGCGCCCTCAACAACAGCGAAGCGGGGTGGCCCGACACGCTGGTTGGGCAGCCCCGTCAGTTTTACGAAATCTGGCAAGAAAGGCTTGAACCCGCCGGCTATCGCCTGAAGGCGATGATCGTCGATTGGCCAGACGGATTTCCGGGCGACGTAGGTCTGTTCGTCGCCTGGGAATAGACGTCCCTCGCATGCGGAACGCCGTTTTGGCGACCAGCGCGCATAGGTGCGCAAACACGCCGTCATTGTGGGTCTTGCGATAATTAGTGAAGCTCTCGGCGAGCGACGGATCGGGGCGTACGGGCCGTGGGACTCAAGACCAGCCGCGACCACGCGCCAACCGCCGAACGGCATAGTTGCACGCTTGAGCGGAGCCTCGGTTCGCAGACCCACAATGAGCTCACGCACTTTGACGATGCAGCCGGGCTCAAGCGCACGCGGCGGTTATCGGGGGCCGTTAGGAGGCAGCCCGGCGAAAGCCGTCGCCGCCTCTTCAAGATCCTCGAAGACCATCGTCTTTCCGATCTCATCGAGGAGACCGGCGCGCTCCAAGATGGCGTGCGGTCTTTTGTGCAATTCTGCGATCCCGAACGCAATGCCCTTTGCAGCGAACATAGCCCGCGCGTCCTCCAGCATCGCCGCCGCCGTTGAGTCGAGTTGCGCGATCGCGTTTGCGTCGAGCACGAACCAGCGCGTTTCCGCCGGCAATTCCCGCGCGATCGCGGCGAGCCGCCCTTTGACGTAATCGACGTTGAAAAAAAGCAGGCTGCCCTGAAGGAGGCAGAGCGAGAGCCCTGGAATGGGTCGAGCCTCTTTGAACCGGTGCAGTTTGTAAAAGCCGCGGCGGCCGGGGATGACTCCGAGCATAGCGTCGTGCGGCCGCATTTCCTGAAGGAGAACGTAAAGAAGCGTCGCGCCGACGGCGATTATGACGCCCCTCAACACGCCAAGACTGACAGGCCCCGCCATCCCGATCAGGGCGAAGACAAACTCCATGCGGCTGATACGCCAGATCTCGCGCAGGCTTGCGATATCGATGAGGCTGATCGCGGCGGCGACGAGAATGGCGCCGAGCGCCGGCGTCGGCAAAATGCGCAGCGCGTCGTTCAGATAAAGAAGGATCGCGGCGAGAGTCAGGGCCGCCACGATGCCCGAAACCTGCGATCGCCCGCCGACGGCCATGTTGATGGCCGTGCGCGAGTCGGAGACGGTGACGGGAAAGCCGCCGAACAACCCCGACGCGAGATTTGCCGCGCCAAATCCGATCAGCTCGGCGTCGGCGTCGACCTCGAACTTGCCGCGCGCGCCAAAACTGCGCGCCGCGACGATGCCGGAGCCGAAGCTGACGAGCCACACCGCCGCCGCGTCGAGCGCGACTTGCGGTAGGGTCAGATGGGTCATGTCGGGCAGAGCCAGCGTGGGTAGGGCGCTCGGCAGGCGGCCGACGACCGCGACGCCCTTTTGCTCAAGGCCGAAGACCGCGGAGGCTATGACTGCAAGGATGACGACGACAAGCGGTCCTGGCACCGGCGAACGCAACGCGGTCACTAGCTGGAGAAGGCCAAACGCCGCCGCTCCGACGGCGAGGGACAGCCAGTTGATCGACCCCGCTTTCTGGAACAGCTCCACGACGGGGGCGACAAGGCCCTCGGATTCGATTCGCAGGCCGGTCAGCCGCCCGATCTGTCCGACCAGGATAGAAATCGAGACGCCGCTGATGAAACCCACAAGGATCGGCTTCGACAAAAAGGCGGCGACGACGCCAAGGTGGAGCCAACTGGCGAAGAAGCAGAAAACGCCGACGGCGAGGGCCACTGCCGCGGCTGCGGCGACGCGGTCATCCGGGGCGTTCGCCGAGACGTCGGCGAGAGCGGCGGCCAGCACAGTCATCGTCGCGGCGTCAGGGCCGACGATGAGCTGGCGCGACGGCCCGAGCAGGGCGTAGCCCAGCAGCGGGAGGATGCTCGAATAGACGCCGACCTGCGGCGGCAGCCCGGCGATCGCCGGATAGGCGATGGCGCTCGGGATCGCCACAGCCGCCACCGCCAGGCCGGCCATAGCGTCTCGGGGCAGCCAGTTTGGTCTGTAGCCCCGGAGGCTCTGAAGAATCAATGATCCCGCCGGCCAGCCCACGCCTGCGCCCCTGTTCCGCCCGCTCAGCCCGTCGAGATTGCCGGTTCGACGTCGATCACATCGACCGACAGCGCTAGCGGCGGCGAGCTAGGTGCAGTCAAGTTCCTCTTCGGAGCAGAAAAATGACCACCTCGGCGACGCCATGCCGTCGCTTTCATTGGTCTTTCCTGTCCGTCCAAAATGCATGGCTAATCATGGCCGAGCGGTACCCGCGGCGCGTCAAATCACCAGCGTCGCAACTCGTTGCAACAAGAACATACCCATTGCGCCATCCGACATGCCGGATGCGACGACGGCCTGCGATGAGGCTGCAGGCCGCAGCTCTACGGCGAGCTGCGGCAGCACCAACGCCGGCAAGACGCGGTCTCGGCCGGGTCTCGTTGACCTCAGTATCGTTTCGCTTGGCTTCTATTCTACAAATCCTCGCGCGAAGCCGCCGGGGACCCTGCAGGAACAGCCAGTCCCAAGCCAACCCGGCTCATGGAGCAGGCACGTCTTCACGGAAGTCGCGCAGTGATCTCCGGGGCCGGCCGCAGCGCCCGGCGCCGCAGAGCTCGCCGCATCGGAGACCGCCACGCTTCGGCCGGTCATCAAAGGTGCGGTTTCCGCTAGCGCCGGATGCGCATCGGCATAGCCAGGATACCAGACACAAGGATGCCACCCGTCATTGTAGAAGCAATTTACTCCATCTGCTAGAGCCGCGCCGCTCGCTATTAGAGCCGCACCAAACACGGTGGCCAACAATGCTGATTTCGTTTTCATAATTGTCATCCTCCCTGATTTTGACGCAGCGCCTAAGCTAAACTTCAGCGCCGCTTATCGCTGCGCATCAACACGCACCAAGTGGCGTCCGCTCCCGGGGTCTTTTCCGTTTGCGTCCAGCTCCGGAATGAGGCGACGACCTCAAATCATCAACGCGTAACCCAGCGTCTCATAATATCATAAATTCACGCGGTTGGCTACGTAACTCAGGGATGCGAACCGGAACTCGCTCATGTTGCGCAACCGGGAACAAAGACTAATATCTCGCGGAGCGCTCTCTCGGCATCCGGAGGCGTTATGAAATTGAACGCAACCCTACACCGGATGATCGGCGTGCTCTGCGTCGCCACAATCGTCGGCGTCGCGGCATGGGGGTGGCATTTTTTCTTTCGTCCGGTCGTTTTGTCCGTCGCGGTCGGCCCGCCGGGCTTTGATGACGCCCAACTGGTCGCGTCCATGGCCAGGGCTCTGGTCGGTGCAGAATCTCACATCCGCTTTTCGATCGAACACACCTCCGGGCCAATTGAATCGCTTGAGCGACTGAGAAAACGAAAGGCGCAACTCGCAGTCATTAGAAACTTGGGAGACGTGCCGGATCGAGTTCGATCGATTGCGATCTTGCATAGCGACCCACTCACAATTATCGCGCCAAAATCGGCGAAGATCGAGAACTTTCGTGAGTTGGCGAACAAGACATTGGGGCTGATTGGGCCGCCGGGTTCTTTTGCCAAGCTCATGGCGTGGATGCGGCTGCACTACGGTGGCAGGTTCTTGTCGATCGACATACCGCCCGTCGCCGCCGAGATAGCTGAAGCGGTCAATGCAAAGAAAATCGACGCCCTGCTGTTTGTCGCTCCAACGACAGAAAGCGGCGTCATTTTGGAAAGATGGGCTTCTGCTCTGAAATTGATCCGCAAGTCGATGGATGTTGTGTCGATCGACGATGCCGAAGCGATCGAAACTGCTGCGCCGGTATTTGACCAAGGAGAAATCGCTTCTGGTGCGTTCGGTGGCTCGCCGCCTTTCCCGGCCGAAAATGTGACCACGCTGCTGGTGACGACATACCTCGTCGCGGATCAGAGCGTTCGACCAGGCATTATCACGGAATTGACCCGCTTCATTTTCGAGAATCGACAGCGTTTCGTCCCCGACGCGCCGGTCGCAACGCTGATCAAGGCAGCGAGCACCGACAAGGACGCAATCATACCCGTACACAAGGGCGCCGAGGACTTTTTCGACGGCGAGGAACAGACCTTCATGGACCAGTACGGCGACTGGATCTACACGGGACCCATCATCCTTGGTGCGCTTTACTCCGTCGTACTGGCGATCTGGCAGTCGCTCAGGCCTTTGCGGCCTTCGCGAGAAGCCCCTCTCTTGGCTACCGTTCCCGAAATCATTTGTAGCGTTAAAAATGCCACATCGCTGGAAAACCTCGAAGCCATAAGCGCGCGCGTCGACGCCGCCATCGAACGCATCTCGGCCGAGGCGCTCGATGGCAAGCTCCAGGACAGCAAAGTCGGGGCCAGTTCTCTCGCCATCGGGCACATTAATAGGCTAATGCAGGCGAAACGCGCTGAGCTTCGGAGCAAGTCCGGCGTTTGACGAAGAGTTTGGTTCGAACGCTTTGATCTATTTATCTGGCGTTCGTCACGTCGACGGCTCGCTTGCGACACGTTGGCTTCAGTTAGCGCGCGAACTCAGCGCGTTAACGCGCCAATGCCCGCAGCGCGCCTCATAACCGGTAAGACCCTCTAGATCGACGGAGGCTATCGCATCATCAATTAGAGCGATTCCCACAGTGAGCGTCGGAAGGATCCGGTCGGACCCCCCTCATTCAGAAAGTCGAAGCACGACGTGGACGATCGGGCCGTCGCCCTTCATATTGCAGCCGAGCCCGCTTTTCTCGAACACCTTCCGCATCGGCATGTTGTCGGGTAGGACCTCCGCAACCAATTCCTCGAGCCCGGCGTCGCGAGCAATCACGACGAGATGGCGCATCAGCGCTCTACCGATGCCCAGCCCTTGGTATTCGTCGACAACGACAAAGGCGACTTCCGCCGATCCAGGCCGCACCATGATGTAGCGTCCGCCGCCGACGATTACGGCTCGGCTCCCTTCTTCCACTGTCGCGACCAAGGCGACATGATTTACGAAATCGATGTTCAAAAAGAATTCGATTTCCTTTTCCGAAAGGTCGCGTTTTGCACCGAAAAAACGCCGATACAACGACTGCGCACCGGTGCGTTCGACGGCGTCGAGAAGGTCAGCGCGGTCGTCGATTCTGAGCGCGCGGATTTCGACCTTGCGTCCGTTGCGCAGCACCTCGACCGCCGAATATTTGGCTGTGTTCAACATCTCCGGACCCCTCCAACTGATTGGCCGTCGCTGCAGTGCGGCATGGCGCGAATGACGCTAAACGTAAATTCTGGTGGATCTCATTGACCGCAATTGACTAGAGTCAATGTCACGCGGCTCCCTTTGATGCCGACATGACCTCGTCCTGACGCTCGCTCAGCGACGACGCCATCCGGGTCGGGAGGACCTTAAACAAGAGCGCCCAATGTCCCCACAGAACGACAAGACTTTTCGTTCACGTGTGATCGGGTCTTTGCCGGTCGATGCCGCGATTCGGATTGGTCTTCTCGGACTACTCCTGTACTGGTCGTTGAAGGTGATCGGCCCATTCCTGACGATCGTGCTTTGGAGCGCAATACTCACGGTCGCGCTTTACCCGTTGTTCGATTGGTTGGCCGCACGCCTTGGTAGCCGTCGGGTAGCCGCCACGCTGATCACCTTGCTATCCTTGACGGTCGTCATAGGTCCCCTGACATTGGCTTGATCAGCAGCGTCGACTTCATCATAAAAGGATTCGACTCCAAGATTTTCTCGATTCCGTCTCCGGTTGAGTCAGTAAAGGGCGGGCCGCTGATTGGCGAGCAGGCGTATCGGCTGTGGGCTGTCGCCGCCACGGTCTTGCTCGAGGTGCTGGCGAGACTCAAACCCTTTGGCGGCAAGCTCCTCGACATCTCCGGAACCGTAGTTGTCGGCCTCCTGGAATTCGTAGCTGCCATCATTATTTCTGGATTTCTCTACTCGCCGGACCGCAGTTGGCCAACTGGCTCCAAGCGTTCTTGCGCCGAATCTATGGTCAACGCAGTGATGAAATGTTGAACTTGGCTGGCAGCACCATAAGCAACGTGTCGCGCGGTGTTGTCGGTATCGCGCTGGTGCAGTCGTTCTTAGCCGGGTTGGGTTTCCTGGCCGCAGGCGTTCCCGCTCTCGGTTTCTTGAGCTTTATCGCTCTGGTCTTGGCGATCGTTCAGATCGGGCCGGCAATTCTGTTCATACCGATCGTGGTGTGGAGCTGGACCGCAATGGAGACGACAAACGCCCTCGTATTCACCGCCTACATGGTCCCGGTCGGCCTAGGTGGACAATGTGCTGCGGCCCCTTGTCATGGCGCGCGGACTGACCACGCCGATGCCCGCAATCCTCATCGGCGTCGTCGGCGGTACGTTGGCATACGGAATCAGCGGGCTGTTTCTTGGCCCGGTCGTGCTCTCGGTCACCTGGGCGCTTTTGGCGGCTTGGGTCCACGAAGACAGCGCTGGCGGGGGTGAAGCCGAGGGCGCAGCGTTCTTCACACGCGCACAGAACAATTAGACTCAACTTGCATCGCCTCCGGGCGGCCTGGCCTTCACCCTGAAAAGTGATCCTCCGTGAAATATGGCTTTTGGAGCCGAAGGAGGATTTGAAATGGCGAGGAAGAGACACAAACCGGAAGAGATCGTCGCGAAGTTGCGTCAGGTCGACGTGTTAACAGCGCAAGGGCGAGCCGTCGCGGAATCGGTTCGAACGATAGGCGTGACGGAGGTTACGTATTATCGGTGGCGTCAGGAATACGGCGGGCTGAAGGGCGACTAGGTCAAGCGGCTCAAGGAGCTTGAGACGGAGAACGCGCGGCTTCGCAAGGCGGTGGCGGATCTGACGCTGGAGAAGCTGATTCTGAAAGAGGCTGCTTCGGGAACCTGGTAAGCCCCGCTCGCCGCCGCGTCTGCGTCGAGCGGGCCATGCAGAGGTTCGGGGTTTCCGAGCGGTTCGCCTGTCGCGTTCTTGGCCAGCATCGAACGACGCAGCGCAAGATCGCCAAGACGCCTGACGACGAGATAGCGCTAACTGCCGCCATCATCGCGCTTGCGACCCAGTACGGTCGCTACGGGTATCGCCCGGATCACTGGGTTGCTGCGCGATGCTGGCTGGATCGTCAATTTCAAGCATGTCGAGCGGATCTGGCGGCGCAGACAAGTTTACGTAGTCTGCGCAACAGCGCGAGGGGCTGAAGGTTCCACACAGCAGCCGAAGAGAGGGAGGCTCTGGCCCAATGACGGCTCGTGCGTCCGTTTGCGGTTCGAGCATCAAAACCATGTCTGGTCTTACGACTTCGTCGAAGACCGCACCCACGATGGGCGGAAATATCGCATCCTGAACATCGTCGACGAGTTCACGCGGGGATGCTTGGCAATCCGCAGCCGAACCATCTCCATGTCTGCTGCCAGGCCTAAAAATTACGAGATGGCAGTGTATGATTTCGGGCGAAACCAGAACACATATTCTCAAATTGCTTACCAGCTGCTTGCCGTAGCGAAATTCGCCTAGAGACGCGGGGCGATTGATCAGGTAACAGATTGATTTAATTGGTGTCCTGGAAGGGATTCGAACCCCTGACCTACGGTTTAGGAGATGAGTGGCTGCCGGTGCGCCCAATAGAGCGGTACTTTGACGCCATTATTGCGGAGGCGCTTGATGATGACCCCGCAAGGGCTGCTTTGTCGTCAACACCGCGCCTCGGGGCCGACTTCCGCATCCAGCGAAGCGTAAGATCGTGATGGCGGCTTGCTTGTTCTGTCCGACCTGTCCGCGACACCGTTGAGCACAAGAGAATTGGCAAGGACTTTTTCGAGCGGTTGAGGGGCGGATGATGACGGCGCGAGACCCAAGTCGACGTCCTCCGCCCGTCCGTCAGGAATCTCGGCCCGGCCCATTCGCCGGCAAAACCGCCGCATGCTGAGAGAAGGCCGCGACTACAGTGCCGCACGATCTTGGACAAGGTGGCGCCGCCTCGATGCCCGAAGACGTTTTCTTCTTCATAAGTAGACTTTTGATGAGCCGCGTTTGAACGGAAATGGGCGAAGTCCATGCGCGAGGGGCACATGGTCGAAGGCTCTGTAGCTTCGATCCATTTGCGCGGTTTGCAGATCAAACTGCCGCTCCGATCAAGGGATGGGGATGAACGCCTCAATTCCGCCGCTGCCGCGCCGAAAGCGCCAATCATATAATAATCGACCTCCGGGATTCCATCTGCGTAAAAATCAAATGGTATGGACGGCGCTCCATTCGCGTGCTACACGGATGGCGAGGACTACAATGGCAACACCGGGACAGTTAGTGCAAGCGATGGCGGATGTGCTGGGTATCCCTGCGAAAACGGTCGCCCAGTACGATCGGCTACTGGCGGAAGCCGGGCTGCGCACCGTCAGCGGGCGCGGCACAAGCGCAGCAAAGGTGACCGCAACCGATGCGGCAAACCTCTTGATTGCCGTACTTGGCTCGCCGATCTCGGGACCATCGATTAAAGCGGCAAAACTGACGTGCGAAACATTTAGCTCGCTCCGAACTGATGATTATTCGGAGCCAGGAAAATTTAGACGATTCGGCCTTTTATCTTTGGCCGCACTTCCGAAAAAGCACACATTCCGCGAAGCTCTTGCTGCGCTCATTCAAGGAGCGAGCCACGGGGAATTGTTCCTAATATCCGATCGCGATGATAAGCTTACGGAAGATGATTATTTATTCGGTGTGGAAGTTCGAATCCCCGGTCCATGGGGTGCAATTTCGGTGGATAGCGTAGGAGATGGCGACCCGAGCGATATATCCAGTTTACATTACTACGCTGACAGGGAGCTCGCACCCGAACAATACGAAGGGGCGACGTCCGACTTAGGACTGCAGCGCGAAATATCGTACCGGACGCTCCGTGTGCTCGGCAATTTGATTGCAAGCTGAACATGGGCGATCGCAGTTCTACGGTAAGCTACCACCTCAAAGCGCCTATACAGCCCCGCGGTTTGTCACGGGTCGACGCAGCTACCTATATCGGCATTTCTCCCACAACGTTCGACCAACTGGTGAAGGACGGCCGAATGCCACCCGCTAAACGCATAAACTCTCGCACGGTTTGGGACGTTAGGCGGTTGGATGAAGCTTTCGAGGCGCTGCCATCAGATGACTATGAAGACCGTGATCCTTTTGAATCCGTCACGTTGTAAGGACGCGCCATGGTCAACCTTCGGCTCAAATATGTCGTTGAAGACGTCGACCGTCACGGCAATGTCCGCATCTATTTCCGTAGGCTGGGCTTTCCCAAAATCAGACTGCATGGACTTCCGGGATCGGAAGAATTTCAATCAGCTTATGCTTCCGCGCTTGCTAAGACTCGGGCTGGCGAATCGCCGAGCAAGTCCATGCCGGCTGAACGCGGATCGTTGGCATGGCTGTGCCTGAACTACTACCATTCCGCAGACTTCCGTCGCCTGGATCCTCGCACGCAGCATGTGCGTCGCCTGATTCTCGATGGACTGTGCAAGAGCGCCGCGGGACCATTGCCCTACAACAAGCTGACGCCGCTCAGCATCCTCAAATGGCGCGACGCCAAGGCGGATCGGCCGGAAGCGGCGAACTCGCTCATCAAAGCGCTGCGCCAGCTTTACGCCTTCGCGATCGAATACCGGCACGCCACCAAAAACCCCGCGAAGGACGTCAAATATCTGAAGGGTAATTCCGACGGCTTTCATTCATGGTCGGAAGAGGAAATTGCATGCTTCGAGGCTTGCCATCCACTAGGCTCGAAGGCCAGGCTGGCCCTCGGGTTGCTGCTCTACACGGGGCAACGCCGATCCGACATCGTGCTTTTCGGACGGCAGCAGTTGCGAGGCGAATGGCTTCATTTCACTCAGCAGAAAAATCGGGCGCGCAACCCGATCACGTTGGCTATACCGATTCTTCCCGAACTCCTCCGCATTATCGAAGCGACACCATCCGGCACGTTTACGTTTTTGGTGACGGAATTTGGCCAGCCCTTCACAGCCAACGGCTTCGGCAACCGCTTCCGTAAATGGTGCGATGACGCTGGGCTGCCGCCGCATTGCTCAGCGCATGGCCTTCGCAAAGCCGCCGCGACGCGGCTGGCGGAAGCCGGAGCGTCGGAAAGCGAGATTCGCGCCGTCACAGGGCATCAGACATCGCGCGAAGTGATTCGCTACACAAAAGCAGCAAGTCAAAAGGTGTTGGCCAAGAGCGGCATGGCGAAACTAACCGGAAACAAAATTGTCCCACTCGATCCCATTAGGAGTGTCCCACTCAAAAAAGTGGAAGGAACTTCAATAGGATAGGAAGTTGGTTGGTGCCCAGGGGCGGAATCGAACCACCGACACTGCGATTTTCAGTCGCAAATCATGTTGTCTCACGCGGTATCGGCAGATTTCGTTAGCTGTTTATAAGCCACCGGATTCATTGCAGTTTTTGAAAAACACACTATCATGTGATCTCAGGCAATATCAGTGATTGCCAACGATTTATGTTGTCCCGTTGTTGTCCGCTAGGATCACGAGACAAACAATCAGAGGTTCTGCGATGGTGGCGAAACGGGATTTCACCGACCGTTTTTTAAGAGCGATCAAGCCAGCCGAAACGGGCAAGCGCGTGATCGTCTATGACGCCCAAATCCCTGGGTTCGGCATCCGGGTAACGGACCGAAGCAGTGAAGAGAGCAGGGGAGCCTTCGTCCTCGTCACCCGCTTCCCCGGGAGCCCTAATCCAACGCCCCGCCGGATCGGTGACTATCCCGCCATGTCTCTTGCCAAAGCCAGAGGGATCGCCCGTGAATGGCGCGAGGACATTCGGCAAGGGATCGATCCCAAGGTCAAAGAGGCAGATCGTCTGCGCCAAGAGGCACGCCGACGGGCGGACACGTTTGCTTCTGCCTTCGACGCTTTTGCCGAAGACCACCTGTCGACCCTAAGGACTGGCGATGTTGTGAAGAAGGCCGTGCGGAAGCACGCCTATCCGCTGTGGGCGGAGCGCCCGATTTCCGAGATCAAGCGGGCCGACGTGAATGAGCTGATCCGCTCTCTTCGGAAGGATGCTCCTATAGGAGCCAATCGGGTGCTCGCATATCTCAAGAAATTCTTTAGCTGGGCCGTCGATGAAGAGTTGATTGAAGCGTCGCCAGCCGCGGCGATCAAGAAGCCCTCCAAAGAGAATAAGCGGGACCGCGTTTTAACAGAGGTTGAGATTCGGGCAATTTGGCAGGCGTGCGGCGAGCTAAGTGTTTTTGGGCGCGCATTTAAGTTGATGCTTTTGACCGGCCAACGCCGTGCTGAAGTCGGCGGGATGACTTGGACCGAGATCGATCGCAAACAAAGGCTTTGGACTCTGGGGAGAGATCGCACCAAAGCCGATCGCGCCCATGAAGTGCCGTTGTCGGAGCTGGCGTTGGCGATTATCGACGGTTGCCCCAAACTTGGGGACTTCGTTTTCTCGACTGGCCGACGTCTGGCGCCGCAGAAAGGGACCAAGACCAAAGCTGGGCCGATAAGCGGTTGGGGCAAATCCAAGAGCAGGCTGGACCAGCTCGCTCTTGAGAAGGTCGCGGCAGGAGCCGAGCCAGGCGCTGCCCCCGTGATCGGCGAGTGGCATCTACACGATCTGCGGCGGACCTGCGCTACATATCTAGCGAAGCTGGGAGCCGACCGGATCGTGATTTCGAAGATTTTGAACCATGCTGAGGGTGGCGTCACTGGCGTTTATGATCGCCACCGGTACGACCATGAGAAACGCCGCGCCCTGGAGCTGTGGAGCGAGCGCTTGGCTGCGATCATAGACCCAAAAGAAGCGACCAATGTTGTGACGCTGAATCCGCGAGGGAAAGCATGACTAGCAGTGTGACAGAACGCGACGACCGCAGCATACGCGACAAAATTCTAGGGAGGGCCGGCGCCGCACGGTCGTTCGGTGAACCGGGAAAAAGGTTCTCCGTTAAAGGTCTAATAAAGGAATCGTTTGCTCCGTCTGACCCGTTCGCCGCCGAGCCTCTTCCTTGGTGTTCGGAAGCGGAAATATTTGAGAAAGCATACGGCAATCCTCTCGGACCAGACTACTGGGATGCGTGGCTGTTCGGCGCGCAATCGCGAGCAGAGCTCGCAGATCTCATGGCTGCACATTGCGCGACGAACCAGGATCAATTCACGCGGGTCAAAAGCACGATTCTTGGTGAATTAACGCCGCAGCCTCAAAAGTCTTGGCGCGAAGAAGTCGAGTGGCTGATCGCGAACCCGAACACGCGAACTTTTGTTCCAGATTCTTTGCGAGAATTTCTGGATCCTCAGTCGCCAAGAAAGGGAACCGGCGCTCCGGGGCGACCGTCATCAATGCATCTAGTTTTTGCGGAACATGATCGCCGCTGTGAAGCAAATCAGGCGTTCCTCTCGGTCGTCGAAGAAGCGGAATATTTACAAAGCTGGTTCGCTTCGAGCCACAAAAACCTGTCTGGAACCACGGCTAAAACGATCGAAAACAGAATACGCAACGATCACAATAAGTGGAAAGGAAAATTCCCCCGAAAATAAAATATCGGGGTAATTTCAGGTCTCTTTTTCGGGGGTAAAAACGAGCGCATCTCTTGCTCACGAGCGCAGCTGATATTCGGCGCGCGCACAGGATGAGGCTAGAGATGAAGTTGATACGCTACACTGATTTAGTCGCGAAAGGTGTCGTCAATTCGCGCATGACGCTCAAGCGCATGATTGACCTTCAAGGATTTCCGCCTGGCAGACTCGTGACGCCCAATTCACGCGCCTGGACCGAGGAAGAGGTCGACCAATGGATTGAAAGCCGCCCGACCGCCCGTAAAACCGACGCCCGCTCCTCGATGGCGGAGGCGGTATAGATCGATGGCTTTTGAAACAGCGAACCCCGCGCGCGATGGCGTCGCGGCGGGGCTCGGAAATGTCTCTTGCTGCCAGGCGATTGACTACCGAGTTATAGCACTTCCACTCGCAGAAGTCCAAACTGTTTTCTTCGCTTCGTGCCGTTACACCGCCGAGCTAGGCGGTGACGCATGAGTGTCGCTGGCAACGAAACTTCGCCGCCTGTTGATGCGAACAGCATCGATGATGTCGATACTCTGCTTGATCGCATTTTCGAGCGGATGAACCACGTCGACCATCAGGTGACGCTGATAAAGACGTTTTGCAACATCAATGACATTGCCGGCGTTGCGCGCCAGCTGAAGTTCTTGTCCGCGCACGTGACCTCGGCGACGCTCGTAAGTCAGCGTATCGGCGAACTCCGAAATGGAGGCGCCGAATGACCGTACGCCTTCCTACCTGCTCAGAGGCTACCGCCGCCAAAATGCTCGCGAAGGGCAGCAAGACGAGTCACTCGATTCTTGCCGCAGTCCGCGATCATCAGTGCGGATACATACCCGTTCTGCAGGATTGGTTGAGCGGCCAACCCTTTATGCCGGCGTCTCTCGTAAAGCCGACGGTTGTCAAAATATTTGATGCCGATGACGACCACGCAGGGCCGGCCGGATTCGACGCAGACTCTTTGGCCAAGCTCCTCGACATAGCCGCATTGGTCACGATCATCGCTTGTAAATGCCCGCAGGCGTACTGCGATGCCGTGAGGGTTGCGAAAGAACTGCGCCTGCATTCGGTCGTCATTTCTACTAGGCAGTCGCGTGTGAATGAATGGGCCAAGCTCGTCCGCAGCCGACACGGAGACGGCATCCGCATTGCTGTATGGACGGAGAACGAAAAGGGGTGGGCGCAATGAGCGAGCCGACCCACGATCCCTACTTCGATTCGCTGATGGATTACGGTGAGGCCCTTGTCGCTGCGAAGAGTCGCACGCGGCGCGACTCTTCCCGTGACCTGCCACAAACGCCAAAGGAACACTGGTTGCTCAATCCCGCGGATTGGGAAGGCCAACTGATACCGCAGCGTGAATGGATCGTTCCCAGTCTTGTTCCAGCATATACCGTCACTCTTTTGACGGGCGACGGCGCCACTGGAAAATCGCTTCTGGCGCTGCAGCTTTGTGCAGGGATGTCCCTCGCCCGTGAATGGATCGGCACCATGCCGGAGCCCGGACGCACCCTGTACTTCTCGGCTGAAGACGACGCCGACGAGATGCATCGCCGCCTTGAGGCCATCCGAGTCTTTCACAATGCCACTTATCTCGATCTCGCCGACATTAGAATCCGAGACAATGTCGGACAGGATGCCATTCTCGGCGACAAAGGCCGCTTCGGCAAAATCGAGGGAACGGAATTATTTCGTGAGTTGAAGCGCCAGATAGAGGCTTGGACGCCTAAGCTGATCGTGATCGATACACTCGCCGACGCGTTCTCCGGCGACGAGAATGATCGCGCCCATGCCCGACACTTCATTGCTCTCCTGAAACAGATCGCCGTAGACCACCGCTGCACAATCCTCGTCCTCGCCCACCCAAGCCTCACCGGCATGGCGACCGGCACCGGCATGTCCGGATCTACCGGCTGGAGCAATTCGGTCCGCAGTCGTCTCTATTTTCAAACAGGGAAGGCATCGGACGGAAGCGAGCCGAATCCCAATCTGCGAACGTTGACGGCCAAGAAAAGCAACTATTCCGGCCTCGCCGAAACCATCGAAGTCGAGTGGAAAAATGGTGTCTTTGTCGTCAGCACAGCCGCGACAGGCGTCGATAAGCTCGCGGCGGAGGCCATAGTCGAGGATGCTTTCCTTATGCTGCTGGCAAAACTCACCACGCAAGGCAGAAATGTCGGGCCTAATCCGGGCGTGAACTTCGCACCGAAGATATTTGAGGATGAGCCGGGCAGCCAAAGCATCGGAAGAGCTGCCTTTGCGGCAGCAATGAAGCGCCTGCTCGAAAAAGGGGCCATCAAAGTTGAGCCGGTCGGGCCTGCGTCTCGCTTGCGCTCCAAGCTCGTGATTGTAGGCTCTCAATGATCCTTCCAGCGCAACATTCCAACGCTTCCAACGCCCTTCCAACGCTTCCAACGGGGGTGTGTGTTCCACCCCCTATAACCCCCATGGCGTTGGAACACCCCCACGCCGTTGGAACGGCGGGTTGCTCCAACTCCAGGGCAATGTGCCCTATCGGCAAGCCTCTTGAGAACCTCAGGACCGCAAAAAGGGGGCCAGCCATTTGTCACGATTATACCGTGTAAGGGGCTTAATTGCGAAAAAGCCGAAGCGGTAAAGCCTCGGCTTGGACCAATCTTATCTGGAGTTAGGCGCCGGGTCTAAAACCAACGTCCGCGGCCATACAGTCCACCGCCCCCGAGAAGTACTACGAGGACTACAATAATCAGAATAGTTTCCATTTGGATCTCCTTACGCTTGGCGAACTGTTTGCTACTCAACAGGTTCCCCTCGGCCATAAGAAACACGCTGGCTATACCCAACCTGGGGTCAGCCGGCGATCGCCACGCCTTTGTAAGATTTTTCTGCGCGGAAAACCACGCTGCGTAATGCAGAGCATCCGACGAGATATCGCGTGTTCGATTGGGTTTTAACAAAGACAAATACCAGTGATATCAAATGAGTACTGCTGATAGTCTTGCTTGTTGTCGTCGGATAAACGACAATGAGGACAACGTAGGGACAACAAATGGAAACCGTTTGCCAGCCAATGCAGTCTGAAACCAATCCACTCCGCAACGTCGACGCCACGAGGCGGAAGCGTTCCGCGGTGACGAATGGAACACGCGCCTTCATCGAGGGCGATGGAAACTCGCCCTGGTATCGCCGCTGGAAGGATTTGCTCGCTCTTCATGTCGACGACCTCGGCGGCCCAGAATCGTTGTCTGAGGCTCAGACTAGCCTATGCAGGCGCGCCGCGACCTTGGAGGTCGAGCTGGAACGTATCGAGGGCCAGCTGTCGTTAGGCAACGATGCAGACCTCGATGCCTACAATAGGCATGCTGGCGGCCTGAGGCGCATCTTGGAAGGCCTTGGCCTTCAGCGCGTGGCTAAGCCCCTGAAGGGCGACGACGCCTTCCTGACGACATATTTCTCCAGGCCTCCGACGGGTCAGTCCGAGTGAAGAAGCTCATCACTGCGCGCAAGGCGCTGACAGACAATGGCTGGCTTGGGACGGTTCTGGGGGGCGACTCCTTCGCCGTCATGCGGGTCCTGCTTATCGCAGCCATGGGCGAAAAGCTCACAGCGAGCGAACTGGCCATCTACACCGAGGTAACGAAGCGCCTAGAAGCGCCAGCGGCGCCCGTGGAGGAGTGCCACGTCATCGCCGGGCGCAGGTCAGGCAAGACGCTCGGAACGGCAGCCATTGCGGCTTATATCGCCGCGTGTTGCGACCACCGCGACGCGCTGGGGCTTGGCGAGCGCGGGGTGCTGCCGATCCTGGCGGCCTCGATGCAGCAAGCGCAAACCCTGATGAACTTCGCGCGGGGCATCTTCACTGACATACCGCGCTTCGCAGCCATGGCTGGGAGCATCACGGCGGACACGATTTCATTAAAGAACCGCGTGGATATCCAAATCCGGCCGGCATCCTTTCGAACGATCCGCGGTTTCAGCGCGGTGGCGGTTATCGCCGAGGAAGCAAGCATGTGGCAGTCGGACGACAGCCGCAACCCCGATAAAGAGATCCTCGCCGCAGTCAAGCCAAGCTTGGCCACGACCGGAGGCCAACTGTTCTGCATCGGCTCTCCGCACGCCAGGCGGGGTGAGATGTGGCGCACCTACCAGAAACACTTCGGTCCTAACGGCAACCCGGCAATCTTGGTCGCCAACGGCCCGACGAAGCTTTTCAACCCGACGATCAAGCAGTCGGTTATCGACAGGGCCTACGAAGATGACGCCTCGGTTGCCGCAAGCGAATGGGGAGGTCTCTTCAGAAATGACCTAGAGTCATACGTATCGCCGGAAATCGTCGACGCCTGCACAGTGAAGGGCGTTGCCCAAATCGAGTTCGCGAAGGGCAGATCATATGTTGCTCACGTTGATCCGTCGGGAGGCGGGCAAGACAGCTTCACATTGGCGATAGGCCACGTCGAAGACAATGTGGGCGTCCTCGACCTGCTGCTTGAGAAGAGACCGCCATTCAGTCCTGAAGAGGTCGTCATTGAGCTCTGCGAGGCTCTCAAGACGTATGAGCTTCATGAGGTGACGGGTGATCGCTACGGCGCCGGATTCACTGTGGAGCTGTTCGGCAAGAACGGTGTCACCTACCGCCACAGCGAAATGACGACGAGCGACTATTTCGGTGGCTTCCTGCCGATCCTTAACAGTCGCCGTGTGCAATTGCTTGATCATCGCAGGCTCGCCGCTCAGCTGTGCGGGCTGGAGCGCCGCGCCTCCCGTGTCGGCGCGAAGGACAGCATCGGCCACCCACCTGGCGGACATGATGACCTTGCAGCCTCCGTAGCGGGATTAATGGCCCGGATTGTCGGCAACGACAACTGGTCCGAGCTATGGGGCAAATTCGACAAGGCGTTGGGCGGCGATTCTCCGCTGCCCGGACGAGAGGACCTCGACGAAGACACCAGGGCGGCTTTGCAAGCGCGGGCGGCGCGTTTGCGGGCGCAGCACACATTCATTGGATAGATTTTGAAAGGCAGACCAGCATGAAAACGAGAGTGATTAAGAACGTAATGACCCATGACAAGCCAGAACCGCTTTGCGGCGCCAGAATGCGACATGTAAAGGACGGCGACCCGGCAATTGAGATCCTGCGGGGCTTCCGCGGCGCGTCACACAGCGGCCTTGAGTATGCCGGCGAACTCGGCGGGACGATGCCCACGCGTGGGGACGGCGCCACACGGGCTGTTTTGTGCAGCTGGACGCAGAACTGGGACGTCGAGATCGTTGAGGAAAACGGCACGAAATATTTCATCGCTTGGGTTCTGTTGCAGGGCGGCGAAGGCGGTCCACAAAGCATGTTCTCGGTCGACCCTATTACCAAACGGGCGACGTCCGTCGTCGGCGATAGCGTGCAGCGCAAGCCACGCGTGGCGCAATCGAACGTCGCTGCCGTGACCATGACCAAGTCGGCAAAAAAGGCGCTGGATACGATCGGCAGGAATACATCAGAGATGCGCTCGATTAACGAGATGAACGCCAAATTTTACGGTGTGAAATAATGGACAACGCGAGATACTGCATCGATGAGCTCGATACCGAGTCGCCATATCCCGCCCGTGACCGCCTTCGCGAGGCGCAGACGGCGCTGAAGACCGCGAATGCTTCATTGGAAGCGGCGGAAGCTGCATTGGGACGCGGCAAGGAACGGTTGGCTCTTCTTTCGGAGGAACGCTCTGCGGCTTCGGAAGCAGAGACCGCAGAGGCCCGCGTTCGGGCCGTCCACTTTGAGCACGGTGTGGCCGCTGTGATCCTCACGGGTTCAAGCCGTCGCCGCCGCGATCTGGATGACCAATTTCAGAGCCTTGAGGCCACGATTGCCCATCTCGCCGTCAAGCTCGGCGAAGCCCAGCGGAAACGAGCTGATGCGGAAGATGAATTGAAGCAAGCCGTCCAAGCCGCAATTGACGAAGAGGCATCACCATTGCTTTCGCGCATGCTTGATTGCGAATTGGCTGCGGCCAGCCTTCGCACGGAGCTCCGAGCGCTAGCGTATAGCTGGGGCATAGCGCCAAGCGGTCTGGCCGACAAGCTGGCGCGCCGACCCGCAAATTACATCGACAACGCCCATCCGCTCTCGGCGGCGACGCAAAATCGTTCCGAAAAATGCAAGGTTGCATGGGCCGCGTTCGCCGCCAATCTACGGGTCGACGCATGCGCAGAACTGCGTCTTCCATGAGTCAAAATTCAGATTCGCCGCCGTGGGTGCACCTGGCAGCGATAGTCGCCGGCGAGTGGTGTCAGAGAAGCGGCGCTCGTCGGCGGCGCCAATTCAGTTCCGGCCCGGATGATCCCCGGGCACACCACGCGGAAGCCGGCGTGCGGATAGATAGGCTAGCCGAGGCCGTTCCTACTCCGATTGGGACCGCAGGTCGGCGACAGAGGCGGCGTCGGCGCGTTACAGCGTCGGCGTCGTCCGTTTCGATTGCGAGAGAGGGGACGGAGTAACATGGCTTGGCTTCGCAGTTTGAAACTGACGGTCACCGGCAGTAGCGGCACCCTCGATTTGTCCGATTTGCGCGTCAAGTTTTCCATCGAGCAGGACACGGTTCAGGCCCCCAATACCCTGGAATGCAGGATCTACAACCCGAACAAAGAGACGGCGCAAAAGATATTCAAGGGCGATCACGTCGAATTATATGCCGGGTATGAAGACGAAGGCGCCGGGCTTATTTTCAAAGGCGAGGTAACCCAACCACGCATTGGCCGTGAGAGTCCTACGGACACCTACGTGGATATTTTCGCCAAGGACGGCGATAGCACTTACAATTTTGGCGTGGTCAATATCACGTTGGCGAAGGGCAGCACGCCGCTAGACCACTACCAGACAGCGTTGAAGGCAATGGCCCCATTTGGGGTCACGCATGGCTACATCCCGCAGGGCGTGTTCGATACGCCCAAGTATCCGAGGGCCGTCTCGTGGTTTACGGGCGCCAAGGACCTGCTGCGGACGCTAGCGCAGTCCAAGGGCTGCACCTGGTCTATACAAAACGGTCAGCTTCAAATGGTTCCGGAGAATACGCCTCTTCCGGGTTCCGCGTTTATCGTCAATTCAAAGACCGGCATGATCGGGATGCCGATTGAAACCCCTGGCGGAATCATTGTTCGGACGCTGATTAATTCGCGCGTCAAAGTGAATACTCTGCTTCAGATTAATGACCAGGATATCCAGCGCGCCCAGCTAAGCCAGCTGCATAACAGCGCCCAAGCAAATGATCAGGTTCTCCGTCTGGGCACCAATGATGGGATTTATAAAGTCCTCTACATGACCCGTACCGGCGATACCCGCGGGGCCGAGTGGTATCAAGATATGACCTGCATCGGCGCTAAGCCGGGCTCGGCCCCTCCTGATGCTTTGACGCAAAAGCTAACTGGCGACCCCAGCAACGCTCCGCCAACGACGCCCAGCCCCTAAGCAATCGCTCAACCCTCACACAAAGGAATTAAAAATGAAACTGTCCGAAAGCGAAACCGCTCTTATTGAGTTTCTGAGGTCCGATGCGGTGGACCGCCCCGAGCATTTCATCATCACGCGCAATGCCAAGAATCATTGGCGAGTGCAATACTTCGCGAATGGCGAAAAGATTATGCCGATCGACGCGGACGGCGGAAGTTTCGACGAAGCATGGGACTCACTTAATTTGGGTTGCAAATGAAGAGACCCGACAAGCGGATGAGTCAGCATCTTCGAGGCCTATGCGAATAATCCGCAAGGGTCCGCGCAGTTTGCGGCGATGGCGGCGGCCAACCAGTGAAGGATCTTTACTTCGGGGTCCTTGCGCGCTCGATCATTCCCGCATCATTACCTTAGAACACTACTATGGCGAGACCGCCGCCGAAGCCTAAAGTCAGACCAAGCAATGCAGCTTCGACCGATGTATCGGTTGCCCCCAGATTGATCCCCAGAAGAAGGCCAGCTCCGGCGGACAAGACGATAGTACCTAAAAGCCGTATGTAACGCATGCGGGCGGCCTTTCCTAAGAATTGTCACCGGCGATCCCGGTAAAGTGGGAACGGCGCAATAAGTTGGCTGTGCGTGCGCCATGATAGGCGGCTACGGCGGCAGATTGACTACGGAAACGGACGAAATGACTACAAATGAATGGTATGGGTTACAGTCTGAGCTTGGGCATAGACCTGGCAACGTGAGCCTAGGATTGGCGATCGGCTGATGTCAGCGCCGCTAAGGGCTAGTGGCTACGCCGGCGACAACGAAGGGGAAATCATGGCTGCTGAACTAACGGCTACCGAAAGCGCCCGTATCATTTTGTCGATCTTCTATTCGCGAAGCGTCCGTTCCGGCCAGGTAGTGATGGCTGGCGCGGTGAATGCTGATTTTCTGAAACTGGGATACGGGCCGGAAAACTACAAAGCCGGCATGGACTATGCCGTCGAGCAAGGTTGGATCAGAGAGGAGCCGCCTGTGATTAGACTCACGGAGGTGGGCTATGATGCGATGGAGGGGCTTCGCTAAATCGTGACCTGGAGGTGGGAAGCGACTTGGTGAGGTGGGAAGCGACTTGGTTCGCAATATGAGTCCTGTGGGTCAGTAGATCTATCCGAGCGGATCAACTTGCTTCCAAAACAGATATAATTTTCTCCGCGCCGAAGGGGTCCAGTGTAGACCGGATGGGCTTGAACACTGCCAGCATGCGCCTGTGGATATCAAGAGATCCCGGAAAGTGCGAATTCAGATCGCGTCCCTTGAAAGAAGAAAAACGCTCCAAATCGTCAATTAGAAAGCTAGCTACGCCGATATGTTCGCTTTCATTATTGCCGTCAAACCCAAAAAAGCGGGGCGTCTTTGAAAGTGGAGATTTTACACGATCAACGCGAGCCCTTTCGTCGGCAAGGAGTTCGCTGTAAGCCGTCTCAATGCTTGACCACATGTCGAGTATGTCCACAACCTCACTGACCGTAGCCCGCTCATGTTCTTCGGGCTCGAAAACGCCCGGGTACTTCCAAGTTAGACCCCACGCATTTCCCGTGTTCACTGCTGATGAGACGAACTCCGCGTCAATCTCTCCCTTGATGCCCATGTGTTTGTAAATATCGCTTAGCATAACAAGGATTAGTTTTTCGCCATCACTCAGTTTCATGACCGTCCTCATTTTCGTGGGAGAGTTACTGCCTCGTATGGCCTATTCAAAGAATGGCATAAGACCAATCGGTTCGCTTCCACACAAATCGATCCTTTGGTTTCATGTCAATGTCGGACATACGTTACTCGCGGCGATATACTCGACCGCCGACTAGCCGGATACAAACTCGAACATGCCCGGTGACTCCCAGGCTGTTTCACGCCCGGCAAACCGCACCCTGATCATCGGAACCGGCCCCGTTCTGATCGGATATGTTTCGACGTCTGAGACTACGCCGATCTCCCCACTTGTGATTCCCTGGGCCTCCTTGCCAAGACGAAACCTGACAGAATCGCCGACCCGAAAGGCGCCATCGGTGAATTCTATGCCGCGCATCCCTATTACCCTTGGTGAAGCCCAAAAACTGAAACCCCCAGCGCGATCAATGCAACGATTATCGCGACTGTCGACCTTAGATTCGCGCCCTTGGCCGCCTGCGCCGAAACCCAGGCCGCATCTTTAGCGGAACGAGCGATCTCGACTTGCTCTGCCTGCAAAGCGCTTATGCGGCGCCTAGACTCTTCTTCTCTTGGAGCAAGCCACTCAATCGCAATGGCCGTCGCGCGCTCATTATATCGATGATTATTTAGATTGAGTCGGACTTGCTCCTCGCCAATTCGCTCGAATTGCGCCCGCAGTTCGTCATTGATCATTTCAACACTTTCGCCTCGATGGCCCTTTCGACCAACACGGCAAGTGTCTTTGAAAACGACCAAAGCCGCGCTTTGGCGATTTCCTCAACCTTGGCCGAGATATCTGCCGAAAGGCGCACAGTGTGCGAGCGTCCCTTATCGTCATCGGACTTCGTGGGATTCTTCATAATGAATAACTCTTGACGTGTCGTTACAAGTGATGCACATTTGTGCTGTCAATGTCAATGTATCACAGGATTACCACAATGCCGAACAGCACAGTTCCGGCAGCCGATACCGGCTTGCCAAATCTGAATCGAAGATCAGCGCTGGCAAAACTGGGGATGGGAATCGCTGGCGGCGCTTCGCTCGCCACGGGCGCCAGCGCAGAGACGCCGGTCTCGCACGAACTTAATCGGCTGATCGAAGGCCATCGTGTGGCTCACGCTGCCCTCCAAATCATTATTGCGAGGAAGGGCGAAGCAGAGGCGGTCTATCAAACAATGCGTTGGAAGGGGCCCTTACCTGTAAAGGGGCATGCCAAATCAGTGCCATTAACATTGGATATGGGTATCGAGAAATGCAGGAAGGAGTTGGCGGCCGGCCTTGAGTTTTCCGGTATGATGTTCGAAATTCTTATGAGTCGGGCATCTCCGAAGCTCCAGAAGCGAGGAAAAAATTTCGCTAAAGCCGTCGAGGAGGAAAATAAGGGGATCCTTGAGAAAATCTTCGCCGACGATGACGCGGCGAGGGAACGCAGCGGCCTCAAGTCTCTAGATCTCGACAATGATCGCGCCGATGACGCCGAACAGGACGCCTTGATGGCGTTATGCGCTTATCGGTGCACGACGCCCCACGAGGCGCTCAGCAGGCTTCAATATCTAGCGTCGCACGATCCAGAGACGCGGACCGTGGATCACGTCGGCGTGCTTTTTGAGGCCACCCGCGACGTGGAGACCTGACATGACCCAGCCGCTTCACCGCACGCTATGGGCGCGCATTCGGATTTGGGTCGTCACGGGCTTATTGGCTCTGGCGTCTCGGATCACCGATGATCTCGAAAGGACGGGCAGCCGGCAATAAATTGAACCGGCGCTGGCCTGGCGGGTTGTAGGCGATATCAATTTAGACGACGCCAGCTTTCTTGGAGTTGGGGAAAGTTCGGCCACGTGACTCAATTTGGCATTGTATTCGATAAACTAGAACGCGATGCCTTGACCGAGCTGGTCAATATCGGGGTCAGTCGGGGAGCTTCGAGGCTGCGGAGGATCGTTGGCTCGGAAGTGCTTCTGTCAGTTCCCGCTATCGAACTGGTTGACCGCCGCACCGCAGCGACGATCCTTCAACAGCGAGAAACAGGTCAGTTTGTCGCTGTTCGCCAAAGTTTTGAAGGCGCCTTATGCGGGCATGCGTCTCTAATCTTCCCTGAATCAAATAGCCTCGAGCTGGTTCGAGCGGTCGCAGGAGGCAACTTTCCTGACAACGAAATTGCGGAAATCGAAGATGATGCCCTTTCCGAAACCGGCAACATTGTACTCAACGCCTGCTTGGGAACAATCGCTAATATGCTGCAGCGGCCGTTGGCGATGGCTCTCCCCCAGATAACCCGACGCCCTGGTGGCATGTTGTTTGAACCTTCGGACGACAGCTCGCAGGAGGATGGAGTTCTTTTTCTCTACGTTAATTTTATGATCAGCGATCGAAATATCCGCGGCTATATCACGATGCTCATGGATCTACCGAGTTTAAAGACGCTAAAATCCTTGATCGACGGCTTCCTTGACAGCGTGTCTGGCTCGGATGAAGCAGTTAAATAAACGGATACCGCTATCTCCCAAATTTTAAGATAGCTTGTTTGCATGATCGACGCAGGACTTAGCATTTCTCTGCAATGGATTAAAAAGTCCCCGCTTAGATGCATCCTTCACGCGGGGGTTGCGTTGCGCTTAGTGCAACCCCAGGAGGATTTGAGATGACGACCGCAGCCGAGCGCCAGCATATAACAAGACGAGCGAGAGAGCTCGCCAACTCTGGTCGTCACACTTCCTGGATCTCGATCGAAAGTGAGATGCGAGCGGCTGGTCAGCTCCCCAAAGCGCACAGTCCTTTAGATGATTATTTTCTGCGCAGTGAGCTCGACTTTTTGTGCGCCTCAGTTCGAAGGTTAAGGCCGACTGGCTGACTCTTCCGTTTGCTATCCGCAAAGCAAGAAGATCACCACTTCCGAATGGGGTGCTATTACTGTAGTTGAGCTCTGAGCGGAGTGTCTGATTGTCGAATAGCGCTCCACGATCCAGCACATTGCAGTGTCGGCGACGACCAAATGCCAGAGCCAACTTTGTCCTTGATACGTCCAGTTACGGTGGCGATCTGATTATCACGCCGAAAGGCCAGCGCCACGCCGCCGCGCGGACTGATCTCACCCGAGGCCTGCATAAAGCCATCAGCCGGAGAGGTGATTTGGCCTCGGGCCACGGTGATCGTCCAATGATAGACCTTGTCGCAGTAGCCCGTCGTGGTGGAAATCGCGACCGCATAAACACCGTCGTGACTCGAACTCACGACAGAGCGCGGCCGTTGCTGAGCATACGCGCTCAACGTAGCGCCAAAGCCCGTGTAGCCAATGAAGACAGCCGCCAATAGTTGGCAGAGCGCGCGACTCATCATATTACCTCGCTGCCGCGTGGGAACAATTCGGCTTTATTTTAATGAATAGTGGTTAAATTCGAGCGCATCGGAAAAGTTGCATCGTATGCAGGGGGCGAATGATCAAACAGCTACGGCCAAGCTAGAGCCGTGCCGTCGCACCGCAACCTCGTGCCCGGAGATGACGATTTTGGTGTGTGGAACCCGCCGCCGTCCCTAAGCCGGCCGAAGGCGGACTGAGTTAGCCGCAACATGTTCCCGATATCTATCGACGACGAGAGCAACGGTCCCGCCGGACAGTAGCGTCTCGCGGGCTTCAACAGCGGCGTCGATTTTTTCGCGAAGCATTAGACCGAACTCGTCCCCCGCATCGCTGCCGCCACTCGCCAGCTTAATGAGGCGCAGGCCAATCACGCCATTCGATTCGATCGCAAGCATCGTAGCTGTGTGCCAGGGGAAAAACATGGGCGCTGCACCTTAACAGCGTCATGCTGCAGATTTGAAATGTACAATTCTCGGTAAAGTTCCAGTTCCGCCGAACACAACCGTTTCGAGCGCTCGGGATGTCAGGGATCTGTCCGCTTATTGTTGCGCCTGCGCCACTGTCCCGACTGTCGCCTTTTAATGCGGGCATGCGTCGGCGACCCGACAAACAGGACGCGCTTATCGTGCTATAGTGCTCTGGGGCTTTTGGCGGATCGGCTAAGGGCTCGACCAAGGGCGTAATAAGAGCCAGGCTCGAAAGCCTGGTCTCAAGTCAGAAGAAATCGGAGTCGTAGCCGTCAGGTAGCCTGATCGGGGACACCTCTGCTAACTAAGACCGCGCGAAGGTCCCCACCAGCGCAGTCGTAGCTTTAGCCATAGCCACGGTTCCCCACTGTGGCTGTGGCCCACAGTGGGGCCTCACTGCGGCGACGGTGACGTTAGCACAATTGTCAATCGTCACAATTGTCGCAACGCCTCTTGCTCCACTATCAAAATTTCCGGGATGTTTTACACCTGCCACTCGACGGCTGTGTCGGCGGGGTCTCAGTAGAGGCAGCTGTTCACGAATTAGTGATGGATAACGAAATATTGGCGCTGTTGTCCGATACGTTGTCCCGACGGTGGTTTCTGGATGCGCCAGAGAGAACTATTCAGGGATAACTCATTGATTTTATTGGTGCCCAGGGGCGGAATCGAACCACCGACACTGCGATTTTCAGTCACGACTGAAATCATATAAAACAGTGTGTTACGCTGTCTAACGATAAAAACTAATCGTTGATTTCATTGGGTTTTCTATTTCGTTGTCTAACCGCTTTTACCACGTTTTTTGGTCACGTCCAACCCGACTACAACGGCCTTGGCCGCGTCGGGCAAATCAGCCGATTCTGAATAGTGCCGCGCCATGCTGGTTGACCTCTGACCGAGAATATCGGCGATAGTTCCATCATCGACGCCAACCTCTTTGAGTCTTGTTCCAAGAGTGTGGCGAAGGCCATGGATCGTCAGGCCGGGCTTGACCTTGGCTTCAGCCTCAAGCTTGAGCTTGAACTTGTTCCATGACGCGTTGAAGCCGGTCTCGGTCCATGGCGCGCCCCGCGACGTGATCGCGATCTGAATTGCAGGCTTCCACTTCTCTGCGGTCCGGCCGCCAGCTGGCTTCGTCGGGCGCAGCTCTATTGCTTCGATCAATTTTGGGTGCATCGGGATTTTGACCGGCACGCCGCGCTTTGATGTGCGGATCGTTATCTCGCCGTTTTCTATGTCCGCGAGCGTTACGGCCAGGACGTCGGCCTTGCGCAGGCCAGAGAACATCGCCAGGGCGAGCGGCACGAGCAACTGTGCCGGCGCTTCGTCGAGGACCATTCGGCACTCTTCAGGCACCCATGGGCGGTTCGCGACGGGATCTGATGCAGCCTTCCGGATGCGCTTGACGCGCTTTTCGAGCGGATTATGCGTGACCTCGCCGCGATCGAGCGCGAAGGAAAATAGCAGCGCCATTACCGTCACGGCATAGTTTGCCATCCAGCGGCCGTGTTTCGGCTTAAAGTCGTCGTCACGCATTTTCAGGATTTGAGGCCGCGTCATTTGCGACATTCGAACTCTCCGCAGAGGGTCGAGAATCGCAAAGACGCGATTGTAGGACAGTTGCGTCTTGGGCTTTAGAGAAGACCAGTCGCCGACCTTTTTATAGAGGCGGATTACCTCGCCTAGGCTGCCTTTCGGCATGCGTGAGGGTTCTTCCGTTTTCCGGACAGCTTCAAGCTCGGTGAAAAAATCAGTCGTCCCGAAGGCGGCCAATATACGTGTGCCGCTAGCTCTATCGTAGCAATAGGCAATACCCTTTGAGGTATAGCGCTTGACGCCCTCAACTTCCACGAACGCGCTTCCTTTTCGTCCCATCCTCGCCTCGCATGATCGCAGTCAAGTCAAGATCGTCCGAGGGGTCGACCACATCAATCGGATCACTGCAATCGACGACAATCGAGCCGTTATGGTCGATTTCAACGCGCGTTACTGACTTTCCCGCCTTTTCGACGGCGACGATAGCACGCGAAATGTCGGATTGCCGAAATAGCTGGTGTGCGCGGCTCATAGCGCAGCACCGGCGCCCGCCACGATCTCATCTGGTATCTCGAAGAGGCCCAGCGCGCCCTTACAGGCACGGAAGGGCCGCCAGCGAGCGTTGCGCAGGACAAAGCCGTAACGGCCAACAAACCACGGCGACGACGACTCGCTCACGCAATCGACGATCTCGGCGAACCCGACAATGCCCCTGGCCTGCCCCCATGGGGTGATCCAGTTTGAATGTTAGTGCATTGTCGGCCCTGGCGCTATTGCTGGCGTGGCGGGCGAAGCTGGTCCGGATTGCGAAGCCGGCCATTGCAGGGTCTCCGGGGCTGGCGGCTTGTAGCCCAGCGATGAGTGCGGGCGCACGGTGTTGTAGTGGCGTCGCCATCGCTCAATGACGACCTTCGCCTCCTTGAGAGTGTAGAAGATTTCACCATTCAAAAGCTCGTCGCGCAGCTTCGAGTTGAAGCTCTCGCAATAGCCGTTCTCCCAGGGACTGCCCGGCATGATGTAGGCGGTCTTCGCGCCGACGGCGGCAATCCAGTCACGCAACGCCTTGGCGATGAACTCCGGGCCGTTGTCGGAACGAATGTGGACCGGAACCCCTCGCAAGATGAAGAGGTCCGAGAGAACGTCGATGACGTCCGCTGCCTTCAGCTGCCGGTTAATCCTGATCGCGATGCATTCGCGGGTAAATTCGTCGATGATATTCAGCATGCGATATTTCCTGCCATCATGAGTGCGGTCCTCGACGAAGTCATAGGACCAGACGTGGTTGGGGCATTGCGGGCGCAGCCGGACGCACGAGCCGTCATTGAGCCAGAGACGCCCGCGCTTGGGTTGTCTGGCCGGAACTTTCAGCCCCTCGCGTCGCCAGATCCGCTCGACCCGTTTGACGTTGACCTTCCAGCCTCGCTCCCACAACATCGCCGTGATGCGGCGGTAGCCATAGCGGCCGTACTGGATGGCGAGCGCCGTGATGTCGGCGATCAATGCCGCTTCGTCATCGGGCTTGGTCGGAACCTTGCGCTGCGTGGAGCGATGCTGACCGAGAACCCGGCAAGCGAACCGCTCGGAAACGCCATGTTCGGCGATCACATGCTCCACGCAGGCGCGACGACGCGCGGAGCTCAGAAGTTTCCCGAGGCAGCCTCTTTCAGGATCAGCTTCTCAAGCGTCAAATCGGACACCGCTCGACGGAGCCGCGTATTCTCCGCCTCCAGCTCCTTCAGCCGCTTCACCTGATCGCCCTTCAGGCCGCCGTATTCCGACCGCCATCGATAGTATGTAACTTCCGTCACCCCTATCGAGCGGATCGCCTCCGCGACCGGTCGCCCTTGCGCGCTAAGCACTTCGACTTGCCGTAGCTTCGCGACGATCTCTTCCGCCTTGTGTCTTTTCCTCGGCATTGCGCAGTCCTCCATCAGGCTCATAAGCCCATACTTCACGGAGGATCACTTTTCAGGGGGCAGACCACTCGCGGTCCTTGAGCAGCCGCCACGCTTTGCGTTCTTCTTCATCCTCGGCGTAGCGCGAGAAGTCTTCCCTTGATACCGCACAGTCAGCGGCCCGCCTATCGTGATAGGTTGCTGCGCGCTCTAATCCCTCGGTCCATGCGCGCGTCTGTGCGGCTGCGAGGTGGGCTTCAGCTTCATCCGCATGGATACGTAGGGCTGCCGACGCTCTATCCCGCTCGGCAATGACCTTGTCGTATTCCGCCTTCAACACATCCCAATGAAGCTTCAGGTCTTTGTTGGCGAAGAGGACCGCATCCCGCTCGGCCTCGGCCTTCTCGGCGCGCTCGCGCTCGGCTCCAATGTTGATGTTGGCTGCGGTGAGTGCAGCCTTGAGGCTGTCGCTAGTATTTCCATAACATTCCCAAAACGCGTTTTCCATCGCCTCCACCGCGTCCGGAGCCGCTTGTGCATCTTCGATGGTCTTGATCGCTTTAAGATTGGCTGCTGTGAGCGCTGCTTGCATGCAGGAACATGGGGGTTCGTCACATATGTCCCCGCACCTATGGTCCCAAGCTTTCATCGCCGCCTCGACCGCATCGGGAGCAGCGCGTGCGGTTGCGATGATTTCCCGAAACTTTTCGTTTTCGACACAGAGCCGGCCCCCGAACTCGTTTTGGTAGTCATATGTGCGCTTCATCTTATCCCGCTCCTGCTCGGCATCACGCTGCAATTGGCTCGGGCTCTTGCCGCCGACCCTCTGCACTATCAGCGCGAACGTGTCATACGGAGCGCGGCGCTCGTGAAGCGTTATCTCGCAATAGTTTTCGGCGCCGCCATTCCTGAACATCGCGACAAATACCGCGCTGAAATGTTCGACGAGCGGGCCGGCGAGGGCCAGGTTCAGCTTTCCGTCCTCGAGGCGAAGGTGCCTGATCTCAGGGTCGTTGATCCTGGCGAGTTCATCGATCGCGGCGCATCGCTCGCTATTCAGCATGATCATCGTTCCGCGCAGCTCGTCGATGATCCGATTGAGATTGACGATCTCCGCTTTGAGAGCTGAGGTTTCAGATCCGTGGGCGATATTCATTGTTTTAATCCTTCGTTTCATAGACGCCGGCCGAAGGCGTCAACGGTTCTGGCGTGGACTGGCAACTTTGGTGACGGCAGCGGTTTGTGCGGAAATGGCCGGCCTTGGATTTTGCGGGCCGGTTCCGTCCGAATATTGAATGCGGCTTTGGCCATCGCGTCCGTCTTCGCCTTCTCGGCGACATCGGCTTTAGTCTTGGCCTTGTGCGCGGCGAACGATATCGGCGCCAGATTTGACTCGCAGTTCTTGCCGCCGTTTATGATCGCGATGATGTGGTCGAGCTGCCACTTCGATCCGGGCGCAATCGGGACTCCGGTCTTGTAGCAAGTGAAGTTGTAGCGGCGCAGGATGCGCAGGCGAACCCGCTCGGGCGGCATCGAGTCGTCTGTTTTGCCAATCCACTCGGCGACTTCGCGGCTCATCGCCTGACCACTCTCTGTCCGATAGCGCTGGGGCCATCGACGATGGCGAAAACCTCTCGCTCGAGCGCTTCATCGTTCCAGTCCGGTAGCCAGCGGACGCAAATCGTGTTGATTGCCGCCTTCATGAACTTGTTGAAATCCGCCTGTTTCATGGATTGGAACGCGATCGATTTTGGTTTCATGTTGACGACGCCGGTGTCCGGCATGATGACCATCGTCGCGTGCCCTGTTGCGATCTTCGTGGCGTCGCTCGCGGCTTCGTCGATCTCGAAAAGGTCGTGATCAACGAGGATGCCCATGAGAGCCCACCACAGTCGAAGCTGTCGGAGGTTTCGGGGAAACTTGAACTCGCCAAGGCACTCGCTGCGGTCGCCCATCAGGCGAAGCATCTCGTAAGCTTCATCGCTTGCTGGGACGAGCGCGCGCCCGAACTTCCGCCAGATTGCCCGCATTATCCGCCGAGCCTCGCCTTGTGCTGGAAGAATGCCGCGTGAACCTTGTCGACAATCTCCTTCGCCGCCGTCTTCAGCCATCCGTCTTTTGCCTCGTCGGCGAGATCGAGGAGGCTTTCGAGCGTCTGCGCCGTTTCGAACGAGTCGATCATCTCGACCGCAAGATCGGCTTCCGACACAACGTCGGGCTCCGCCGTCTCGGCAATCTCACCTGTCTCTGGATCATGCGCCGGAAGGTCAGCGGCGGGCGCTGGCGGCTCTGGCGGCGTCGGACCGGACTTCGCCTCTACCGGCGCGTCAACACTGATAGCGGGCGGCGGCGGGGGCGGCGGCTCGCGGCGCGCGGGCTCTACGCGGACACTCTCAATGCGCGGCGCCGAAGAATGCGTCGGGCCGTCGAGATAATCCATCTCGTCGATCGTATAGACACCGAGCATAATCGACGGCGCGTGCAGACGGCCCCATTCGCGCGTTCCCCGATAGGCGAGCTGTATCCGCGCCTGCGACGCCTTTCTCCAAGGCGAGCCAGAATGATCCGTCTTCCATTGCCCGACGGTCCCCTGGACGGTGCGCGGCTCATCCTCATCGGGGAATTGTCCGCTAACCGTGATGCCAAGATTGTCGCCTGCGGCATCATCCCAATCGAACTTCAGCCGAATTTTCAGCTTTGACTCGATGACGGCGGCGATCAGCTTGCCCTCGTAGCAAAGCTTTCCCTTCACGACCGAGACGCACTGCGCGACGGCGAAGGGGTCGAAACCCCACCGCACGGCCTGGTTGACGACGAGGAAGCAATTCGAAACGACAGTCCGCAGCGGAAGCAGAGAGGTTTTCTTGTTGTTTCCCTCGCCTTCCGTGATCTTGCACAGCGAGTCGGGGATCAGATTTGACTCCGCCATCACCATAGCGATGCGCTGCATGTGCTCGAACCGTGCCGTATCGAGCGTCGGGACCGGATCGATGACTTGCAGCGCCTGGCGCTCGATCCGTTGGACTGACGTCATTTCGTTCATGATGCTGAAACAACCCCTTCTTCTTCGATGGACGCATGCTTCACGCCTGCTGCGCCCAGTTTTTGCGCCAACCTCTCGAGTAATGCGTAGATTTCCTCGTTTTCGATCTTGATCAGGTAAAGCGCGAGTTCATTCCTGTCCTTGCACCGCCAAGTCCGGCGCTTCCTTTGGGAGACCGTGCGAAGGTTGCCAGCCCGGACCGGTTCAGCCACTACGGCCGTCACCGTTACCGGCGCTTCGTTTGTCGCGGCAGCCTCGATATCAGCGAGGCGTTGACGCTCGGCAGTTGCGGCCGCAGCCTCAGCGGCAAGCCTGGTCTTCTCGGCGGTCAACCAGCCATTGAGGATCACGAGATAGCCCGCGCGAAGCGCCTCTGCGGCGTTACGCATCCCGAACCACTTCGCGTCGACGGCTCGCCCGGCCTTGAGGTGCGGCTCTTTCTCGACCTTGTGCTTGTCCTCGGCGGTCGTTTTAAATTCTGACATCTTGGTCGCGAAGTCGGCGAGCTTGTCGGCTTCCTCCTTCGTCGTCGGCGAGTTCTTGATGCTCTTGAGGAAATCCTTGGCGCGCGTCGAAACCTTATCGATCCGGTCCTGCAAATCCTTCTCTGGCGCCAGAACCTCGACGACACCTTCGGAATTGCTGCCAGCGACGGCGCGCGGGTTCTCTGCGGCTTCCGGCTCGATATCGGCTCCGAGCTTCTTGCGACCAAGCTCCAAAGTCCAAATGAGCCCAGCCTGTTGTTCCTTCATCGTCAGGCGCGTCTTGTATTCTGGCGGCCATTCCGCTTTGTCGCGCGTGACGGCGGTATAAAGCTCGTAGGGGATCGGGTAGACGAAGCAGCCCGACAGCTCCTCGCCGATTTCATCCTCCGACGTCAGCTTTGAGCCATCGCCGAAGATCGAGCGCTTGCACTGGATCTTGCCGGTTTCGTCGCGCCAAATAGCGATTGCCTCTTGGCCCTTGCTTGTGCCCTGGCGAAAGAAGCCGCTGGGGACATCGCCCCGCGACCATTCCATCGGCTTGCCGGCCAGGGCGGCTTGCCAACGAGCGTATTGGTTGACAGTCTGCGTCATGGAAATCTCCTAGAAAGGAATGTCGTCGTCGGCCATCGCTTGCATCGGCGGCGCGGGAGGCGCGGGCGGTGTTGGGGTCGCGTGCATCGGCGAGGCGCTGATCGGTAGCGTCTTGCGCACTTCATCGAATGCTTCTTCCGCTTGATGGCGGATCATCGCAGGAGCGTCGTTGTACCAAATGACCCGCTCCTCATCGCAAATGTCGAGCAGTTCATCCTGGCTTTGCGCGAGCTTGAAGCGCGCGAACATTTTTTGCAGCATCGACTGCACGTCGGCAGCCTCGCAATATGGCTTCTCCAATATCTCGCCTGTCTCGGGGTCATGCGGCGGAAGATCGGGCGCGGTCGGCGGTGCTGGGGCATCCTGCGGAGCAGCTAGAGCCGGTTCCTCGATAGCCGCTGGCTCGGCGGCCTTGGCGCTCGCCTGGCGGCGCTTAAACTCGCCCGCCGTGCGCCGAAGCTTGGCGATCCGGTTGCCGATTTCCTCGAACGCCTCGGCCAGCTCCAGGTCATGACGGAGAATGGCGGCGCGCACTTGCTCTATCGTGAGACCGACAAGGCGCGACTCGACATTCATCGACTCGTAGGACGCGCATTCGGTCTTGTCGTCGAAGCGTGTACCGTCGAACGCTTCGAACATTTCGATTATTTTCATTGTCCGAGTTCCTTGGTTGATCGTGACGTGATGCGTGACGCGGAGTTGCTACTCTGCGGCTATGTCGTGTCGCGCTGCGGGGCATCCAGCAGCGCGGCGAGCGCGCTCCTTCACATCGAGCTTGCGCTGATATTTCCAGCCGCTGAGCACATCGCGGGTGATGTCCGATATCGCTTCATCTTTGAAAGCGCTGAGGCCTTTCAGATGGATCACTTCGGAGATCGCTCTGCGGACGCGAAAATCATTGAGGCCGAAGTGCGCTATCGCGCGCTCGCACTTCACGCGGCGGGTCTTGGCCATCACCACCACCCAACCGGGTTGTAGTAGCGGCCAGTCCGCGAATATTCGCACTCGCGTCGGTCATGGTCAGACTGCTGGCGATCGAGATCATCTTCATGCGCGGCAACATGCGCGTCGTGCTGCATCTGCGGGCGAAGGGCATCGATCTCTGCGAGATCGGCGGTTTGGGAATTTTTGGGGGCGGCTGACATTTGTCGGCTCCATCGGGTCGATGGAGAAATGGTGCCGTAATGGCGACACTCCGTCAAGCGGAATGGAGCCATAATGGCGACGGGCGTAATTTTGTGCATGAATCAAAACAGGAGTCGGTTTCCCAACTCCTGTCCATCATGTGGAAACAAGCAGACGACAGGCGCTATGAAAAGATAGTCGTGGCGACAGCGGTCGCGCCGTCATTATCGCAGCCGAAATACCGTCACGCGGGAAATTACTTTATTTACCAATAGACGGCGGGCTTATTCTAACAAGAATAAGAAATAACAATAAAGATATAACACCGAGCATGAATACGACAGGTCCGGTATATGAAAACACATAGTAAAACATCAAAAATATAACATATAATATAACCAGACATACTACCGCAGCGCACACCGATATAAGAGCGATAAAAAGATAATATACAGTCTTAAGCGCTAAGCGAAATGTTCCTGTTACCAGGTTAAATACTCCTGTAGCAAGATCATGCAATGCCCTGACTATCACGCCAGGTATCGGTCCGCCATCGTGCTTTAATTTAGACACTATAATTATTGCTACGATGGATAGCATTACCCAGGCAACCGTATTCGTGCCGGTTCCACTCATAGAGTGCTGATCTATAAATTCAGCTTGCGTCGGCAGGGGCGCAGCCTCCCAACCATCCGGTATTTCTGGTGCGGCCTGTCTGATCGCGTAACCATAAGGAAGGTCAGATAGTCCGTCACTCATTTCTTAGACTTCATTTAAGTTTCTTCTTGTTATCTACCTTGGAGAATATACGCCGATCACTAGACCTATAATTTCAATTTGCATTCCATCATCAACACTGATCTCTTTGCTGTTTGGGACGTGCAGCGGGTCCTTAAATCTAACGTCGGTTGATCGCGGCCATAATTCGACGATGCCGTTTGAGACGACGATCTCTTTGCATGTGCGTTCCGTGCGGTGACCGTCTCGTCGCTCAACAACGACGATATCCCCGGTCTCTGGAGTCCGACGAGCAGTCCAATAGGCGACGCAAATCACATAGTCTCGATTAAAAATACGCCGAAGGTCCATGCTTGGCCCCGACACCTGAAAAGCAAATTGCTTCGCGGCGGGGAATCTCATCGGAATAACGGGTATTGGGTCAAACCCATCGGTGCTTAGGTCATCGTGTTCGAACCACAGGCCTGCAGCGACCGTGCCAAGCACAGGAACAAGGCTTACGGGTAGCTGTTTTTCGGACGGACCAAAAATCAATTCCTCGGGACCGATTTGTAGAATCGGCGCAATTTTCATGGCCCAGTCGCGATCCAGATCAAGTTTACCATTCACTATTTTCGACACGGTTTGCCGAGTTGTGCCAATGGCTCTCGCCAAAGCGCTTCCCGACATCTTTTTTTCGTCCAAAAAGTAACCGAGCCAGTTCATGCCGGAAGCGTAGAGCGGCTCCAAGCCGGCGACAACGCACCGTATTGGCGACAATTCTGCTTGACATGGTGCCGATCTGGCGACATTGTTCCGTCCCATGAAGTTATCTCGTTACATCAAGGACAGCGGTATTAAGCCATCCGACTTGGCGTTGGAGATGCACGTAAGCAGGCAGTGCGTCTATCGATGGTCAAGTGGCAAGAGGGCACCCCGCCCACGCCAAATGGCGCTGCTCATTGAAGTAACGAAAGGGCAGGTGATGCCCAATGACTTCATAGAGCCGCGTGATCGAGATTGAGCGACCCGCCGGTGTTTCTCGTCGCGAAGCCAGGCCTGTCTTCCAGACTAATCCAGTTAGGCATGTCCGCTTCATCTCAGTTTTCCTCAATGGCGAACGGGAACGACGCGGCAAGCGCGCGTAGGTCTTCAGGAGCCTCTCTATATGCCTGCTGAAGATCTCGTATTGCGTCCGCGAGTAAATGCCCGCGGCGCGGATCGAGCCGAAACAAACGGCTCAAAGCTTCGGCCACTTTCGGCGCTCCAACGCCGAATGGCCCGTCAGTATCGAGTTGAAGTTGGTCAATGAGTTCGATGCACATGTCTGTCCGCCTTCCAATCCTCAAGAACCACGGAGAGTTGGACATGCGCATCCTTGAATCAGGGATAGTTCCGATGGACACCGCAACCTTTGATGATGAGTCCGCCTCGAAATGGGTGGTCGAGCAAGTCGAACGCATGCGGCGAAGCGGTCGTAGTGATTGCGACAATCGCCCCGACGCCCGCGTAGTTGTTGCGCGTGACATCGGCATATCGCCTGGCACGGTTGAAAACATAGATCGCAAGCGGCTTCGGCGGAGTCTGCAAGGGATCATCCGTGACAAAATCCAAGAGCATAAAATCCGTTTCTTAGAGGCCGAAATAAAAAGGAATATGAATGAACTCGAACGCGCGAGGAGGACTGGTTCGCCACGTCTTCAGAAACATATTAGTGCGTTGGAAATGTCGACTAGCGAGGCTCATCTGGTCTTAGAAGCCGCGCTCCGCCAATGAGCATCACGTCACGCCAGCTTCAGCAGATGATGATTGGCGTGACGCCAAAGAAGTCGCGTTACCCGGTTGTTGAAAAGCATCTGCGCACCGTAGACGGAATCGTCTTCGCGAGCGGTCGCGAGGCCAAGAGATACAGCCAATTAAAGATCATGGAGCGTGCGGGCGAGATAACGCACCTCACGCTCCAGCCTGCCTTTGTCGCCTACATCGGCGGCGTGAAGTTTTGCACATATACGGCCGACTTTTCCTACTTCCGCAATGGCCTCGATCTCATGATCGTTGAGGATGTGAAGTCGAGCGGCACGCGGATCGATCCGGCATACCGGCTCCGCAAGAAGGCAGCCGAAATGTACCACGGCATTCACGTTACGGAAGTCTTGATGCGATGAGCAACAAAAGAGTTTCTGCCGAAGATTTAGAGATCGCCATTCAGATGATATTGGCCGGCAAGACCATGAAAATGGTCGCGTGCGCTATCGCGTCGTCGCCGCATGTCGTCGAAAAGATGGCGCGCCGCGATCCGCGCGTGATTGTGTTCAGAGAGGAGCGGAATAAGCAGCCGCGCTTCGATGATCCTGTCTTTGAGGCTGATTTGAGAGCCGCTTCGGAATGTGCCGGGCGCCGCATCCAGCTTCATTCATCCGCAAAATATGCCACCCTGCTCGTCATTGCCGCGAAGCACCCAAGGTACGGTAACAGCAACGTAGCCAAGCGCCTATCGATCTCGACGCCGAACGCAGCGCACTCGCATGCGCGCGCGAAACGGCGAGGCGGGGCCGGCGTCGTCAACGAGGCGAACCTCAGCGCCATCGCTGCCGCTATCGATTTTGTGATGCCACCGATGGACGATGAGCTTGACCAACAGGTCGCGGCACCTCCCGCGCCGCCCGTCGTGCTGATTGGTGATCTGCCTCCGCTTGCGCGTGATGAGCGCGTGGTGCGTGACGGCAATATCTGGCACGTCGATCAGCCGAGATCGCAGCCAAGAGTTTTGCACCTTGGCGAGCCCGCGCCTGGCCGCTCAGCTCTCGATCAGCGCCGCGCGGAGCAGCGATAATGGCGATGTCTCGGAACATCAGCGACATGAAGCGAAAGCTGCTTGTTGTGATGGTCGAAAAGGGATTGCGGGCTGACGAGATTTTCGCGCGCCTACCGGCCGGCACGTTCGCGAGCATAGATGCTGTTCGCGTTCATATTTCGAACCTCCGCCGCGACGGCACACTACCTCCGCCAGCGCACGCTCGTCATCACGAGTCACAGTTCACCATGAAATCTATGGGCGAAAGCCTATGGATGAAGCTGATCGAGCAGAGTCGCCGTCGGTGCCAAAGCCCTTGGGATTTCGCTTGCAACATTCTCGACATCGTTCTCAGCGAGCCCGCGCTGCTTCGCAACCTTCTCGATGAGGTTGAAGATCACGAGGCCGCAGAATGACGAGACATAGCCTCGCGCAACAGGTTGAGGGGCTTGATCTGCTCGCCCTCGGCCAACGCGATTGGCTCGATAGAGACACCCCCGCGAAGAAAAAGCTCGGCGAACACTTCGTCCAGCGAAAACGGGAGCAACACGAAATCACGCTGTCAACGCTGCGCACACTGAAAGCTATGGCTCCCTACGAGACCGAGCTGCGTGCATGGCTGGCGGCAAAAATTAAGGAGGCCAAAGATGTCAATGATGGACGACAACCAGAAGCCAGACCCGAATCGCGCGTGGAGGCTAGCAAATCCCGAGCGCGTGAAGGCAATGCATCGACGCGCGCAGGCTAAGCGCAAAGCCCGGCTCGGCGTACAGGGGCTTCGCTCTTACAACGCCGCCGCTCAGCGCCGATGCAGGGCGCGGAAGAAAATAGATGAACAAACCCCTGCGGAATGACGAGCGCGCGGGGAGAGATCCAGTCCACGCCGGCCCTGACACATTAGGCGTCCTGCCCGGAATGCTGATGGACGAGATGGATCCGACCCTCAGAAAGATCATCGCCTACAGCGAAATTTGCCACAGCCATCACAGCATCGATGACGCCCACGGCTACATCGAAGCCGCCGACAAATTGATCAACGAGGCCCGCACTCTCGCGAAGTTCCTCAGAGACATGAAGCTTTGCTTTCAACCCCCGAAGGATATCGTTCGATGACCGAATTACCGGCGCCGTTCGTCCCGGCTAATCTTGATCTGCGATCGTGCAGATGGATGAAATTCGACATTCTCGCTTTGACCTCGAGCGAGTTCAACCAGACCCACAATGATAGCGCCTGGCGTGCTGGCGTGACCCTGTGGTGCCGTGCGTGGCATCAGGTGCCGTGTGGATCTCTGCCCGACAACGACAACGCTCTGTGCGGCCTCGCCGGCCTCGGGCGCGACATCAAAGCATGGATGCGCATTCGTGGTGATGCGATGCACGGCTTCGTAAGGTGCTCGGACGGTCGCCTGTACAATCGCACGCTGTGCGATTTCGCTTCGGAAGTGTTCAAGGCTCGTGTGGGCGCGCGCGATAGAATGAGAGACGCACGTTCGCGTAACAAGACCGCAACGTCAGAAGAACGTGAGGAGCCGTTACCAGAACGTTTATACTCTACCTCTCCTACTACTCTCTCTACGTCTCAGAATAGTAGGCTATCCAATAAAGGAAGGGAGAGATCTATAGGGCTTGCTGCTGTTGGCGGCGTTGCGTTTGACGCTGACGGGGAGGATTTCTGATGGCGAACGTGGTTCAACTCTCCGTCGCCCCTCTCGACTTCGAGGGGAATACGATCCGATCCGTCTACATCGACGGAAAAAAATGGTTTGTGCTGCCCGATATCTGCAAGGTGTTGGAGATCAAAAACTCAAGCATGGTATCCCGTCGTCTCGACGCCGACGAGAAAGGGATAACAACAATTGATACCCGAGGCGGCCCTCAAAAGATCAGCATAATCAACGAGTCTGGCTGCTATGCGCTGACCCTTCGCAGCTACAAGACGGTAGCAAAGCGGTTTCGGAAATGGCTCACATCGGAAGTCATACCGTCTATCCGCGAAACGGGTTCCTACGGATTGCCAGCACCCGCGCTGGCAATCGACTATCTCAATCCCGCCTTGCAGCTCGGATTTGTGCAGGCTTTGCAAGCCCAGGCAGCGGCGTTGACCCAAGCGGTAGTCGAGCGTGACGTGACGATCGCGGTTCTTGAGCCGAAGGCCAAAATACTCGAAAAAATTATCGAGTCTGAACAGGACTATGGAATTTACGAAGCCGCAAAAGTAATCGGTCTACCGTGCAAGCGGTTCAAAGAGTGGCTCATCAAGAAGGACTGGATCTTCAAGCGCGGCCCGCAGGATAAAATCCATGCATCGGCCAGAGGCATCGCAGCCGGCGTGATGCGTATGCGCAAACGCAAATCGCCAGCGTTCGGACCCTTGTTCGGCGCCGGGCCCCTGAGTTTGATTTTATCATCATCGATGAATGTCATAATCAGTACGGCGCGCTGAACGAAAAGCTTCAGAGCGAGGAATGGAAAGACACGATAATCATCGGATTGACAGCAACGCCGTGGTCGAAAGGCATGGGACTGTATTGGACCAAGCTGATTGTCGCCGCGACCGTCGGCGAGCTGATCGACGAGGGCTTCTTGTCGCCATTCGAGGTGTACGCGCCGCCGCGTGAGGTTGATCTCAGCAAGGTCAAGATCACGGCGGGCGACTACAACGAGAAGCAGCTCGGCAAGACGATGAACCAACCGGAGCTGGTCGCGGACATCGTGAAGACGTGGCTCGAGCGCGGCGAAAACGAGCAGACGTTCTTGTTCGCGGTCGATCGCGCGCACGCCGCCAATCTGCAAAACGAGTTCCGCAAGGCCGGCGTCCCATGTGGATACATCGATGGCCATTCTGACGACGACGAGCGCAGAGAAACATTCCGTCGTTACCGGAATGGCGACGATCGAATCATCGCGAGTGTCGGCTGCTTGATTACCGGCGTTGACGAGGACGTGCGCTGCATCATTGTGGCGCGCCCGACCAAGAGCATCATCCTGAATGATCAGATGATCGGGCGAGGCCTGCGGACGGCAGCGGGCAAGAAGCGGCTTCTCATCCTCGACCACGCCGGCAATAGCCTGCGCGAAGGCGTTGGGCTCGTGACGGACCCGAGACCGACAAAGCTGAGCACGGCGAAGCCCGGCGAGCGCGAGCCACCGGAGGCCGAGGAGAAGAAGCCGCCGAAGAACCACAAGTGCCCGTCATGCGGTCGCGTGATGCCGCCCCAGGCGCGCGTGTGTCCATCATGCGGAGAGGTGTCGATCCCCAAGAGCGACGTGAAGGCTGCGGAGGGCGAGCTTGTCAAACTGAACGTCAGCAGGAAGGCAAGGAATGCCGAGCGCGCCGAACGACAGGCGTTCTATAGCGGTCTGCTTTGGATCGCCAAAAAGAATGGTAAGGCGGAAGGCTCTGCAGCTTACACCTTCAGGGAAAAATTCGGCTGCTGGCCAGATGGATTGCTCAAGGAAGCAAAGGTTCCGAGTCAGGAAGTTCGCGCCTATGAGACCAGCCGCCGAATCGCTTTCGCAAAATCTAGGAAACAGGGCTAGCAGGTGAATCGGATTTGGAGTCTAGTCCAATTCTACTCGCGGTTTCGCGGGCATATTAGGAGCGCCAATTCCGCTCAGGCTTTGGGGGCCGGTCTCAGTCACGCAAGCACAAGTCCAGATGGGGTGGCGCTCCGCCGGTTCAGGGACCGGTTCATTGGTACCTATAAATCTGGACAAGACCCCCACTCATTCACTTCGACAACGAACGGAAAACGATAATGGAAATGACCCCGGTTACATCGTCGAACATCGCGAGCATCGGCTACGACCCAGCCACACAGACGTTGCATGTCGCTTTTAAGACCGGCTCAACCCATGCGTATGCCGACGTATCGTCGAAGGTTCACGAGGACTTCATGGCTGCGAAGTCGCTCGGCAGTCACTTCTACAGCCATATCAAGAACAAGTTCAAATCGACGAAGCTTGAGGCGTAACGCATGACCGATATGAGCGCGCTCGACCGTGATCTTATGATCAGAACTGTTCTTGCCGAGGCTGGAAATCAGCCAGCTCAGGGTCAAGCTGCGGTCGCTCACGTCATCAATAATCGCGTCACGTCGGGCAAATACGGCGGTTCAACGCCGCATGAAGTGATCCTAGCGAAAAGCCAGTTCGAGCCTGTCAGCGACCACACCAGCTCGTTTTACACGGCTCAGCCCGGCGACCCAGCTTACCAGCAGGCCGCGCAAATCGTGGATGGCGTCAACTCGGGCGCCATCAAAGATCCGACAGGCGGAGCAACGCACTTTCTCAATGCGGCGACCGTGCGAGGCAGGGGAACGTATGGGAATGCCAACGGCTTGCCGGATTGGGCGCAAGGCACGCCAATCGCGACCATCGGCGCTCACAGCTTCTATGCCCCCAACGGCGCGGTAGGGGCCGGCGCTGGCAGCGCTACGCCAGGCGCAACGCCGTCTTCGTCAACGCCCGCTATGCCCTCGACAGCATCGACCCCATCCGCGCCCGCTCAGGGCGCAACGCCGTTGCTCGACGCCAAGATCGCGTCGCTCAGCAACCAGATTGGGCATGACGCCGGCGTCGCGCCGCAACAGCGCGGCTTGATCCCGCGCGTGCTGTTTGGCGACCAGCCGGGCGCGCCGCCGCAAAAAGGATTGTTCGGGGCGATCCCGACGCCAAACAATGGGCTTGGGCTTCTCGGCTCGCTATTCAAGCCGCAGGGCGCGCCGGCAGCGTCCCCGAGTGTTCCGCCCCCAGCCCCAGCTCTATCGCCTGCCACGCCTGTTCCGCCGCCCGCACCAGTGCAGAGCGCGCCTCTACCCCCGCCAGTCCCAGCCGTAGCCCAAGCAACGCCAACGCCGTCGGCCCCGACGCCTGGCGCTACGCCAGCTCAACCGACGCCTGGTGCCGCCCAGGGTGCGCCGCAGACGCCAGGCCAACAGGCCAGCGCCGCGCCGGCCAATCCAGACCTATTGGCGAGCCTTCAGGGGCTTTTCGGCGGAACCTCAAGCTCTTGAGATTTCGCCAGCAGCATCTGGCAAAGCAAGATGACAGGGCCAGGGACTTTCGTGGCCTCGTTCTCCCAGTTGTAGATCGTCCGATCGCCGGACGGCATCAGCAAGAACTCTGCAAATTTCTGCTGGCTCATACCTAAAACGTCGATCCGAACCGCTCGAACCAGTTTCGCGGCTTGCTTATTTGTCATCGTGATTCGCTCAAAAGAGATATCCGCGCCAGGGTAGCCCAACGCGGATTGATGGCAAAATGCACATACAGATCATGAGGTTAATCAGTGTCTATGTGACCCTCGAAGTAGCTAGAGTTTTCGATTATGATGCTAAAGAGAGACTCCTCTGAAATCCCGAGGAGATCAGCGATCATTTTCCAGTGCTCGCTGTCCGGCAGGTCGAGCCTTTCAACCACCTCCATCATATCGCGGACTTCTTCCTTCGTTCTTTCAGCTGCGCTAGCCATAATCGTCTCCTGATCAGGGACCAATCCCTTTGTGGCTGCACAATCGAACTCATGAAAAAATGCGCAGGTTCGCCGCGGCGCCCAAATTAGTCAGTCAAGCGGCGCTTGGACCTACCCTCGCGGATGAGAGGGAGCTATTGTCCCGGATCACAGGTGACCAATGCGTAGAGTTTCATTTAGTTCATTCCGTGATGCGTGATGCTTAGGCAACGATCTCGACGATCGCGACGGACGCGTCCGTCTTGTATTTGCTCCGCGCCGCCGCCTCGACCTTCTTCATCGAAGCATCGACGTCGGCTTCTTTGTTGCTGATCGCGTCGGGGGCGAGGACGATAATGATCGAGCCGTCCGTGAAGGAAACTTTGAATTTCAGCATATGCGTCACTCCGTGATGATTGGACCCTGCGTCCATTGAGGCGGCGCATGGCCGCCCTGTGGAGGCTAGCGACAACTGGTGAAGCGAATGCGGACGTAAAGGTCGGGCAAGAACTGTCTAATTGACGCCCGGTGAGTTCCGCCACGGCTGATCCAAGGAAATATTTTGGAGTCAGTTTTTGTCCATCCTTGCGCCAGAAGGAAATCGATCGCTTCCTGCATCGTGTCAAAATCAACGCCCATCTCAATACCCCGCGAAATTGCGCAGCGCGCTGAAGCTGCTGAACGAGCACCACTCGCAGACGTTCTGGCCAGTCACCAGTTGGCTGTTGTCGAGGACGAGCACGCGCCCGTCGCCCATGTCCGCAACGAACCAGTCGTGCGAGGCTGCCCATTTGATCTCCTGTTTAGTCATATCAATCACTCCGATTTGAGAAGGAGGGCCGAAGCCCTCGATTAGTTGAAGCCCCAAGCCTTGAGGCACTCGACCTCGACGTGCGAGGCCATGCAGACGGCCATTGGATGCCTGCGCAGGTATGTCTGGAGCCTGACGCGATTGGTGGGGGTTGGGCGAGCCTTGTAGGCGTTAATCAGCTTGGTCATTTCCATCTCCGTCGTTTGTCTATGACTCGTGTATAGGGAAATTAATTCCCTATGTCAACACGCATGCTAAAGATTTATGGAGGTGTTTATAAACACCCTGCGGCAATTGAAGCCGTGTCAACATTCATCATCAAAATCAGCACGATGCTATTGGCGAGCGCTCTTGGATGTTGCTAACTAGCAGACATGGCGAAAACACTTTCGAGCAAAAAGAAAAACACCCCGCAGCCGGAAATGCCGGCTCAGGATCGCGCCCCCGCAATTTGGGAGGAGTCCAAGCGGAAGGCCAATGCATCGGACATCGCCCGCCAGTTGAAGGATGAGGGCTATGGCGTCATATCGCCGAGCACCATTCGTCAATGGAAGTTCAAGGACGCATGGGACGTGACGGCTGGGCTAACTCAAGCGACCACGCTCGAGGAGATCGTCACGTACGAAGACGTGGCCGCTGCATTGCGTAGGGGCGGAGCGATAGGGGCGCTCAAGAACATGGAATGGATCAGCCGCCGTGATCCAGCGACGATGGAGAACGCCGACGCTCTGGTGGTCGACAAAATCAGCATGAGCATGATCGAGCATTCGGCGCTCCTGTACGACAAGGTGATCGCCCGCATGCAGACCGTGAAAGAGAACGCTATCGCTGCGCTCAACGTGCAGGGTCAGCAGCAAGGGCAAATGATCGAAGGCGAGTTTCAACGGATCGAACCGCCATCGGTCAACAGTTTGGATACGGCAGTCGCCGCATACTCAAGAGCAGCAGGACAGAGACGATGAGCACGATTGGGAAATGGCAATGGTGGGCGAGCACGGACGGCGAGAACTACGATGTGGGCCCACATGACTGCCGGGAGGATCTGATCGCGGAGCTTGATGCTGAGCGTGACATCGGCATGACCTTTACGATTACTGAGGCGCAGCAGGGCAGCTACAACTACCGCGTCATGAGCGGGCCGGGCATCATCGAGAAGATCGAGGATCGCAACGAGGAGCGTTCCTCCTATGAGAACGGCGAAACAGTGTTTGATGCTGTCGCTGACAATATCCTCGCCGAGCTGACGAACTCGGTGAATGACGCCATCGAGGATTGGGTGAGGATACACCAACTCGAGAAGCCAGCGGCTGTGTTCTCGGCCATGCGCAACGAGAGCACGCACACGGTACCGGCTCTATCGGGTGACGCATGAGCGCCAGCGAGAGGCCGGTGACCCCGCCGCCGCGCGATATGACGTTCTTCCGTGGCTGGGGCGCGCCGGGCGACGTCGACATCGAGGATCTGTCATGCGGCATCTATGCGCTCGTCGGCATGCGCGGGCCGATGCCATTCACTAGCGTGATGGCCATCTTCAACGCGACCGAGGACGCTGTTCGCAACGCCTCGGCAACCGATTACTGGCTGACGATCAGCGACGACGGCGTGATCAGCATCAAGGGAGCGTGACGCATGATCATTTGGCTTCTGGTGATTATCGCGATAGGGCGGCTGATCGAGCATCCGTCGTGGCCAGCCGTCCTGATCCTGGCGGTGTGCGTCATCTGCTTCACGTTCGCCTACGTGACGGATCGCGTGATGGATCACGACGGAGAGCAATCATGAGCGTGATGGTAGACCGCATCGCAAAGGCGTGGCGTGACGAGGCGCAGCTATGGTTCTGGTACTTCGACCATGCGGCGGAAACGCACAAGGCAGTTAGGATGAGCGAGCCAGGCCTTCCGACTAATCGCGAGCGCTTCACACCGGAGACGCACAAGCTCCAAGCGCTCCCAAGCAATCACGACGAGGCCAGTGTGATCTACAAGGCGTTGTTGGGCGCCGCCTGCGGCCTCGCCGTGCTCGAGGCTATGACCAAGCCGACGACGATGATGGTGGACGCCGGCGACGAGCGCGCGACCGATCACATCAGCGACAGCGCGGCGGACATCTGGACCGCCATGATCGAGAAGGCCAAGCAATGAGCAAGAAACTGAAAATGGCGATAGTCGGGCACAGAGGCGGGTACATCGGCGAGGTGGAGCTGGTCATCGAGAAGTCGGACGAGCATGGCGCTGAGCTGTGCATCGCGTTCCCTCGGGAGAAGCTGATGTTCTCGCGCGCTGATGCGTTTGAGATCGCCGCGTTCATCATCAGCGAGTACGGAGCGATCCCGCAATGATCAGCGACATCATCGACGGGCTCGGCCTGCGGCGTCACGCGCGCCATCTGCGCAATTGGTATGCCGCGAACAAGTTGCTCGAGGCGGATCTGACCCAGGCTATCCAGCACCGCGACGAGGCGCACGTCGAGTTCATGGCGCTGAAAAACCGTCCTGGAGCCAAGGAGAACATGACACCGCATACGTTGACACACCTGCCATCATCGCTAGCCGACGTGATGACTGATATCACTATCCAGCAGGGCATCGTCGACGAAATTCTGTGTAAGCTCAACGGCCCAAGCCCGCTCGCTGGCAGCAGCAGTAACGATAAAGCTGAGCCGGTTGGGTTGACCGAATTGCTCCACTCGCAGGTCTCGCACATTCGATCGCGGTTGGATCATCTGACCAGCTCGCTCTATTCCCTGAAAAGCCAGATCGGCTGATCCGCCCTCTAACTCGAAATCTACAACATCTTGAAAGCATTGTTTTTCTTCGTGTGGATGGCCTTCTTGTGTGGGCTTAGCTGGGGTTGGGTGCTCAACTTCATCGAAGTCGTTCACCTGGCGGCCTCCCACGCTCCGATCGACGCCATGCTGGTATTGCGTGGCCTTGGCATCTTCGCTGTTCCGCTCGGGGCCGCGCTGGGGTTTTAGGCGTATCAGCGCCCGATCCAGCGCCAGGACGAGGAGAACGTTCGCAAGATCGTCAAGGCATTCAATTGGTGCATGTTCGCCCCGGTCGTGGTCAGTCCGATCGACGGCGGCAACTATGCCATCATCGACGGCCAGCACCGCACGACGGGCGCATGGATGTGCGGCGTCAAGAGCGTCCCCTGCCAGATCATCCAGGCCGACCAGCGGCTGCAAGCCGAATGCTTCGGGGCGATCAATGGCGCGGTGACGAAGGTGACGAGCGCGGCCCGCTACAAGGCCATGTACACGGCCGGCAACCCGGAGGCGAAGCGACTCGACGCCATCGTGAAGGCGGCCAACGTCGACGTCATCGGCTACAACATCTCGACGAAGCGGATGGCGGCCAACGAGACGATAGCCATCGGCGCGATTATGCGCTCGCTCGAGAAATACGGCGACGAGGTGACGCGCGTCACGCTGCAAGTAATCGTCGCATCATCGGATGGCGAGGCTGGCAACCTCTCGTGCGCGAACATCCGGGCCGTGTCGGATGTCCTTGGCGATCACAAGGAGTGGCTACGGCATCCGAATCTGTTCGAGGCGTTCAAGAACCTCGATCTCGGCGACGTCAGGATCAAGGCGCAGGCTCGCTTGCGGCGCGGTGTGATCCTTGGCGATTTGGTCCAGGCCGAAGTCGTCACGCACCTCTCGGAATGGCTCGACACGCCAAAGGGTAAGATGAACTGATGTTCGGCGTGACGGCTACAACACGCGAGATGGCCGCGTTCGATCGGCTTCCGGCAGAGGCGCGCGCCATCGTCAGGGAATCGCCACAGCCATCGGCACTCCAAGTTGAAAAGCGGATAGAGGAAATTGGAATAAAGCGCTGGCTAGCGTCTTATGGGCGTGTTTCCTCATTAACGTTTCCGTTAAACTGACCCATATGCTCCGGCCCAAGACGCGATCCGCCGTGCGGAAGGCCGAGGCGCAAGCCGCTGACGCGCTATTCGGAACCGGCGACGTCGTTTCGATCAAGCCGCAGAACACCGGCGACCGATTTCAGGAAGCCAGCGCGGCTATCAAGCAAGAGTTGTTGAATTACCGGCTTTCGCGCGGCACGCGGCGCAACGGCATTCGCTGGTTCCAGATCGCTATGGGCGCGATCGAGAACGCCAAGATCACATCGATTGTCGCATCGAAGCAATCCTGGCTGTTTCAGGAGGAGGAGACCGGCGAGTTCGAAGCGAAAATGGTTACGGACCCGCACACCGGAGAAGTCACGCTCCAGAAGGCGCCGAAGATGCGCATCATCATGGATCGGCCCGACATCTTCCTGTTCCCGTCAGAAAACGTGCTGATGGACCCGAATTGCGATTGGACCAATCCGGCGCAGACCTCGCAATACGTTCAGCTTCGCTATCCGATGGCGCCCGACGACGCCTTGACGATGATCGAGAACAACGTCGGCTCGGCGAATATCCCCTGGTATCCAATCACCCGCGAACAGCTCATGGGCTACGTCGACGACACCGGCCCAATGGATGCCATTGCGATCAGCGAGGAGCAAAGCCTTCCAGACGCTGCCACGAACATCGCTAAGGGCGCGCTGACAGGCACCATTGCAGCCCCCATTCTCGGTGGCGCTGCGCATGGCGCTGGGGCAGTCGTAGGCGCTGGTCTTGGGAACCTCGGCGCGTCACTGAAGCCTGCGGCATTCGCCGATAAAACGATCGCCGAGAAGCTCGCCGACGCGAAAATCAGCCTTTCCGATCTCGTCGACGACATGCACGCTCACCATGATGCTGCGGCTACCGCTGGCGTGACGCCATCCTATACGCTTGCCGATGCCGCGAACGATGCGTTGGGAAATACAGCGAGAAATATCGCCGATCGGCCGGACAAGGCCGGACAGGCTGCGCGTGACCTATTTGAGCAGCGCCAAACCGATCAGCGCAACCGGATCGACGGTCATCTTGGCGAGCTATTCGGCCATGATGGTTCGCTCGAGACGATTGATCGCGTGAAGGCTGACCAAATCGCAAGAGCCACTCCACTTTATAAAGCGGCCTATGCCGATCCGATCGATCCGCTCGTTACGGCTCACCCGGACCCGGACTCTCCGTCGCTCAAAGACCTTACACCAAGCCTTCAGCGAGCGGGGGTTTTCGGCGCTACGCAAGACGCAATGGCTATCGACCGGACACCGTTCGATCTGAATACGCTTCAGCCGTGGGACTATATGAAGCGCGAACTAGATTACAAGATAAAGCGGGTAAACGCAGGGCAGGAAAATACCGGATCGGCAGACCTCCCAAAGTTGCGAAGGGATCTTATCGCTGAGCTTGATGCGCAGAGCCCGAATTATTCATTGGCTCGCGATGCATGGAGCGGTCCAGCCAAAGAGATGGAGTCGCTTGAGAATGGCGCGAATGCCACGAAGCCGGGATACACGCGTGAACAGGTTCAGCGGGACATCGCGGGAGCAACAGCCGGCGAGAAGGAGCTTTATCAACTCGGCTAAAGAAGCAGCGCCGCGTAGCCTCATCAAGTTTTTGCAAGAGGCAGGCGGCGTGCGCGATCAGGGCGGCGATTTGAAGTCAATGGGGATGAATCGTTTCCCCGGACTGATCCGAAAGAACGGCATGCCGCTGGATCGAGCCCGCGAGGCAGCCGCTGAGGCTGGATATCTCGGCGCTCATATCGATCACGCGATGGCAGAGACGACAATCAGCGACCTTAAGGACGCGATGGATCGCCATCCAACTTATTCAGTTCACGACCTCGACCGCGTTTTGGAGCGTGACTCGCATGCGGCGAACGCTGCCCAGGCTGAGCGCGAAGTTGACGATAACCGCCGTGCGATACACGACGGGTTTCGAGAATATGCGGTCGCGCAAGAGGAGCCCGATCACGATCTCGTCGACGCTGCCGCGCACATCATGCAGAATGAGGGAAAGTCATGGGATGACGCCCTCGAGGCCGCCGCGGTCCGATCGATAGATGATTTGCCGGAAGCGCGCGAAGCAATCGACGCCGAGGGCGCGAGTATCCCGTGGAGAAAGTTTGATGAGCCTGCAACCCCAACAGCTCCTGAGAGCGGTAAAGGCGCTGCGCCAACTGTCCAGCCAAGCGAAAAACCCGCAACTGAGGGAGCAATACAAGGTGGCGGCGTCAAACCTGCTGACGGTGGCAAAAATCCGCCAAGGGCAGAAGGCCAAAGCGGCAAAGCCCCACAAGTAGATCCGAAGGACGAATTTCGCGAAATTGGCCACAATGCCGACGGCAACCTGATTAGAGAGGACGGAAACGGCGTCCGCTCTTACTTTTACCGTGGATTTTGGCATAGCGAGTCGGTTGGACTCCAACGCACGCCTGCCGGGTGGAAGCACGTTCGCCCGACCATGCATGACGCCGAATATGAGCCGGTTGCCGCAAATACGTCGCCGGCGACCGAGGCCGGAGCCGAAGGCAAGCCTCAGACCGTCATTCCGGGCGCTGAGCGTATCAGTGACGCCGATCTCGCACAGCGCGAGGCCGAGAAGCCGCTTGCGCCAAAAGTCCCGCAGAAAGACGCGGGCGGCATGTTCGATGAGGCGAATACCGCGCCCCAGCTATTTGACAAACCCGCGAAGGCGTCCAAGTCTGAGCCGGAAAAGGATTTGACCAATGCCATCGGCGACAGTCTACGCACGGATGCACCAGCAATACCTGAAGGGCAGCAACCCATCGATGCTGGACGCCCTCCAGAAGTCGGGCCAACAGGCGGATTACTTGCGGACGGTGGGCGAGCAAGCAATGGACCTCTACGACACCCTGATAGCGCAGATAGTCAACAACCCGAACCTGCCGACCGACCCGCAGGAAAGGCTAAACGCAGTCCAAAGCGCCCCGCTGGTAGCGGAGGAGATAGTTCTGGCGGAGATAGTGTACGCACCGCGGCCGAACGCGGACGATTAGAGGCTGCCCAAAGCCTCGCCGATCGAGCGAAGCGCAACTATCTCATTGACCCGGAAGCCGACCAGATTGGCGTCGGTGGCCCGCGCGCCAAATTCCGCGCCAACATCGAGGCTATCCGCACGGTACACCAGGTGCTCGCCGAGGCGCGTGAGCCGACGCTCGCCGAGAAGCAGGCCCTCGTGCGCTATACCGGATGGGGATCGCTCTCTCAGAAGGCGTTCGATCAGGACAGGGAATACAAGGCCGAACGCGCTGAGTTGAAAGAGCTTTTGACGCCTGAAGAATATGCGGCTGCTCGAGCCTCGACGACGAATGCGCATTACACGAGCGTCCCGGTCATTCAGGGCATTTGGAAGGCCGTAGAGAGCCTTGGGTTCATGGGAGGTCGTGCGCTCGAGCCCGCAGCCGGCGTGGGCCACTTCATCGGCCTTACCCCGGAGTCGGCCCGCAATGTGACGGCCTGGACTGCGAGTGAGCTTGATCCGACGTCCGGCGCAATAGCCAAGATGCTGTATGGTGGAGCCGACGTAAACGTCACCGGCTTTCAGGATTTGAAGCGGCCGGACGATTATTTTGATCTCGCGATCTCGAATGTCCCATTCGGGGCCTATGGCATTCGCGACGCAAAATACGGCCTGCCGAACCTTCCGATCCACGACTATTTCTTCGTGCGCTCGCTCGACAAGGTACGCGCTGGCGGAATGGTAGCATTCATCACGTCACGCTACACGATGGACAAGGAGATGAGCCGGGCGCGCAAGATGATAAATCAGCGTGCTGACTTCATGGGCGCCATACGCCTGCCGGGCGGCAAGAAAGGCGCATTCGCCGGGAATGCTGGGACGGAAGTCACCACGGACATCATCTTTCTGCGCAAGCGCGCGAATGGTCAGTCTCCCGCAGAAAACGCACCAAGCTGGAATGATGTGACCGATATCCGGATCGGCGATGGAACTGCGCGCATCAACAAATATTTCGACGAACACCCCAACATTGTGTTGGGCGAGCACGTCTTGTCCGGGTCGATGTACCGGGCGAATGAATATGGCGTCGCCAGCGAGGATATCTCGAATATCGCCAATCAGATCGCCTCTGCGGCCTCGACCATTCCGCGGGACTTGCGCATGGTTCCGCGCTCGATCGAGGCCCGGACCCCGAAGCAAACGACAGAGGCGGCCGAGACAACCGGAAAAGTCAAAGAGGGCGGCTTTTTTGAGAAGGATGGAAAAATATTCCGTGTTCTCAATGGCGTGGGCCAGGAGACGAGCCTCAAGGGCGAAGATGTCGCAAAGGTAGCAAGCCTCTCGAGGATGCGTGACATTTTCAACGACCTCGTGTCATCGCAGGCGAGCGGTAAAACGGAAGCCAATGCGCATCTTCGCGAGAAGCTTTCTGCGGAATACGAAGCTTTTGTGAAAAAGCATGGACCGATCAGCCGAGAAGTCGTCACGGTCACAAAGCGGCTGAATAAGGCCGGCGAACCAGTCATCGTCACGTCGATGCCGAACTTCAAAGCGTTCCGACCCGATCCTGATGCCTACAAGGTATTGTCGCTCGAGAACTATGACGCGGAAACCGACAAGGCCCGCAAAACGGCGCTGTTCGAGCGCGACATCGTGTCCGCTCCTGTCGAGCGCATGATCTCAGGGCCTTCCGATGCGATGATGGCCTCTCTGGACGCCCGCGGCGGCGTCGATGAGTACTACATCGCTGACGCTCTGAAGATCCCCGTTGAACAGGTCGAGGCGGCCCTTGGCGATGTGGCCTATCGCGATCCAGCGGGAGGAAAGCTGGCGACGTCCGACGATTACCTTTCTGGCGACGTCGTTCAAAAGCTCGAAAACGCCGAGGCGGCGGCGAAGGACGATCCGCGGTTCGCCCGAAACGTCGAGGCGCTCAAGAAAGTCCAGCCCGAGCCTCTGACGTCGGTCGACATCAAGGCGCAGATCGGCGCGCCTTGGATACCAGATGACGTTTATAAGCAGTTTCTCGAGGAGCATTTAGGGGCAGACGGCTCAACCGTTCGCCGAAACCCCGTCACGGCGGAGTGGAACATCGGCGTTGCAGGAGCGTCCACAGAAGCCTACGCGAAGTATGCGACGAACCGCGTTGACCTTCCGCAGATCGTCGATGCCGCCATGAATATGCGTCGGATCACAGTCACCGATAAGCATTCGGACGGCACGTCGTCAGTCAACGACGCAGCGACTAAAGAAGCGAACATCAAGGTTGCCGACCTGAAAGATGCCTTCGCCGGCAATGATGAGACCGGCGCAGAAGGCTGGGTTTGGAAGAACGACGCTAACCGCGATCGCCTCGAGGCCATCTACAATCGGCAGTACAACTCGACGGTCAATCGTAAATTTGACGGTCAGCACCAAACCTTCCCAGGCATGACGCGGATGGCCGCGCAGTCGGACGGAACCATTGTACCGTTCGACCTCAGAGCGCATCAAAAGAACGCCGTCTGGCGTATCGTGCAGAACGGGAACACGCTTCTCGATCACGTTGTCGGCGCCGGAAAGACCTACACGATGGTCGCCGCCTCAATGGAAATGCGCCGGCTCGGTCTTGTCCGCAAGCCGATGCATATCATCCCGAACCACATGCTCGAGCAATACTCGCGCGAGTTTCTACAAGCCTATCCGACCGCTGATATCCTCGTGGCTGAAAAGGACGAGATGACGCGCGACGCTCGCCGGGCTTTCGCGGGCAAGGTGGCGACGGGAAATTGGGATGCGATTGTCATCACGCATGACGCCTTCGGTCGCATCAAGACCTCGGAAGAATGGCAGGCCTCCTACATAGACAAGCAGATGGAGCAGCTCGAGGAAATCATCGGCCAGATGCACGCGGACAAAAATGACAAGAAGACGGTCAAACAGGTCGAGACGGCCAAGAACAAGCTAGAGGCTCGCAAAAAGGCTCTCCTGAACATCGAGCGCAAGGATGGCGGCGTGACGTTCGAAGAACTCGGCGTCGATCACATTTTCCTCGATGAAGCGCACCTATTCAAGAACCTGGCGTTCGCCACGAAGATGACCCGCGTCAAGGGATTGTCTCAGGCCGCCAGCCAGCGCGCCGAGGATCTTTATCAAAAAATCCAGTGGCTCGAGCAGAACAAGCCCGGCCGTTCGGCGACATTCGCAAGCGGAACGCCGATCTCGAACACGCTGGCTGAAATGTTTACGATGCAGCGTTATCTGCAAGAGAATCGCTTGCGCCAGCTCGGCATCGATAAGTTCGATAATTGGGCGTCAACCTTCGGACAGACCGTCGACTCGATGGAGCTTTCGCCGGACGGACGCACCTATCAGCCCGTCACGTCTTTCTCGAAATTCGTCAATATTCCCGAGTTAGTTTCCATTTACTCGGAGATCGCAGATACGCAGACGGCAGACATGCTCAACCTGCCGCGCCCGGAGCTTGCAAAGAATGAGAGCGGCCAGCCGGGCATCCGCATCGTCCAGGCGGAACCGACCGAGGAAGAGGAACGGCTGATCGACGGCTTTGTGTCCCGCGCCGCGAACCTGAAAGGTGTTCGCCCGGGTAAGGGCTCGGACAACATGCTGAAGGTCGTGTCGGATGGCCGCAAGGTCGCGACAGACGCTCGCCTTTACAATCCCGATCTGCCCTTTAACCCGAATGGCAAAGTCGCACGGGCGATCGACAAGATCACGAAGATTTACAAGGAGGGCGAAGGCTCCGACAAGGTCAATAAGTTGCAGCTCGTATTCCTCGACATGGGCGTGCCGCAGACTCGCGCCGCCACGAAAAAGCCAAAGGCCGATCAGGTTGATGAGGGCGCGACAGACGAAGAAGACGCTGGCGAGCCATTAGAGACAGCGCGCATTAACCTCTATGAAGACATGGCCAAGCGCCTCGTCGAGCGCGGCATCCCGCGCAATGAAATCGCCTTCATTCATGACGCGAAGGACGACCAGGCCAAAGGCCGCCTCTTTGCGAAAGCGCGCTCAGGCGAAACCCGCGTCTTGTTCGGATCGACAGGCAAAATGGGCGTTGGAACGAACGTGCAACGCTTGATGACGGCGCTGCACCACATCGATGCGCCCTGGAAGCCCGCTGAGGTATCGCAGCGGGACGGACGCGGCTTGCGCCAGGGAAACATGAACAAGGAGCTTCAGCTCTATCGCTACGTGACGCAGCGGTCGTTCGATGCCTTCATGTGGCAAAAGCTCGATACCAAGGCGAAGTTCATCGGGCAGATCATCTCCGGAGCCAAAGGCGTGCGCTCCGCGGAGGACATCGATAATCCATTGCCGGAAGCGGCCGAAATGAAAGCCGCCGCCACAGGCGATATGCGCATTCTCGAGCAAGCCGAGCTAACCCGCAAAGTGAACCAGCTCACCGCTCAGCGCCGATCATTCGAGTCGACCCAATCAAGGCTCTCGGGCTCGATCAAATTCCTCAAATCCCGGCTCCTCCACTCGGCCAGCCAGATCGAGTCCGCGAAGACTGAAGCCGCGAAGGTTCAGGATGTCTCGGGCGATAACTTCAAGATCAACCTTTCTGGCGTGAAGGGAGGCGAGCAAACCAGCCGCGAGGCTGCCGGCGCGGCGGTTAAGAAATACTTCGTCGAAATGGAACGGTCTTTCATGAACTCGCAGGACGCGAGGATCGGAAATTATGCGGGGCTCGAGATTTCAGCGCGTGCTCAGCGCGTCTTTAACGAGTCAAACTACGGCGTGCGCATTCAGCCGTTCATTCGCTGGGAAGGCGGCGAGGTTCAGTCGCGCGAGAGCGTGTTTATTGACAAAGACGCGAACCTTGACGGGTTTACGCGCCGTCTCGACACCATGATTAGCGAGATCAAGCGACGCCCAGCCGTCCTCCAGGAAGGCATAGCGCGCGACAAGGCCGACCTTGCTCAGTCTGAAGGCGCTATGAAAGATAGCACCTGGCCGAGAGAAGCTGACTATCGCAGCACGGTCGAAAAGCTTTCGGCACTGAACAAGGCGCTTGCAGAGAAGGGCAAGCCCGCAGAGCAGCCGAAGGTCGCGGTCAACATGACTCCGGCACCGAAACCCGAGTCGGAGCCAGATAGCGTCGATGCCGTTCGCCGCCAGCTATCGATCGCGCAAGATCGCATCAATGCTCAAGTGCTCGATATTCAAAGAAGCACGACGATGAGTGGCGAGGAGAAGGATGCGCAGATCGAGTCGCTCAATGCGAAGGCCGTCTCAATGAACGAAGTAGCTGCGCGACGGATTGCTGCATTTATGAACAAACCGTGAACGATTTCGCGCCGTGCAGGATTTCTTGATCTAGCAGGATTTCCAGTCGTGCGTATTTTAGCAAAGAACAAAAGGAGAACGCCTTGACCGTGCTTTCAAAGTTCATTCAGGGCGTTTTTCAACAGCAAGTCTCTATCAATCAACGACTTACCAGCATCGAGGCAAAAATGGCCGCCATTGATACGCTCAACACCAACCTCGCCACCCTAAAAACTAGCGTTGACGCGCTTGTCGCCAAGCTGGGCTCCGAGCCCGCGCCTGTCGACCTGACCGGAGCGCTCGCTGTAGTCGCCTCCGCCCAGGCCGAGATCGACGCCGCGCTCGCTGTCCCCGCGTCCACCACGCCCGCCCCTTCGGTGACTTCAGCTTCCTAAGAAGGCGCGACAATGATCGACCAGGGCTCATTCTTCGACCATGTGCGGGCGGCGCCGTTCGACGGCAGGCTTAATCACCTGCAAGTCGACGGCATGACTCGCATTCTCGGGGAATGGTCCCGGCGCGATCTGACGGATCAACGGTGGCTCGCCTACATGCTGGCCACCGTTTTCCACGAGACCGGCACCGCGATGCAGCCGGTTCAAGAGGCAGGCAGCCAGGCCTATCTCCGCTCCAAGCCCTACTATCCGTATATCGGGGAAGGACTTGTCGGCGTCACATGGAAATCGAACTACGCGAAGTTCGGAGCCAAGAACCCCGGCGATTTGCTGCAATGGCCGCTGGCGCTCCGCGGACTTTACGACGGCATGATCAACGGCATGTACACGGGCGCCAGGCTCTCGACCTACTTCAGCTCAATGCATGCTGACTGGATCAACGCCAGGCGCATCATCAACGGCGAGGACAAGAACGTTCTCATTGCCGGCTACGGCCATTCATTTTTCACCGCGATTGGCGCGGCCAGCGGGGCGGCAAAATGAGCTTGTTCAGCGAAATCGTTTCATGGTTTTCCCCGGCAACGGCCACCGTCGAGAAGGTTGAGAAAGTCGTCGCTGCGGTTCCGGCCGACGTATCGACCGGCATATCGGATGTATCCAAAGTCCTTGCGGCTCTTACGCCGATCAGCCCCGACTTCGTGGCGCTCGAGGCCGCGTGGAAAGAGAAGAGCCTTCAGGCCGAACTCGCCGCTGGCCTCCCGATCGTCGAAGCGATCCTCAAGGCCATCTCCATTGTCTAAGGGCTCGCTTGATGACAGATCGAGAGGACGCAGATCGCCACCTTTACGAAGGTGAAATAAAGGGCACGCTCGCCGCTGTCGTCACCAATCAGAAGAACCTCAAGGAGAGCTTCATCGAGTTCAAGTCAGAGGTCCGCGAGGACATCAAAGACCTCCCTTCGGCAATCGCAAAAATCCTCGGGCTCGAGATCGCGGTCTTGCAGGCGGATATGAAGCGGATCGAAGCCAAAGGCGATACGACGGCGGCAAAGTCTGACGATCACTCCAAGCGCCTCAAGGTTCTCGAGAAGGCCGCCGCCGAGCGGGAAGGTGCGGCCAAGCACGTCGCCACGATCATCACCACGAGCGGTGTAGTCGGCGGCCTGTTCACCGCGATAGCGACCTATCTTTACATGATTTGGCACGGCTCGCCGCCGCCGTCCACTCCGTAGCCCACAAGGACTCTGGCATGATCAAAATTCTACTCTTGCTGGCTGCGATGCTGGCTCCGGCCTCGGCGTTCGCACAGGTTGTACAAGATGGAGCCCCGAACCCCGTACCCACCGGCATCGTCGGTTCCAACGTCGGGATATGCGACCCTGGCAATCCGACGAATTGCATAAAGCCAAATGCGGATGGATCGGTCACCGTCGAGGGTCCGGCTTTCGCTTTCGGCGATCACTCGCTCAACGCCGCGCTGTCGACAACGCCGGCCACCGGGGCGACCCTGACGACGACGCAGACCAATGTTGCCACAGCCGTCGTTTCTCTGGCTCCGATTAACGCCAACAATGTCCAGCGAATCGTCAAAAACTGCACGGTGGCTCCCAATGCGACGACGATCTTTATCGGAAACTCAAGCGTTACGGTTCTAACAGGATTTGCGCTCGCGCCGGGAGAGAGTAGAGATATGTCGGTATTCACTGGTCAAATTTTCGGCATCGGTAGCGATGCCAACGGCAGAGCCTGCTTTATGGCGAATTAGAGGGCCCGGTTCCGAGGCGATTACGGCACCGGCGGCGACCGGACACCGGTGGATCGCGAAGATCGAGCGAAGGGAAAGACAGGTCCTCGCCGCGGATGCGCCCTGAGGATCTACCTCTTCTCACCGGACTCCTTATCCAAAAAGTGAAGCGCGGCTTCGATCAGCGAGCGCGCCGCTTCCGGCCTTGTGGGCCTCGGATGAGGCTGGGCGGCAATCCAATTATCAATAGATTTGAGAGTATCGATAGCAATGCGAAGTGTTTTCGTTTCGGGGCGCACGCGTCCCGTCGGCCTACCTCTTTTCTTTTTTGTGGCAGGAAAATTTTGCTTTGCCTCAAACAAAGAATTTTACTCCTGGTGGCTCAGATGGGATGATTATCGGCCTATGGCGTCCAGTTTGTGGCTCTTCAGAAGCATCATTATCTGCCTCGCTCCTTCCTGCCAAAAGCACGGTTGGTTAGGAGCGAGAAAAATTTACGCAGTTTGTTACAGCATGATGTCCGTGCTCGCGAAAACTCGTCCGCCGCCTCGCCAGTAAGAGCACGATGGCTGCATGCAAGAACGCAACAATTTACCGTGCAACGGTGATCAATCGTCCCCATTTTCCGACAATCGATGGCTGCGGCGATTTTTTTTCGAAGTTGAAATCACGTCGTAACATCGCTGTTCCATATGCGTTGCTTGCTAGGCGGGAGTGCGTCGGCCTCCAGTCTAGTCGAAAATCGCGGGGCACCAGCCTGCGGGGAGCCGGGCCGCTTGTAGGACCGGCGCAAACGCGAGGAAGCTACGATGCCGTTGGCGAGTTCGAGCTGCAAAGCTCGGTTGGCCCTAACCAAAGTTGAGTTTTCTATGCTGAACGGCGCAAATCCTGTGGTCTGCGCAATCGCTAGAGATGACTTAGACAGGCTAGTTGGGTCGGCTTCTCGCAGTAAAGATCCTCTCGCTCTCTTTGAGATCTACCGAGTGCAAATCGAACGGATTGCAAGCCTTAAATTTGATCTCGGGCTCCGGTGCCCCAATGGCGACGTGTTCGTGCGAAGCGAAGACCTGAAGACTTTAGAATCGCGTTAGCCCACTTCCGACCCCATCCTGATTGCGGGTCATCGAGTAAAGGTTGCACATCAGACGTCGTGACCGCCGCGGAGAACCGCCAAAGCCTCACTTATCTCGAGGCCGAGGCCAGTTGGCTCGACGTGAACGGTATGGCCAAGCGGCTGCCATGAGAACTCCGGTGCCAGCTCGCGGGCATATTCCTGTGCCTCGCGCGTATCGCCGTGGCCATATTGATCCTCGATCCCCGGCGCCGAGAAGCAGAACCATTGCTTTTGCATGGGATATTCCTCCGCCAGGCGCTTCTGCCGCTCCTGCTCGAAAACCTTGTAAAATTCGTTCCAGTCCCAAAAACGCCTGCTGGGACAGCAATAGAGCCTGCGACATTGACGAAGAATCTCGTCATGTCATGCGGTTGCGCAGATGCTCGGGAGTTTCTACAGTCTCGAGATGAGATTTGATCCAGGCACCCCTCCGAAAGACATGTCATCAAGTAATAAACCCCGGATGAATTCTTACAGCGGCAACACATTTAATCGCGAAAGACAGGGCCTACCATCTAACGTAATTTTGTCTCTTGCCGCTACCCCCACCCTCTGAAAGGAACAATGTAGTTATGAGTACAGCGCTACAGGGCACTAGCCTCGCCACATCGACGGATCCTCTAGATTCGGGTGATCACGTCGTTAACCTGAACGGCGTCGAGCTCCACTACCGCGTATGTGGCAACGGACCGCTGTTATTTCTCATTTCTCCGGGGTGGGGAGTAGGCGCCGCCTATTTGGAAAAGGGATTCAAATTTCTGCAGGAGCGGTTCCGCCTCATCTTCGTCGACACCCGCGGAAGCGGCCTCTCCAGCCGCCCAGCCGACAGCGCGAAGATGAGCAGCGACGACATGGCGGATGACTTAGAAGCGCTGCGGGAGCATCTGACTCTTACTAACGTTCGACTTTTGGGTCATTCAAACTCCGGAGCCATTGCACTCTCCTATGCGGAACGCTACCCGGATCGTGTCGCCAAGCTGGTGCTTATCGACAGCCAGATGCTTGGCTTCAGCGCAGGCGGTGTTACACAAACATTTTTGGAGGCGAAAGCTGAAGATCCGCGGTATAAAGCGGCGGTGCAAGCAGCGATCGGCCATTTCTCCGGGAAGGCGAAACCCCTCGCAAGCGACGCCGATCTGTCAGCTTTTGTCGCGGCCCTTTTGCCGTTATATCTTCACAGTCCGGAGAAAAACTTGGCATTCGCCCAGGAGCAATTACTGTCCGGGCAGATCGCCTTTTACGCTTTTGAGGCCCAGAACGCAGCAGACAGAGCTGCCGGAAGTGACCAAATGGCCTTGCTTCATCAGGTGCGCGCTCCCGTGCTGATCATGATTGGCAGGCATGACTGGATTTGTCCAATGCCGGTCTCGGAGCGGCTGCATACGAGCATCCCCAACTCTCGACTGGTGATATTCGAAGAAAGCGGCCATATGCCATGGCTGGAAGAGCCCGAAAAATTCGCTACTGAGTTGCTGCGGTTTTTAGAAGGCTGATGCAGCGCCGATATGCGCGGACCTGCGAGGAGTCACGCGGGGAGCGGCCGGTCGAAAAGGCCACGCTGCTTTGGGTCGGCCGGCTTGGGGACGATCGCGCGACTAGTTATCCGCTCCGCGACGACGTCGGCCTTGCGGGCGGCACTGGGCAGGACGTTTGGCCATGGTTGCAAACGTAACATGGCCCAGCCGTTGGACAAAAAGATGATAGCAGCGCGCTATTGGTGAAATGGCGCTTGGCGAGCGATTCGGACAGTGCTGTTATCGATTTGGGCATGAGCCCTGTCAGGTTCACTGGCAAGACCGCCGTGTTTTCCTCGTTTCCACGGCGGTCATTTTTTCCTGAAATCGTTCTTCTTTGGTTCCAAATGATCGGTCTGAATGCCGACTCTGCCGTGAACATATGCTAGACAAATTTGTCTAACTTTTTGTCTAACATATATTTGGTGAAACAGCTAAGCCCTTGATTTCAATGGTGCCCAGGGGCGGAATCGAACCACCGACACTGCGATTTTCAGTCGCATGCTCTACCAACTGAGCTACCTGGGCATCGCCAGGGACAAGCCGCTCGCGAGATGCGTCTTATAGAGGAGCTGCATTCCTGTTGTCCAGCCGCCGCATTCGGGAATTTGCCAGAATCACGGGCAAATTCTTCGCGCTTGAGCGCGAAGCGGACCCCGGCTCGATCCTCAAAGGGCGGCTGCGTCAGCCGCCGCGGGTTGAGTGGCGCGCGCATCCGCCTTGGCGATGAAGGCGGAGACCCTGCCGATCGATTCGGGGTCAAGGAGAAGCGCGGGGTGACCTTGGCCGGCGACGACATAGGTTTCGCATAGAGGGTGCCGCATCGCCATTTCGGCGAGCGTCTGCGGCGAGAGAAGATCGGAATTCGCCGCCCTTATGGCGAGCAGAGCAACATTGCGCAAACCCTCGAATTGCGGCCAGAAACTCGGCAAGGCCTGCTCAAGGTCGAGATTCTCCAGTTGCTTCTTCAGCTTTGGGTCATAGCGGGGCCCGAAGCGTCCTTTTTCGTCGGCATAACTGATCTTCGCATAGGCCGACCAATCGGCTTCGCTGAGGCTATTGAATTGCTCGCTCATCGACCGTTTGAGCAACTCGACGGCATCGGCCAGCGACCGCGGCGGCGGCAGCTTTCCGACATAGCTGCGAATGCGGGCCATGCCGCGCGGCTCCACGACCGGGCCGATGTCGTTCAGGACGACGGCGGCTATCGCTGTGGGCCGCGTCGCCGACAAAAGCATGGCGTGCAGGCCCCCGCGCGAGGTTCCGACAAAGACCGCGCGCTCGATGCCGGCGGCCGTCAGAACTGTGAGTATGTCGTCGTTTTCGACCAGGAGGCTATAGTTTTTCCAATCCCGATCATAATCGGAGCGGCCCCGGCCGCGATAATCGAGCGCCAGAACCCGCCGCTTTGCGCCGGCAAGACCTGCGGCGAGGGCGCTGGCGAGAGGCCCGAAGTCGGCGGCGCTGCGCGTCAATCCTGGCAGGCAGACAACGGGAAGGCCGGGATCCAATGTCGAGCCGTAGTCGCGGACGTGGAGTTTCAGGCCGTCTGACGCCGAAAAAAAGCGGCTTTGAAAGGGAAGCTCCGAAAGCGCCATTGTGAAATCCAAATCCTGTCAAAGACCAAACCTTGGCGCCGGGAGTCGGCGAGCGGGCTCACCCCATCATTAATGCCGCGACAATGCTAAATTTAAAATGAAACCAATTTTTTACCAGAAATAGATCGCGCAGGAACGTATCTCAAATAGGGCTGTTTAGGACCCATGGAACAGCCCCAAAACCACTCTTCAGTCGTTCTAGTCGTCGAGGATGAGCCCTTCGTGCGGATGTTCGGAACGGATGTTCTCGAGAGCGCCGGTTTCGAGGTGATTGAGGCTTGCAACGCCGATGAGGCGCTCCGGGTTCTTGCCTCGCGCGAAGATGTGCGCGCGGTCTTCACCGACGTGGACATGCCTGGATCGCTCGACGGATTGGACCTTGCCTGGCGCATTCATGAGCGCTGGCCGGAGATTGGGGTGGTCTTGACGTCGGGACGCTGCTTCATCGAGCCGGGCGCTATGCCGCGCGAAGACGTATTCGTGTCCAAGCCCTACGCCGCGCCGGTTCTGGTGCGGCACATCGAAGCTCTAATGGCGCGCGCACCTGCTTCGGACGGGTCCTCGGACTAAGCTCAAATACTCAAAGATTCACGCTCAGAGCTTGGCTTCCGCCTTTTGAATTGCTGCGTTGGAGTCAGGCGGGGCGCCGAAGCGGACTCGGTAAATCCCGAGGTTTTCGAGGACGCGCTGCACGTAATTGCGCGTCTCCGTGATGGGAATCCGCTCGACCCAATCGATCGGATCGACGCCTGGTCTGCGCGGATCGCCATAGGCGTCGAGCCACTGCTTCACGCGTTTGCCGCCAGCGTTATAGGCGGCGAAGGCGAGCACATAAGAGCCGCGTTGCTCGGCGAGAAGCGCGCCAAGATGGGCCGCCGCCAGCCGCGCATTGAAGGCGGGATCGAACAAAAGCCGGTTCTCGTCGAAGACGACGCCGGCGCGTTCTGCGGTGCGCCTCGCCGTCGAGGCGATCATCTGCATCAGCCCTTTGGCCCCAGCGCTCGAGACCGCGTTGGGATCGAACGCGCTCTCTTGTCTCGCGATCGAGTAGACTACCGAAGTGTCCGCCGAGTTCTGCAAAGGCTCGAATGCCGGCACGCCATAGGTCGGGAAGGCAAGCGCGTCGAGGGCAATGCCGCGCTGGCCGGCAAGCTTGCCGATGGTGAGCGAAAGATGCGCGTCCTGCTGCTTGGCGACGATGCTCGCCAGCGCCGAGACTTGCGCCGGATCTTCGAGATGGCGGACCGCCTCCACGACGAGGGGGCTGGCGAGGCCTTTCTCGCCGATGGCGTATAGCAGTTCGACAACCTTGATCGAATCGTCGCGCGCGTCGCCTGTCGCTTCAGCGGCGGGGGTTCGGATCTGCGGCGCATTCACCCCAAGTTTGGCAAGCGCGAGCTGGCCGTAGTAGGTCGCCGGATGGGCTGCGGCTTGCTCGTAAAATGTCTTGGCGGCGACGGCCGCGCCTTCCGTCGCGGAGGCCTCGGCGGCCCGGCCGCGCCAATAGGCTGCGCGCGCCGCCGACATCGGCGTCAGGGCGAGCTTGGCGACGGCCTCGAAGTGGCCGGCAGCGCGAATTGGATCATTCAGGAAGCGAAGCGCGATCCAGCCGGCGTGAAACTCGGCCTCGATCTGCATTTCGCGCGTCATCGCCGAATGCTCCGCGCAGAGCTTGTAGGCGGCTTTTGCGTCGTTCTGGTCGAGCAGTTTGCGGGCGAGAAGCCGCCGCTCGACCCACCACTCATCGCCGTTGACGAGCACAACCGGATCGCGCGGGGCGGCCAGCATCGCGTTGGCCGCCTCGCGGATTTTGTCGGCGCGGCGCAGCTTCTGGATCATCGCGAACTGAAAGCCGGGGTCGGCGCGCAGAGGCGTCGGCACCGATGCGAGCAGCTTGTCGCTGGGCGCTTCGGCGCTGACGGCGGCTCGCGCCTTGGCGAGCGCCGCGACGTCCGGCCCGGCCAGGGTCGCGCTGCGCATGGCCCCTGCCATGTCCTCTTTATAGAGCAGACGGTCGGCCCGGTATTTATAGTCGGCTTTTTGCAGAAGGGCGCCGAAATCGGACCGGATCCGCGCTTCGAGCGCTCCATTGAGATCGGCGTCGCGCCAGACTTCGCGAACGAGCGCGGCGGCTTCCGCGGTTTTGCCGTCATCCCTCAGCACATGGGCCAGCGCGAGTCTGCCCGCCGGCGTCTGCGGCTCAGAGGCGGTGAAATAGGTTTTGATGAGATTCGCGCTTTTATGATCGCCAAACAGCGCTTCTTCACTGCGCCTGCGCAGCCAATCCTGCGCCGGCCAGGACGGATGCGCCGCCAGGAAAGCTTGAATCCGTTCAAATCCGGCCTCTCGCGGAAAGGTCCTCAAGGCGACCCATTCAAGCGCGATTTGAACGGTTTTGTCCTTGGCGGATTTGGCGGCGACGTCGCCCTGGGCGAGGGCGCCGGTTTTGTAAAAGCCGATCGCCTCGCTGAGCCCGGTCATGTCGAGACCCAGCTGCTTTGAGGCATCGGCAAGGTTCACGCTCGGCGTCTGCTCAGGATGAGGGGCGTCGCCGTTGCGCAAAGCTAAAGCTGCTTCATCGTCATCTTGGCTGTCGCCGTCGCCGAGAAAAGGCGCTGCAGGTGGCGTGAAACGCTGTTCGGAGACGACGAGATTCTGGGCGGCTTGTTGCCATTCGGAGATATCGAAATCCGCGCCGTTCTGTTTGATCCACGCGCTGCAAAGTCCGATTGTCAACGCGCCGGCGGCTGCGGCGAGCTTGAAATTGGATGGCCTCGTGATCATGCTTCGTCCAGTCCCGCAAGTTGGCGCAAGGGAAGTCCAGGTGAACCAATTCTCATTAACAAAGAGACAAATTAGCGCAGGAGGAGGTAGGGATTCATGCCGCAGGCCCCTTTCGGAAATTTAGTTTGGCGTTTATGTGTCTCTGTTCGCGCGGTTCGACTCGCGCTTGAGACTCAGCCTGAAAATTGCGGCGTTGATCGGGCGGATTACGGAAAGGTGACGTTCGATGACGAAGAAGGCGGCTTTTAAGGGGTCCATTACTGCGCTTGTTACCCCATTCAAGGCCGGCAAGTTCGACGAAGCGGCGTTTCGGGGACTGATCGAGTGGCAGATCGAGAGCGGCACGCATGGGCTCTCCCCCACCGGAACGACCGGGGAAAGCCCGACTTTATCGCCTTCGGAGCACCGCGAGGTCATCGCCGCCTGCATCAAGCAGGCGAGGGGGCGCGTGCCCGTTCTCGCCGGGACAGGATCGAACAATACGCATGAGGCGGTCGAGCTCGCCCGTTTTGCCGAGGGAGCCGGCGCCGATGGCCTTCTCGTTGTGGCGCCTTACTACAACAAGCCTTCGCAAGAGGGCTTATACCAGCACTTTAAGGCGATTAACGACGCGGTCGGCATTCCGATCATCCTCTACAACATTCCGCCGCGTTCCGTGGTTGACCTGTCGGTCGAGACCATGCAGCGGCTGTTCGAATTAAAGAACATCGCGGGCGTCAAGGACGCGACGGGCAATCTTGCGCGCACCGCGCAGCAAAGACAGGCGCTCGGCCCCGATTTCATCCAGCTGTCCGGCGAAGACATGACCGCGGTGGCGGTGATGTCGCTCGGAGGACATGGCTGCATCTCGGTGACCTCGAACATCGCGCCAAGGCAATGCGCGGAGATGCAGGAGGCGTGCCTCAGCAACGACTTCGCGACAGCCTTGAAGATCAATGATCGGCTTAGCCCGCTGCACCAGGCCTTGTTCATCGAGCCCAATCCCGCCGGACCGAAACATGCGCTGGCGGCGCTCGGCAGGATCACCGAGGAGGTTCGCCTTCCTATGTTGACGGCGACGGTCAAGGCGCATGGCCCAATCAAGGCTGCGATGGCGCATGCCGGGCTCATTAATGCGTGATTGGCTATCGCCCTGTGAGGTGGCTTGAGTGGCGCCGAAGAAAGAGAGCCTGTTCAAGATCGCTGCGGAAAATCGACGGGCGCGCTATAATTATGAGATCGGCGAGGTTTTCGAGGCCGGCCTGATGCTGACCGGCACCGAGGTCAAATCCTTGCGCACAGGCAAGGCGACGATCGCCGAAAGTTACGCCTCCGTCGAGCGCTCGGGCGAACTCTTTCTCCTCAACGCGACCATTCCAGAATATCTGCAGGCCAACCGGTTCAATCATGAGCCGAAACGGCCGCGAAAGCTATTGCTCAACATGCGCGAGATCGCAAAGCTGGCGCAGGGCACGGAGCGCGAGGGCATGACCATCGTGCCTCTCAAGATCTATTTCAACGAAAAGGGCAGGGCGAAAATCGAGATCGCCCTGGCGCGCGGCAAGCAGCTGCACGATAAGCGCGAGACCGAGAAAAAGCGCGATTGGAACCGCGAAAAGGGTCGCTTGATGCGCGAAAAAGGGTAATGCGCTAGGCTCCGCCGGACATTCGGTTCCCTTGTCTCATTGATCGCTAGCCCATGTCGCATAATAGCTTTGGCCACCTTTTCCGCGTGACGACCTTTGGCGAAAGCCATGGGCCTGCGATCGGCTGCGTCGTCGATGGTTGCCCGCCCTTGATCGAACTCACCGAGGAGGAGATCCAGACGTTTCTTGAGCGCCGCCGCCCGGGTCTCAATCGATTCACCACGCAGCGGCAGGAGGCGGACCGGGTCAAAATTCTGTCCGGCGTGTTTCTCGACGCAAAAAGCGGCCATCAGGTGACCACGGGGACGCCGATTGCGCTGGTGATCGAGAATACGGATCAGCGCTCGAAGGATTACGACGCGATCAAGGACGTCTATCGGCCGGGCCACGCCGATTTCACCTATGACGTCAAATATGGCGTTCGCGATCATCGCGGCGGCGGCCGCGCTTCCGCCCGCGAGACGGCGACCCGCGTCGCCGCTGGGGCCGTTGCGCGAAAGATTATTCCCGGCGTTCTGATTCGCGGTGCGTTGGTTCAGATTGGTCCGCATAAAATTGATCGAGCCAATTGGGACTGGGACGAATGCGCCAGAAATCCGTTCTTTTGCCCCGACGCCAAGGCGGCGGCATTTTTTGAAGGCTACCTCGACGGGGTGCGCAAAGCTGGTTCTTCGATTGGCGCGGTGATCGAAATCGTGGCGGAAAATGCGCCCGCCGGGTGGGGGGCGCCGATTTATGGCAAGCTCGATGCTGAGTTAGCCAGCGCCTTAATGTCGATCAATGCGGTGAAGGGCGTCGAAATCGGCGAGGGGTTCGCCAGTGCGGAACTTTCCGGCGAGGCCAACGCCGATGAAATGCGCTTTGGCAATGACGGCGCGCCCTTGTTTTTATCGAACCATGCAGGCGGCATTTTGGGCGGCATTTCGACGGGTCAGCCGATTGTTGCGCGCTTTGCGGTGAAGCCGACCTCCTCGATCCTGCAACCACGCCTGACCATCGATCGCACCGGCGCCGAAACGGAGATCGTCACCAAGGGGCGCCATGATCCGTGCGTTGGCATCAGGGCCGTTCCCGTCGGCGAGGCCATGGTCGCCTGCGTACTCGCCGACCAGTTTTTGCGCCATCGCGGCCAGATCGGCGAAGGCCGAGAATGGCCGTTCACCGGGTAAAAGCCATGTTTAGTGCTGCCAAACAGCGGGGAATAGAGTTCGTTTAGTTTGACTAAACGCACCAGGACGCCCATATCACGCGGGTAAACACACGCGGATCTTCGCATGAAACTTGGTGATTGGCTGAAGCGGAACAATGTCAGCCGCGCGGATTTTGCGCGCAGGGTCGGCCTATCGAAAGGGTCTATTTCGCAGTTCTGCAATCAGGATGACGCCTGGGTTTCGCGCGAGACGGCGCAGCAGATTTTGCGCGAGACCAGCGGAGCCGTCACGCCGAATGACTTTCTCGAGCTCGGCAAAACAATGGAGGTTGCGGCAATGGCCAATTCAGTCACCCAGGCCATCGAGGCCATTGCGCACGGAGAAATCGTCATCGTCACCGATGACGACGATCGCGAGAACGAGGGCGATCTCGTCTGCGCCGCCTCCCTCTGCACGCCGGAGAAGATGGCCTTCATCATTCGCAATTGTTGCGGCATCGTCTGCACCCCAATTACCGCGGCCGACGCCCGGCGGCTCAATCTTCAGCCGATGGTCGCGATGAATGACGCTCCGCACGGGACCGCTTTCACGGTCTCGATCGACGCCAAACATGGGCTGACGACCGGCATTTCCGCCGAACAGCGCAGCAATACGGTCCGCGCGCTCGCCAACGGCAATATGGGGGCTGCGGATTTCGTTCGGCCCGGACATGTTTTTCCGCTCATCGCGAAAGAGGGCGGCGTGCTGATGCGTTCCGGCCATACGGAAGCGGCGATCGATCTTGTGCGGTTAGCTGGGCTGCCTCCGGTTGGCGTCATTTGCGAACTGGCTAATGACGATGGGACGGTGATGGCCGGCTCGCAGATCGAGGTGTTTGCGGAAGAGCATGGCTTGAAGCGGATCTCGGTCGCGGATTTGATCGCCTATCGGCAAGCCCGCGAAAGAATAGTCGAGCGCGTCAACACATTTTCGGTGCAAGGGCCGAGCGGTCCGCTCACAGGTTACGCCTATGTCACGCCCTTCGATCAAGTTCAGCATTTCGCTTTTGTGCAGGGCGACATCGGCGATGGCCGCGATATGCCGACGCGGCTGCATCGCGCCGACATTATCGCCGACGTGATCACCGGCGGCGACAGCATTCGCAAGACTTTGGCCTCTTTCAAGAAAAGCGGACGCGGCGTCTTTATCTATTTGCGCGATGGCACGGCGGGCGTTCCTGTCACCATCGCGGGCGCGCCGGCCTTTGATTCGGAGTCGCAGCGGACCAAGGCGTGGCGAGAGGTCGGTCTCGGCGCCCAGATCCTTCGCGATCTTGGGATCTCCTCGATCCGGCTGCGCACCTCGGCTCCAATGACTTATGTCGGCCTCTCCGGCTTTGGGATTGAGATCTCATCCAGCGAGCCGGTTGAGTAGAGCATAATCCGCTGACGCCTCTGTTCAATCATGCCTGGATCCTCACCGCGCGCATGACGTTCTAACGCCGGCTCGCCCAACGGCGAGCCTTGACCGGCGCAAATCCACGTGAGGGTTTTTGGGCTCCAGGCGCTGGCTTGTTGAGCGGGTCGTATCCACTCAACAAGATGTTCGATTGTTCGCAGCCTCGACAATCGTATGAGCGGGCGGTCGAGGGAAGGCAGAAGCTATGCGCTTAAGAGCGCGGCAACTTGTCGGCGAGAACGTCCAGCTTCTCGATCTTGGGCGGGGTTGCGAAGAGTTCATCGGCTCTCGCCATCAGCGCTGCGGCAACCTTTCCTGAAAGATGCGCATCGCGCCCCGCCTCATGGGGAAACGCATCGAAAATCGCGAAGGTGGAAGGGCCAAAGCGCACCGCGAACCAGGCCTTTGTAGCGGGCTCCTGTTCCACGAGCGGCAGGGCGCTGCGCAGAAAAGCCTCAACATCAGCCTCCTTGCCCGGTTTTGCTTCCAGACGCACAAATAGCGCTTTGCTCACCATGTCGTTTTCCTTCTCGTCCAATGGCCTGTCCGCGGCCGAACGATCTACGCATCTGTCGGCCCGGCCGCGCAAACGAAACATACTGCCAGGGGGTGCGATTAGCGTCTGCGGCGGCGCCTTCTCGGCTATAGGCTAATCGACGATTTTGCGAGCCACAAATCGGTGAGCCAAGGGCTGACCGACAGTCATGAGCCGGAAGAGTTTTGGGCGCTCGTCGCGCAAGGCTTTCATTACATTCGTAACGCTACAACTTGCGCTCGCAATCGAGGCGTAACTCCTTGCGACTATTTCTTCCGGCCCTAAGTCCTATTAGCAGAGGTGGAACGTGAAAACTGCGACGCTCAAACGACGCGATGGAGCCTCTGTAGACGATGCGACCGTCGGCGCTTTCAAATCTGAGTTCGACGGACGGGTCACGCTGCCGGGCGATGCCGGCTACGATGTCGCGCGCAAAATCTGGAACGCGAACATCGACAAGCGCCCTGGCTTGATCGCCCGCTGTTCGGGGGTCTCGGACGTCGTCCGCGCGGTCAAGTTCGCGCGCGCGAATGATCTGCTCGTCGCGGTCAAGAGCGGCGGCCATAATGTTGGCGGAAGGGCTTTATGCGACGATGGAATCGTCATCGATCTATCGGCGATGAAGGGCATCTTCGTTGACCCAGCGCTGCGCACGGTTCGGGTGCAGGCGGGGGCGCTGTTATGCGACGTTGATCGTGAAACTCATCTGCACGGTCTCGCCGTGCCGGTCGGAACCGTCTCCAAAACAGGCATTGCGGGTCTCACGCTGGGCGGCGGCATTGGATGGCTGGTCCGCAAATATGGGCTGACGAGCGACAATCTCCTTTCCTGCGAAGTCGTTACCGCTGAGGCTAGGGTCGTCACCGCCAATGCCGACGTCAACGCGGATTTGTTCTGGGGCCTACGAGGCGGCGGCGGAAATTTCGGCGTCGTAACGTCCTTCCTGTACCGGGCGCACCCGGTTTCGTCCGTGCTGGGCGGCTTGCTCCTCTATACGCGCGATCAGGCTGCCGCCGTGTTGCGCCACTACCGCGCATTCATGGCGTCCGCGCCGGATGAACTGACGGCCTTCGCCGGTCTGATATCATTGCCGGACGGCATGCCGGTCGTCGGCGTGCTGCCTTGTTACTGCGGCGATCTAAGCGAGGGCGAGCGCGTCCTGAAGCCTTTGCGCTCTTTCGGCTCGCCGATTCTTGACGCGATACAACCCATGCCGATGCCGGCGATGCAGAAGCTTCTCGACGGCGGCTCTCCGGACGGCTCGCACAATTATTGGAAATCGACTTTCCTGAAAGAACTCAGCGACGACGCCATCGACGCGATCATTGACTACGCTAACCGGGCGGAATCGCCGCTGTCCGGCATCGTTATAGAGCTGTTCGGCGGCGCGGCAGGCAGAGTAGGCGCTGCCGACACGGCATTCGCGCAGCGGCAAGCGGAGTACAATGTCCAGATCGCGGCGCAGTGGACGAACGCCGCTGAGAGCGAAAAGCACATCGGCTGGGCGCGCGCCGCCTCGGATGCGCTGAAGCCGTACTCAAGCGGCGCCTATATGCTGAATTATCTTGGCGACGAGAAGCCGGACGCGGTCAAGGCGGCGTTCGGAAGCAATTACAAACGGCTGGCTGAGCTCAAGACCAAATACGATCCAACAAACTTCTTCAGCCTCAACCAAAACGTTGAACCGCTGCGCTGACCGCCGCGTGGCGCGGTCGGAAAGGAAATCAACCCGCGCCTCAGTCCGCCAATGGAAAGCGGATGGACGCGGCCAGCGCCAGCAAAACCAGTGTGGGCGCCAGTAATGTGCGAACGGCGAAGCTCGGCGTCGCGGCCCCGGCGAGCAGCGCCCCGACGACGAAGGCGAGCCATATGCCCGCGAGCAGCGCCGCTCGTCGCCCGTGGGTATCCGATTGGCCCTGTGCGTCAGCCAACGGCGCGCGCTTGACAGCCAGCGCAAGGTGCCGCCCCACATTGTTGAGGCCGCCCGTGACATACCCGAGACTTATCGACTGGCCGCCAACGCGGCTGAGCGCGGAATTCATCATCCCCATCGCTAGGCTAAGTATTGCGATGCTGAGCCAATCGGCGGCGCCAAGGTAAACGGCGCCCATATCGATAATGAGCAGCGCCGCGACGAGCGCAAGGAGCCAGCGCAACGGGTGGCGCAGGCCAGAATGGGTGATGAGCGTTCCCAAAAAGACGCCAATGACGAAGAGCGGGATAGGCAGCAAATTATGCCCCGCTTCCGCCAGCCTTCGCTGGCCGGCCTGCAGGCCGGTTTGCGTGGTGTCGCCGCTCATGAAGGATGCGTAGACCCGATAGTTCAGAAAACCATAGGAGTCGACATATCCGGCGATCAGAGCGAGGACCGCGGCTAATCCGCCCTGGGTTCGCGCCGAGGGCCGCGATGGCGGCATGTCGTTAGCTCCCGCTACGGAGGGGTGCGATGCCGCGCTCGCCGGCAAATTCAACGACGCTCAATGAATTGATGCGAGGGGGAAGCATATGCGGCGTTCGCGCTCATTCATCCTCGCCGAAGCGCTCGGCAACGAGAGCTTCGATCGCGTCGAGGGCCTGTTCCGCCTGCCGTCCGGTCGCGGTCACGGTGATCGTCATCCCCGCGCCCGCTCCGAGCGTGAGAATGCCCATGATCGACGCGCCGCCAACCATTTCTCCGCAGCGGCCAACCATTACGCACGCGTCAAAACTATCGACGCAGCGCACGAACTTCGCCGTCGCGCGCGCATGCAAGCCTTTGCGATTGAGGATCGTAAGCTCGCGCACTAGCGCCCCGTCCGGCGATTGGCCGGCGGGACAATCTTCGGCTCCGTATTGATCGGGGTCCTCTTCCACTACTGTCCACTCAAAACGCGGCTCGCAACATAAATATATTTGCGGCCAGCGTCCTGCGCCTGAATCACAGCCTGTTCGAGACTTGAGCTTTCGCGCACGGAAGCGAGCTTGATCAGCATCGGCAGATTAATGCCGGCGACCACCTCGACATGAGCGCCGTTCATAACCGATATGGCGAGATTGGATGGCGTGCCGCCGAACATATCGGTCAGCACGACGACGCCAAACCCGCTATCGACATCGCCGACCGCGGCGACGATGTCTTTGCGGCGTTGCTCGATATCATCGTCCGGCCCGATCGAAATTGTTTCGATCTGTTTTTGCGGACCCACCACATGCTCCAGCGCGGCGCGAAAGGCTGTCGCGAGATGGCCGTGGGTTACAAGAACCATTCCAATCATCGGATGCGCCTGCTCATTCAGGAACTCCGTTTGAGATCAGCGCCGGCAGGGCAGCATTCGTCAAGGAAAGGACCACGCATTTTTAAGAAGGTCCGGTTCAGAAGATCCGGCGCCGAAAAATCCGATACAGCAAAGGTCTGTATCGGCGGACTTGATTGAAAGATCTAGAGTTAGGAAGGTTCTGATTTGGATGGTCCCTTCGGCTCCGTGGCGGCGCCGGCGACTCTCTCTGCAAAGACCTCTTGAAGACCATTAAGCAACGCTATTTTGTGCGTTGCGGCGATCTTGGCAAGTAAAATGAATCGTTCTCCGTCGGATTATCGTGGCTTTTCTTTCATGAAGATATCATTAATGGCGCGTCAAGCGGAGACGCCGCAGCGTAGAAGCAGCTAAATCGCAAGTTGCGCCGCTTTGCCGCAGGATGAGCAGCGGCAAGCTTACGCCGGCCAAGAGCAAGCGATCTTCCTCCGGCTCGGGACAACGCGGCGGCGTTCTGTCCGGCGGAACGAGATCGACGACCAGCCGCACTATTGCCGCGGCGACGAAAGGCGTCGGCAGGATGCCTTGGCCGCGTTGCTCGATCCGCCCGAGGATCAACGGATGGCCCCGCGCGATCAAGCGACCGCCGCGGCTCTCGAGACCAATTCTGTCGTCGCCGACAAGTCTTGCGAAGGATCCGGCGCTTTCGGCCGCAGCGATCAAGGCCAAAGCGAGGCTGCTTTTTCCCGATCCAGATGCGCCGCGGATGAGGATTCCAGCCTCCTCGATGACGACGGCGCTCGCATGAACATCGATCGGAGACATTTGCTAGGAATATCGCTCGCGCTTCGGTTGAGACGGCGATCGCGTCGTCACGCTTTGGGCAGCCAAATCAATAGGCGCGCGCCTAGCACGGGTGCCTCTTCGTCTTCGGTGATCGCCCCGACGCGGTTGATCGCGGATATGCGCCCGCCGTGGGCTTCGATGATCTGGCGCGAGATCGACAAGCCGAGCCCCGAATTCTGGCCAAAGCCCTGACTGGGCCTATCCGTATAGAATCGTTCGAAAATACGTTCGAGGGCTTCGGCCGGAATGCCCGGTCCGTCATCATCGACGATGACTTCAAAACCCTCTCGCCAATCGCCATTGTCGGCGCAATCCTTTGCGGCGCGCAAATGCACCCGAACCCATCCGCCTGGGTTGGAGAATGATCTGGCGTTGTCGATCAGATTATTAAAAACCTGAGCGAGGCGTGAGTCATATCCAAGAACGCGAAAGTTGAGCTTGCGGCTTTCGTCTTGATAGCTGTTGCGGGCGACGGTGAGGCTGACGTGAACATTCGGTTCGGCGTTCACCTGATTTGCCATCGAGACGACGGCGTTTAGGATAAGTTCGAGATCAACCATCTCCATTTCGGCGCGCGCCAGCTCGGCGTCGAGCCTTGATGCGTCGGAGATGTCGCTGATCAGCCGGTCGAGGCGACGAACGTCGTGCTCGATGATGGCGAGGAGACGCTGTTGCGATTCTGGTTTGCGGGCGATGGGCAAGGTCTCGACCGCGCTGCGCAATGAGGTCAGCGGATTCTTTAATTCATGCGCGACGTCGGCGGCGAAGCTTTCAATCGCCTCGATCCGATCATAGAGCGCCTTGGTCATGTCGCGCAGAACGCCGGACAAATGGCCGATCTCGTCCGAACGGTCGGTGAAATTGGGAATTTCGCGGCGGAATTTCGTGCCGCGCCGGACCCGTTCCGCCGCCTCGGCGAGTCGGCGTATCGGCTCGGCGATCGTGCCCGCGGTGAACAGCGACAGAAGAAACATGATGACGGCGGAGGCAAGGAAGATGCGGACGATGGCCCAGCGCTCCGACGCGATAAGCTTGTCTATGTCGCCGCCCTGCGTCGAGAGCAGAAGCGCGCCGCGCACGACGCGGAAGCGCTGAATGGGCGCCGCCACGGAGACGATGGTTTCGCCTTTGGAGTTGACGCGAACGACCGATTGTTCGCCGCCGCCAAGAGCCAGAAGGACTTCCGGATGGTTCTTGCCGCTGTCGACGCCGCTGTCTTCATAAAGCGGCAGGTACGACCGCCAGAAAATGCTTTTCAGCTTCATCCACGTGCGATCGATGAGCGAGCTTGCCTCATCGGATGATGAAACCGGCGGGAGATCAAAACGCAAAATGTTCGAGCGGCTGGAAAGCGAACGCGAGTCGAGCAGCAGATAGCCGTCGCGATCGTAGATGCGCGCGCGCGTGCGCGTTGGCGAGGCAAGCCGGCGAAGCACGGGGCCGACCCGTTCGGGATTGATCGAAAACTCCAGCGACGGCGTCGTGTCGTCGGCGAGCCCATAGCTTTCGCCGGGCGCGAGCTGAAGCAGCTTCTCAGGATCGAGTGTGATCGAATCCGTATCGACCGTCGCAGAGGCTGCTATCGCCGCAGCGATGATTTCGCCCTGAGTCTGCAAACTTTGCACCCGCGCGTCGATGAGGCCTTCGCGAAATTGGTTGAGATAGAGAAAGCCGACGAGCAGCGCAACGAGACCGCCGAGGTTCAGGACTACGATGCGTCGCGTGAGAGATGATGAAAAGCGCGAAACCACCGCGCGAAAAAGGCCGCGCAGGCGCGCTGAAAAGCTGCGGCGCATTCGCCTCGCTCGCCGCGCGGCGTCGCGCGTTCGCTCGAAGTTCAGTTCCTCGCGCGCCTCAACAGTCATCGACCCGTCGTCCCCCCCGAGCGGACTACTCTACTCCTTGAAACGATAGCCAACCCCATAAAGCGTTTCGATCATCTCGAATTCGTCGTCAACGGCCTTGAATTTTTTGCGCAGGCGCTTGATGTGGCTGTCGATGGTTCGGTCGTCGACATAAACCTGATCGTCATAGGCCGCATCCATTAAAGCGTTGCGGCTTTTTACGACCCCTGGCCGCGTCGCGAGGGCTTGCAGGATCAGAAATTCGGTCACGGTGAGCGTCACCGCATCATTTTTCCAGGTGCAGGCGTGCCGCTCCGGATCCATTTTGAGCAGTCCGCGCTCCAGAATCTTCGCGTCGGCTTCTTTTTGAGTTGCGGCGTCCTTCGGGTTGGCGCGGCGCAAGATCGCCTTGACGCGCTCGACCAGAAGACGCTGCGAGAAGGGTTTGCGGATGAAATCGTCGGCGCCCATTTTGAGGCCGAACAGTTCGTCTATTTCCTCATCCTTGGAAGTCAGAAAAATCACCGGAAGGTCGGATTTCTGCCGCAAGCGGCGCAACAGCTCCATACCGTCCATTCGCGGCATCTTAATATCGAAGATCGCGAGATCGGGCGGATCGCTTTTCAAACCGTCGAGGGCGGTTGAGCCATCGGTGTAGGTTTGAACCCGGTAGCCTTCGCCTTCGAGGGCGATCGACACGGAGGTAAGGATATTGCGGTCATCATCGACCAGGGCAATCACGGGCATGAAATGGTCCTAACTTCATATCGAGCGCGCAAAGAACTTTGCGTGAACCGCTCGCGAAGTGAAAGTCTCACGCTTCAGGATGCCATTTGCGGCAGCGCGATATCCATTGACTCTTCGCGTCCGACACCAACTCCCAGCGCAAGTGTGAATTGAGATACCTTCCCAAACAACATCCGGGAGGCGCTATTTTTCACCTATACAGGCACGGCGTTCGAAAATCATCACTTAACTTAGCGTTGGCTCGGCCGCAGCAAAACTCAACCATCGTTTTTCCAGAGCGAGCCTGTGATTCTGCTTTAAGCAGGCGTCAGCGTCAACTTCTCATATCAGTAGATATGCGAGGCCGAAATAAGGCAAGCGCGTTTATCGCCCGTTTGCCGCCACCTTGCCGCCTGTTTCGCGCCTGCCGTTCCCAAGTGCTGCGCCAGTGCAGCCACAGCCTCGCCTGGTCGTCGCCACATGTGGCCGTCCTATTCATGAGTGACCATATTGTAAGAGGCTGTTCCGACCGGGGACGCGCCGCCAAGGCCTTTTGAGGACTGGACATCCTTGTTCATTGCAAAACACAACATCACTCACGAGCGCCAGGGAGCTTCTCTAATTGAGGTTTTCAAAATGAGTTTAACAGGAAAATTCGTTCATATCGTCGATGCCGAACATTATCGAACGGGGGAGGTCGCCGAGGAAGTCTCGCCTAGTATATATCTCATCAAATATGACTCCCCAAACGGTGGTCCTCCCGGCCTTCCCAGAATGGTTCTGGCCAGCACAGAACAAATTGTAGCCTCCGAAATGGAAGACTGGAGCTTCTTTGATTCGAAGGAACAACTGCAGCTCTGGGTCGATTGGCTAGAGCATTTTCCGCGCACGTTGCATCACCTGGAGCGGCAGCGAAATGATTTTGGCGTTCGGCTGAGGTGAACCCTCTAAAGCGGGCGCCATAATGCCGATGCCCGCTGAAGCCCAGAAATTACCGGGGAACCCCCAGCTCTCCGGTGGATTACTCCGACACTGGCTGCGTACAGGCTTTGATAATCGCACCCTCAACGGAGATTTTTCAAAATGCCTGACGAAACAAGATCAATCGAAGTCGCCAGAGGTCGAGGGTCCGAGGGAGCTCCTATTTCAAGGTGAGATCCACTGCGAAAAAGCTTTGGGAGCATTGCGCCGATTTAGCGTTTGTTGCTGTCTGGGCAGAAACTTTTTATGCGGAGAAGGAGCGATGCGCTCGCCCCAACAAATAGCTCCGCAGGGGAAGAACTGCTGCCGGCGATGCGTCGAGGCCCTTCAGGCGATTTAGCTCAATCCCCGCGCGCGACATTATCGAACACCAACAAATTTGGAAGGACGGAAGCGCTGGGCGACGCACGGCGTGCGTGACGCCAAGCGCTCCGACTAGCAACCCTATTGGAGAAGCAAAATGATTGGCATGCCAAATATCAGCAGGACAACTGACGCAAACGATCCGGCAATAGTGGCCAAGATCGAAGCCTTGGCTCAGCGAATGTTCCAAGGTGAAATTGACCTGTACATCACCGAGCACAAAGGCTGGGATATGCAGCAGGAGGAATACGCCGCCCTGTTCAACGAGATGGGGCTTGAGAGCCAATTCGCATCCGGCGATCTTGAAGAGCACTGCCTCAACCTGGCGCACAGCATCGTCATATACGAGGAGTTTGAAAAGGAGATCGAGGCAGACCGCCTCCTCAGACGACGCGCCGTCTTCGGAACGCCGCAAGACTAAAGTTAACCCCCGGCCACGAATCCCTCGGGGCGTGCAGGTTTTCTAAGCCATTGATATCGCAAGTACACCTCGACAGGATTCGCTCGCGCCCGCAGTTCCCAAAATATCGGCCCTATTTCAGCAACGCCTCCAGGCTCTCGATCCGATCGGCTTCGCGGGCCGGCTTATCCCAGCGAATGCGCGCGACGCGCGGAAAGCGCATCGCGACGCCCGATTTGTGCCGGCTCGAGCGGTTCAACCCCTCGAATGCGATCTCGAGGACGAGGCCCTCCTCGCCGCCGTGCGTGACCTCGCGCACCGGCCCAAACCGGTTAGCCGTATTGTTGCGAACATAGCGGTCGAGTTCGACAAGTTCGGCGTCAGTAAAGCCGAAATAAGACTTGCCGACTGGAATCAAATGCGCGCCTTCGCCGTCCTGCCGCCAGACGCCGAAGGTATAGTCGGAATAGAAGGATGAGCGTTTGCCGTGGCCGCGCTGGGCGTACATCAATACGGCATCGACTCTGAAAGGATCGCGCTTCCATTTATACCAAAGCCCTTTTGGCCGGCCTGGCGTGTAGATCGAATCGGCGCGTTTCAGCATCAACCCCTCAATGGCTTCGGCGTCGTCTTCTGCCCCAAAAGAGCCCGGCGCGCGACGAGCCTCGGCAAGCTCCGCCCAGGAGTCGAACGGGACCAGGGGCGATAGATCGAGGCGCGGGCAGCGCACATTCTCAACGAAGGCGCAAAGCCGTTTGCGTCGCTCAAGAAAGGGAAGCGGGCGCAGGTCCTCCTCGCCCTCGCGAAGCAGATCATAGGCGCGAATACAGGCTGGAAAATCGGCGAGCAATTTGGCCGAGACCGTCTTGCGGTTGAGCCGCTGTTGCAGCACGCCAAAGGGCTCGACGCGGCCCTCGCGCAAAATCAGCAATTCGCCATCCAGCGAATAGGTTTGGACGTCGATGTCCCACAACGCCTGCGTCAGATCGGGGAACGCCGGGGAAATATCTTCGCCGGTGCGGGAGAACAGCCGCGTCGTCTTTCGTCCGTCGGCGGCGACCCCGCTCACCGCCTGAACCCTTATGCCGTCCCATTTCCATTCCGCCAGGAACTCCGATGGCAGAAGTTCATCGAAGTCTTTGGGCTCGATGGCGTGAGCCAGCATGGCGGGATGGAACGGCGCGGGATCGGACGGATCCGGGCGTTCTTCGCGGCCCTCGAGCCAAGCGAAAAGATCGAGATAGGGTGGTGCCGATCCGTGCCAGACTTCCTCAATTTCATTGACAGCCTTGCCGCCGAGGTCAGCAAGCGCGGTTTTCGCCAGCCGCGCCGAGACGCCGATCCGCAGCGAGCCGGTGATAAGCTTTAGCAACGCCCATCGCCCGATTTCATCCAGAGCGTCGAGCCAGCCGCTAAGCTTTGCCGGCAGGCTAAGCTTGCTCGTTGAACCCAGTTCGCGCACGACTTCGGACAGCATCAACGGTGCGTGATTTGCGCCTTGGCCGGCTGGCGCACCATTTGGAGTTGGCCAAAGGAGGGCGACGGTTTCGGAAAGATCGCCGACGAAATCATAGGAAAGATCAAATAGAACCGGATCGACGCGTTCAGCGATGAGGCCGCGGATAAGGGCGGGTTTGGCGTGCTGGAACGACAGCGCGCCGGTCAGCGCGGCGAGGGCATAGCCGCGTTCGGGATCGAGCGTCGCGCCGAAATATTCCGTCATCAGGCGGAGCTTGCCGAGGCGGGACGGCTCAAATCCCAGTCGATCGAGAAGAAAAGCGAAATGATTCAAGCGCTCTCCCCTGAAGCGGGCGCCGCATCCGCATCTTCGTCGCCGTAGCCAAGGAGATGCAAAGGGTCGGCTTCGATGCCTGCCCCCCGCGCCCAATGCACCAGCGCATCCGCTTCGCCATGCGTCACGAGAACCTTCCGGCATCCCGTCTCGCGGATGGTGGCGATGAGCCCATCCCAGTCAGCATGATCTGAAATGACCAGCGGGAGTTCGACGCCGCGTTGACGCGCCCTGGCCCGCACCCGCATCCAGCCCGAGGCGAAAGCCGCAATGGGGTCGGGAAATTTGCGCGACCAGAGATCCTGCAAGGCCCCAGGCGGACAGATCACGATCTCGCCGCCCAGCTTTCCCCGATCATAGGCCGAGACCTTGCGAATCTCGCCAAGCTCTACGCCTTCGCTCGCATAGAAATCGGTCAGCTTTTCGATCGCGCCGTGAACGTAGATCGGCCGCTCGTAGCCGGCCGCCCTGAGCAGGGCCATCATCCGTTGCGCTTTTCCGAGCGCATAGGCGCCGACGAGATGGGTCCGCTCTGGAAACAATCGTTGCGAGGCGAGAAGCTTGGCGATTTCATCGCCAGTTTGCGAATGCCGGAACACCGGCAGGCCAAAGGTCGCCTCAGTGATGAAGACATCGCAGGAAAGCGGCTCGAAGCCCGTGCAGGTCGGGTCGGCCTCGCGCTTGTAGTCGCCGGACACGACGACGGTTTGGGCGCGGTTCGCCAGACGAATTTGAGCTGAGCCGAGGACGTGCCCGGCCGGATGGAAGCTGACCTCGACTTCTCCCAGCCTCAGCGCTTCGCCATAGGCTACGGATTGCGCCGCGCCGCAAAAACTGGCTCCCAGGCGGATCGCCATTATCGCCAGCGTTTCCCGGGTGGCTAGGACTTGGCCGTGTCCTGGCCGCGCATGATCGGAATGGGCGTGGGTAACCAGCGCGCGGTGAACAGGGCGCAGCGGATCGATAAAAAAATCGCCCGCAGGGCAATAAAGCCCGGCGGGCGCAAGGGAGAGAGGGTTATCCGACGCCATCGGCGGGAAATAGGGTTCGAAGGCATGGCCCGCAAGGCGCGCCGACCATCAAAGCGGAAACTTCTAATCGGAGCAGACGAGGCCGCGGGTCACATAGATCCGGCCATCAGGGCCCATCATCCGCGTAACGCGAACGCAATCTTCATCTTCGCCCGGCCCGGCGCGGCCCAGCTCCATGGCCGGACCCTTGGTCAGCGACTCATAAGCGCTGCGGTGCTCGACCATCTGGCCATTATAGGCAATCTTGCTCTTCGGGGTGATCGTCAGCGGAGCCGCGAAAACAGCTGCGCCCAAGCAGGATACGGCAATCGCAGCCATGGTGAGCTTGAGGGCATGCATTCCGATTGTTTTGCGCGATTTGACCATGAGCTCTGCTCCTTCCACCCGCCACGTTTGCTCGAAGGATATTCCCCCGAAAACCCGACAAGTGCTGTGCGGCAATACACAAGTAACAACGCCACGCAAGACGAAAGGTTGCGGCTCAGCCAGAAAAAATTTGAAAAAATATAGAAGCCCCGCCAAACCGACGGGGCTTCTATCCTAAGATGGGGCGCAAGCGCTCAATAGCAAACGCGGGCCGGCTGATAGCCGACGAATCGTCCCCAACCGTCATAAGTAGGCTGGTTCTGAACGTAGCAGCCGCCATAAGCGCCATAACCATAATAAGGATAGGCGGCGGCTCCAGCGAGAGCCCCGACTGCGAGGCCAGCCGCGAGCGGGACGCCCCAGCCGCCGCCATACCAGCGGCCGCCGCGCCAATATCCGCCATGCCACCCCGCGCCGCGCCAGCCGCCTCCATGCCAGCCGCCGCCATGAAAACCGCCGTGAAAGGCGGCGGCAGCCGCGGGCGTTGCAGTCGCGGCGCTGGCGAGCCCTAGCGACGCGGCGGCGACGGTCGCGATGGCGCCTTTCTTCAAATTGCTGATCATTTCAAGTTCTCCCTGACGTTCGGCGCGGCCTCCTGAGACCAACGCTTCATGGCCAAGATGCAGCCACGAGCCTGAACCTGTGATGAATGAAGGATCAACGAATCAGTTCAATTCGTGGAGAGAAATTTGGGGTCAAAAAATGCCGTTATCAGAACCAATCGCCAAGAACTCGAGTCAGAATTGGCTCCCGCCGATAAGGCGCTCTTCTGGCGACGTGGTGGTCGATCGCCGTTATCTTTATGCCCGCGCCATCGCCGCCGAAGGCGATCACGAAACGGCATCCGAGGTTTTGGAGCAGGCTTGCGAGCTGGCGCCAGATTGGGCGCCGCTATGGTTGGCGCTGGCGACCGCCTATGAAAAATCTGGCCGCGCAAAAGAGGCGGCGGCGGCGCTTCGGCGCCTGGCGGCGATCGACGCAGCGGGTGAATTCGGCGCCGAACTTCATCTTGCCCGTCTTGGCGTTGGAGAGACGCCCAAAACGGCGTCGAAATTTTATATTCAAGGGCTGTTCGATCAATATGCCGATCGTTTCGATGCGCATCTCGTCAATCAACTCGCCTATCGGGGACCCGCTCTGCTCACCGACGCTTTGACGCGGCTCGGGGCTGGGCGATTTGATCAACTCATCGATCTTGGCTGCGGCACCGGCCTTTGCGGCGCGGCCTTTCGCGGCTCAAGCGAGCATCTAAGCGGCGTTGATCTCTCTCCCGGCATGATTGAGGTTGCGCGGAAGAAAGCGATTTACGACCGACTCGAAACGGCCACGATGGACGATTTTCTCGGGCTTGAGCCACCCCTCAGCGCCAATCTTATTCTGGCCGGCGACGTGTTCATGTATGTCGGCGATCTGGCGCCTGTCTTCGCGGCCGCCGCCCGCACGCTTGCGCCGGACGGATTCTTCGCTTTCACGGTGCAGCGCGCCTTGGAGGGAACGTATAAGATTGGCCCTGACCTGAGATTTTTCCACAGCGATGCTTATGTGAAGGAGACCCTCGAAGCGGTTGGCCTGCGCGTTTGCCTAATGGAGCCGGTCTCGGCGCGAAGGGACGCCGGCTTCGACGTTCCGGGCCTCGTGGTCGTGGCCCGCGCATAAAACATTCCGGGGCGTTTTGTGAAAGGTTCGGCCTTCGAGCTTCCGCCGCGTTTTCTGAACTGGTTTTCAGCGCGCGGCTGGACGCCCCGGAAGCATCAAATCGAGCTATTGCGCTTCGCGCGCGAAGGCCAAAACACCCTTCTCATTGCGCCGACGGGGGCTGGCAAGACGCTTGCGGGATTCTTGCCGACCCTCGTCGATCTTGAACAGCCGCCGAACCGGCGCGGCCTCCACACCCTTTACATATCGCCGCTGAAAGCGTTGGCGGTAGACGTGCAGCGCAATCTCGAGACGCCGATTGCCGAGATGCGCCTTGGAGCGCGCGTCGAGACAAGAACGGGCGACACCTCCGCCTCGAAACGCCAGCGCCAGCGCCGTTATCCGCCGGACATTCTGCTGACGACGCCCGAGCAACTCGCTCTGCTGATCGCCAGCCCCGACGCGCAGCATTTCTTCGCCGGATTGCGTCGCGTCATATTCGATGAATTGCACGCCATCGCCGCGACGAAGCGCGGCGATCTCCTTTGCCTTGGGCTCGCGCGACTGCGGACGATCGCTCCTCATCTCACCGCCATCGGGTTGTCGGCGACCGTGCGCGACCCGGCGGAGTTGCAGCGCTGGCTGACGCCGCGGGGGACGCCGGGCGCCGACGCTGCACTGGTCCTCGCGGAGCCAGGCGCTGCCGCCGATCTTTCGATTTTGGATACGCGGGAGCATTTGCCTTGGGCCGGACATAGCGCCCGCCATGCGCTGGCCGAGATTTACGCCGCTATCAAAGCTGCGAAGATGAGCCTCGTCTTCGTCAATACGCGGGCGCAGGCGGAGTTTATTTTCCAGGAGTTATGGCGGCGAAACGAGGACGACTTGGCGATCGCGCTGCATCATGGCTCGCTCAATGTCGCGCAGCGCCGCCGCGTCGAGGCGGCGATGGCGGCCGGCAAACTGAAGGCGGTGGTCTGCACGTCAACGCTCGATCTTGGCGTCGACTGGGGCGATGTCGATCTCGTCATCAACGTCGGGGCTCCTAAGGGCGCAAGCCGTCTGACGCAGCGGATCGGACGCGCCAACCATCGGCTGGACGAACCGTCCCGCGCGATTCTCGTACCCGCCAACCGGTTCGAGGTGCTGGAATGCCGCGCCGCCATCGACGCCGCGAGAGAAGGGGCGCAGGATACGGCGCTGGCGCGGGCAGGGGCGCTCGACGTGCTGTGCCAACACATTTTAGGCGCGGCTTGCGCGGAGCCTTTCGCCGCGGATGCACTCTATATGGAGATCATATCCGCCGAACCTTACGCCAAACTGAGTCGAGAGATGTTCGACGCGGCGCTTGGCTTTGTCGCCACCGGCGGATATGCGTTGAAAACCTATGAGCGCTTCGCAAAGATCAAGCAGATGAAGGATGGCCGCTGGCGGGTCGCCAATGGCCGCGTCGCGCAATCCTACCGCATGAATGTCGGGACCATCGTCGAGGCCGATCTCCTGAAGGTGCGGCTCGTGCCCGGCGGCGCCAAACCAACGTCGGCCTATACGGGTCCCTTGCGGCGGGGCGGCCGGGTGCTGGGCGAGATCGAGGAAGCTTTCATCGAAATGCTGGCGCCGAAGGATACGTTTTTGTTCGGCGGAGAGATTTTGGCGCTGCAAGGCATCGTCGAGAATGAGGCCCTGGTCTCCCGCGCGGCCTCTGACGCGCCGAAAATCCCATCTTATGCGGGCGGAAAATTCCCGCTTTCGACCCATCTGGCGATGCGCGTGCGCAGACTTTTGTCCGATTCCACAGCCTGGAGCGCCTTGCCGGAGCAGGTTGCGCAATGGCTCGAATTGCAACGGCAACGCTCGATTCTGCCGCCGGCAAGCGAATTGTTGGTCGAATCATTTCCGCGCGGCGAGCGATTCTATCTTGCGCTCTATCCCTTCGAGGGCCGTCTTGCGCATACGACGCTCGGGATGCTGCTGACGCGCCGGATGGAGCGCGCGGGGCTGAAGCCGCTCGGGTTCGTTGCCAATGATTATGCGTTGTGCGTCTGGTCGCTGACCGATCTTGGAGAACTGTCCAAGAAGGGCGCCGTTCGTCTCGAAGATCTGCTCGGGCGGGACATGCTTGGCGATGATCTTGAGGAATGGTTGGAGGAATCGTCGCTGATGAAGCGCACCTTTCGAAATTGCGCGATCATATCCGGATTGATAGAGCGCAATTTCATTGGGCGCGAGAAAACCGGACGGCAGTTAAAAATCTCGACCGACCTTATTTATGACGTGCTCCGCCGGCACGAGCCGCAGCATATTCTGCTGCAAGCCGCTCGCGCCGATGCGGCGACGGGGCTTCTCGACATCGACCGTTTGGCGCATATGCTTGTCCGCGTGCAAGGCAAAATCATTCATAAGGCGCTGAATCGCGTCTCGCCGCTGGCGGCGCCGATCCTGCTCGAAATCGGGCGCGAAACCGTTTATGGCGAGGCGCAGGATGCAATTCTCGCCGAAGCTGCGGGCAGTCTGGTTGAGGAAGTTCTTGCCGACCAACCTCCTCTCGGACTTGCTGAAATCATTCCCGCGAAACAGACTGCCAGGGAAGTTGCCGGGCGGGGCGCGATCCGCGCGAAAAGTCGAAAGAGAACCATCCATTGATGAACCAAGACGTTCCCCGCAAACGCGATCGACCGGCGGCGGTCGTCGCCGTTTTGGGCGCGCATTTCCTGGCCGATCCGGCCGGCGCTCTGTACTGGGGCGAAGAAGGCGTTCTGATCGTCGCCGACCTGCATTTGGAGAAGGGTTCCGCTTTCGCGGCGAGAGGCGTTCTGCTTCCGCCTTACGACACTGCTTCGACTTTGGCGGCGCTGGCGCGGCTGATCGCTTTCTACCAGCCTCGCTGCGTCGTGGCGCTCGGGGATTCCTTTCATGATTCGCGCGCAGGCGAGCGCCTCTGCGGCGAAGATCGCCGCACGATTCGCGCTTTGCACAGGGGACGCGAGTGGATCTGGATCGCCGGCAATCATGACGCGATTTTGCCGGCCGGGCTGCCGGGGGAGGCGAGAGCGGAGCTGGCGATGGGGGATATTGTGTTTCGCCACGAGCCGCGCGCCGGGCGGCGCATGGGAGAAATCGCCGGGCATCTCCATCCGGTCGCCAAAGTTGCAGGGCGCGGCGGCTCGGTGCGCCGCCGCAGTTTCGTCAGCAATGGCGAGCGCTGCGTGCTGCCCGCTTTCGGCGCCTTTGCCGGGGGGCTCAACCTGCACGACGCGGCCTTTGAGCCGCTCTTTGGCGGAAGCTTGGAAACTCTCGCCCATGTGGTCGGCCGCGAAGCGGTTTACGCCATACCGCATCGGCGTTGCCTGCCGGACTGAAGCCCTGCAGGTGGGGCTGGCCGAGGCCGCGAGAAAATTGAGTTTGCGTTCCGCGCAGGCTTGATTATATTGGGGCGAAGTGGCGCGCGGCCTTTAGGCTTCGCGCCCTGATTTTTTTTGCGCGGCCTTTGGGCGCGCCGAGGTCTTTGTTGGGCAATGGCAAACCCTTTTCAGTTCATTCAGGAAGTTCGCACCGAAGCCGGCAAGGTCACATGGCCGACCCGGCGCGAAACATTGATCACGACCGGCCTCGTGATTCTCATGGTTCTGTTCGCGAGCCTGTTCTTTGTGACGGTTGATCAGGGACTTCGCCTTTTGGTCACTTTCGTCCTGAGCATCGGCCATTGAGCGCGAATCAACAAAGGTTGGAAGCTGCCCCGATGAGCATGCGCTGGTATATCGTCCACGCTTATTCGAATTTTGAGAAAAAGGTCGCCGAATCCATCAAAGAGCAGGCGGCGCAGCGGGGACTTACCGCCAAGTTCGAGGAAATTCTGGTGCCGACCGAGCAGGTCGTGGAAATTCGGCGCGGCCGGAAGATCAATTCCGAGCGCAAGTTTTTTCCCGGCTACGTTCTCGTCAGATGCGATCTGTCCGACGATATCTATCATCTGATCAAGAACACGCCGAAGGTGACGGGATTTCTTGGCGCCGACAAGAAGCCGATGCCGATATCCGACTCCGAGGCCGACCGGATCAAGGGTCAGGTCGCCGAGGGCGTCGAGAGGCCGAGAGCGTCGATCTCGTTCGAAATCGGCGAGACCGTGCGGGTCGCCGATGGGCCCTTCGCCTCCTTCAACGGCATCGTCGAAGAGGTTGACGAAAGCCGTTCGCGGGTCAAAGTCGCTGTGTCGATTTTCGGTCGGGCGACGCCCGTCGAATTGGAATATGCTCAGGTCGAGAAGGTCTGAGTTCGGTTTTCAGGCGGCTGACGTCGCCTGAATTGCGCGGCCGGGGGAGATCCCGTTCGCGTCAGACGTGGGAGACAAGGCCCGGCGCGCCACGCCGGAATCCTGTCTGACCACGACCGCAACCGCCGCGCCCGAAGAGGGTCGGCTTTGTTTGGGAGTTTAAGGTATGGCGAAGAAGATCACGGGTTACGTGAAGCTTCAGGTGCCGGCCGGGGCGGCCAATCCGTCGCCCCCGATCGGCCCCGCGCTGGGTCAGCGCGGCTTGAACATCATGGAATTTTGCAAGGCCTTCAATGCGCGAACCGCGCAAATGGAGAAGGGGACGCCTATCCCGGTCGTAATCACGGCTTTCGCGGATCGGTCGTTCGTCTTCGAAATGAAGCTGCCGCCGGTATCCTATTTCTTGAAAAAGGCTTCGGGCATCACTTCCGGATCGAAGACGACCGGCCGTGGTTTCGCCGGCAAGATATCGAAGGCGCAGATTCAAGAAATCGCCGAAAAGAAATTGCCGGATCTCAATTGCGCAACGGTCGCCGCCGCGATGACGATGATCGAAGGCTCCGCCCGTTCGATGGGCCTTGAGATAGTGGGGTAGAGAAAAATGGCGCATGTTGGAAAGCGCGTGGTCAAGGCGCGTGAAGGCATTGACCGGATTAAGCTCTATCCGCTCGCGGAAGCGATCAAGCTGGTGAAGGAGCGCGCCAACGCCAAGTTCGACGAGACCGTCGGGATCGCCATGAATCTTGGCGTCGACCCGAAGCACGCCGATCAGATGGTGCGCGGCGTCGTCAATTTGCCGAACGGCACGGGGCGGACGTTGCGCGTCGCCGTTTTCGCGCGCGGTCCCAAAGCGGATGAGGCCAAGGCAGGAGGGGCCGACATTGTCGGGGCGGAAGAGCTGGTCGCGACGGTTCAGGCCGGAACGATCGCTTTTGACCGTTGCATCGCGACGCCGGATATGATGCCGCTCGTCGGCAGGCTCGGCAAAGTGCTGGGTCCGCGCGGTCTGATGCCCAACCCGAAGGTTGGCACGGTCACCATGGACATCACAGCCGCCGTCAAGGCGTCGAAAGGCGGAGCTGTCGAGTTTCGCGTCGAAAAGGCCGGCATCGTTCAAGGCAGCGTGGGGAAGGCTTCGTTCGACGAGGATATGCTCATCGCCAATATCGCCGCTTTCGTTGATGCTGTGGCCAAGGCCAAGCCGCAAGGCGCCAAAGGCACCTATATTCAGCGCGTCGCCATCTCGTCGACCATGGGTCCCGGGGTCAAAATTGATCCCGCGAGCGTGAATATATAGAGCGCCGATCTGGAAAGCCTCATGCCTTTCCACTGGATTCGCGCATTAAAACAAAGAGTTGGCCATGATCGCCTCAATCTGGGCGCATCATGGTCCGAGGCGTTGATCGCCTTGGGCAAGGACCGGTCGCGAAAATTCTCGCTTGACATGAGCGAAAATCCGCTGACGGGGTCTTGGCATCTCGATCTAGTTGGTTTAGATAGAGGGTTCGGTGCCGATTAAGCGTGGCGGCGCCGCACCCAATAAAAGCTTCCGCTAAGCGAGACGCCTTGAGTTTTAGCTTTCAAGTTCGACTTGTCGGCGACAAAAGACGCTTGTGATGCGGTGGATAGGCCGGAGGATAGGTGGCGACTCCTATCTCTTTCCGGCCATGTCCTGTCCAAGACTGCCGGCGCCGGACTCATTGTTGCGATGAGCTCCAGCTTAATCTCCGAACGTCGATCCGGTTCCCATCGGATAGGCCAAAGGGGCCAGCATAGACGGGGTAATAACCGGATTTTGGATGTACGGACGGCTCGCCCGGCCTCATCCTTCGATTTTGGTCTACTCCCTCTGTCCGGATCGGTTTGTTCGTTCCGGGGACAGGCACAGCGCTGTTTTTGGCGCGGGTTCGCCCGGCGGTCCAAGAACGGCAATTGCAGCCCGCGGGCGCGCCGAAGCAGGTTTGGCGCCCGCGCAAGGAGAAAGCACTGTGGACAGAGCGGAAAAGAAAGAATGCGTCGCTTCCCTGGCCGATATCTTTAAGACGACGTCCGTGGTTGTAGTTGCGCATTATTCCGGCCTCACCGTGGCTCAGATGCAGACGCTGCGCAAGCAGATGCGTGCGGCTGGAGCCACTGTGCAGGTCGCCAAGAACCGTCTTGTCAAGATTGCGCTCGAAGGCTCGGAGGTCGCCTCGATCTCGGGCCTGATGCGAGGGCAGACCCTGATCGCCTATTCGGACGATCCGGTCGCTGCGGCTAAAGTTGCGGTGGGTTTCGCGAAGGAGAACGAAAAGCTCGTGATCCTCGGCGGCGCCATGGGAAAGACCGCCTTGAACGTGGACGCCGTGCGATCGCTCGCGACGCTGCCGTCCTTGGATGAATTGCGCGGCAAAATCGTCGGTCTGCTCAAGGCCCCGGCGACGAAGCTCGCACAGGTCACCACCGCGCCGGCCGCCAAGCTCGCGCGCGTTTTTGCGGCCTATGCCGACAAAGCCGCCTGACGACGCAATCTTCAAAGACAACACACAACAATTGACCTATCGAAGGAAGTAGACATGGCTAATTTGGAAAAGATCGTCGATGACTTGTCGAGCCTCACCGTGCTTGAGGCCGCAGAGCTCGCCAAGCTGCTCGAAGAGAAGTGGGGCGTTTCTGCCGCCGCAGCCGTTGCGGTAGCCGCCGGACCTGGCGCCGCCGCGGCCGCCGCCCCGGCCGAAGAGCAGACGGAGTTCACCGTCATCCTCGCCTCTATCGGCGACAAGAAGATTGAAGTCATTAAAGAGGTCCGCGCTGTGACGGGTCTTGGCCTGAAAGAGGCGAAGGATCTGGTCGAAGCGGCTCCGAAGCCCGTAAAGGAAGGCGCCACCAAAGAGGAGGCCGAGAAGATCAAGGCCGCTCTCGAAAAGGCTGGCGCGAAAGTCGAGTTCAAGTGATTCCGATCGCAGTGGCGGTCTAATTTTGCAAAGCGACGGTCCCCATGGGAACAGGGGGACCGTCGCTCTATTGCCGGAAGGTATGTTCGAACCTTGCGGCAAATTCGCTCGCGGCCTTTTCGCCGCGGCGCGGGGGGCCCCGAACAAGTCCCGACCGTCCAGCGTCCAGGCTGGGCGCGGATGAGGCGATTTTCCGTGCGGGATCATCGCCGTTTTGACGAGGTGCGAGAGCGACATGGCTCATCATTTGGCGCAGACGTTCACCGGCCGTAAGCGTATCCGCAAATTTTTCGGCAATATCCGCGAAGTCGCGGAAATGCCCAATCTGATCGAAGTTCAAAAAGCCTCTTATGATCAGTTTCTTCTCATCGACGAGCCGCAAGGCGGCCGTCCGGATGAGGGACTGCAATCCGTCTTTAAGTCAGTCTTTCCGATCGCCGATTTTTCCAATACGGCGCTCCTCGAATTCGTCAAATACGAATTTGAACCGCCGAAATACGACGTCGACGAGTGCCGCCAGCGCGGCATGACCTTCGCCGCGCCGCTGAAGGTGACCTTGCGCCTTATCGTGTTCGATGTCGATCCCGACACAGCCGCGCGATCGGTCAAGGACATCAAGGAGCAGGACGTCTACATGGGCGACATGCCCCTGATGACGATGAACGGCACGTTCATCGTCAACGGGACTGAGCGCGTCATTGTCTCGCAGATGCATCGTTCGCCTGGGGTGTTTTTCGATCACGACAAAGGCAAGAGCCATTCTTCCGGCAAGCTCCTATTCGCGGCGCGGATCATTCCCTATCGCGGCTCCTGGCTCGATATCGAATTTGACGCCAAGGACATTGTTTATGCGCGCATCGATCGCCGCCGCAAAATTCCTGCGACGTCGGTGCTCTATGCGCTCGGCATGGACGGGGAAGAGATTCTCTCGACCTTCTACAAGACCATTCTCTTTACGCGCGACAAGGATGGTTGGCGTCAGCCGTTCGATCCCGAGCGTCTGAAAGGCATCAAGGCCGTCGTCGACATGCTCGACGCGGAAACGGGCGAAGTTGTGCTCGAAGCCGGCAAGAAGCTCACCGTTCGCACCGCGCGGCAACTCGCCGAGCGCGGCCTGAAGTTTTTGCGCGTGCAGGACGAGGACCTTTACGGCCAATATATCGCCGTCGATCTTTATGATCCGAGCACGGGCGAAATCTTCGCCGAGGCCGGCGACGAAATCAGCGTCAAGACTTTGCCGCTGCTGATCGAGGCTGGTTTCAACGAACTGCCGCTGCTCGATATCGATCACATCAATATCGGGCCATACATTCGCAATACGCTCGCCGTCGACAAGAACAGCTCGCGCGAGGAGGCTCTATTCGACATTTACCGCGTCATGCGTCCCGGCGAGCCGCCGACGCTCGATTCGGCGGAAGCCATGTTCAACTCGCTGTTCTTCGACCCGGAGCGCTATGACCTCTCCGCCGTCGGCCGCGTCAAGATGAATATGCGCATGGATCTCGACGCCGCCGATACGGTGCGCACCCTGCGCAAGGAAGACATTGTCGCCGTCGTGCGGGCGCTCGTTGATCTTCGCGACGGGCGTGGCGAGATCGACGATATCGACCATCTCGGCAACCGTCGGGTGCGCTCGGTCGGCGAACTCATGGAGAACCAGTATCGACTAGGCTTGTTGCGGATGGAGCGCGCCATCAAGGAGCGCATGTCCTCGGTCGACATAGATACGGTGATGCCGCAGGATCTGATCAATGCGAAGCCCGCCGCCGCCTCGGTGCGGGAGTTCTTCGGCTCGTCGCAATTGTCGCAGTTCATGGATCAGACCAATCCATTGTCGGAGATCACCCACAAGCGGCGTCTTTCGGCGCTTGGCCCGGGCGGTCTGACGCGTGAGCGCGCCGGTTTCGAAGTGCGCGACGTGCATCCGACTCACTATGGGCGCATCTGCCCGATCGAGACGCCGGAAGGCCCGAATATCGGACTGATCAATTCGCTCGCGACCTTCGCGCGCGTTAATAAATATGGCTTCATCGAAGCGCCTTATCGCCGCATCAAGGACAATCAGGTCACTGATGAGGTGGTCTATTTGTCGGCGATGGAAGAAGGCAAATATTACGTCGCGCAAGCCAATGCGCCGCTCGATGAACAGAGCCGGCTGACTGAGGATCTTGTCGTTTGCCGCCATTCCGGCGATGTCGTCATGGTGCCGCGCGAACGCGTCGACTTCATGGACGTTTCGCCCAAGCAACTGGTGTCGGTGGCCGCCGCGTTGATTCCATTCTTGGAGAACGATGACGCCAATCGCGCGCTCATGGGATCCAACATGCAGCGTCAGGCCGTGCCATTGGTGCGAGCTGATGCGCCGCTCGTCGGCACCGGCATGGAGGCGATCGTCGCGCGGGATTCGGGCGCGGCCATCGCGGCGCGCCGGACAGGCTATATCGACCAGATCGACGCCACCCGCATCGTCATTCGGGCGACTGAGGAATCAGACGCCGGCAAGCCGGGCGTCGATATTTATCGGTTGATGAAGTTCCAGCGTTCGAACCAGTCCACCTGCGTCAACCAGAAGCCTCTGGTGCGGGTCGGCGATTTCGTGCGCAAGGGCGACATCATTGCGGACGGTCCCTCGACCGACCTCGGCGATCTGGCGCTCGGACGCAATGTCCTCGTCGCCTTCATGCCGTGGAATGGCTATAACTTCGAGGATTCGATCCTTCTCAACGAACGCATCGTCAAGGACGATGTCTTTACCTCGATCCACATCGACGAATTCGAGGTGATGGCGCGCGACACCAAGCTCGGTCCGGAGGAAATCACTCGCGACATTCCCAACGTCTCGGAAGAGGCTTTGAAGAATCTCGACGAGGCCGGCATCGTATATATAGGCGCTGAGGTGCAGGCGGGCGACATTCTCGTCGGTAAAATCACGCCAAAGGGTGAAAGCCCGATGACGCCGGAAGAAAAGCTATTGCGGGCGATCTTTGGCGAGAAAGCATCCGACGTTCGCGACACTTCGCTGCGCGTCCCGCCGGGCGTGCAGGGAACGATCGTCGAAGTGCGAGTGTTCAACCGTCACGGCGTCGACAAGGACGAACGCGCTCAAGCGATCGAACGCGAGGAGATCGAACGTCTGGCGAAGGACCGCGACGACGAGCTCGCCATTCTCGACCGTAACGTCTATGCGCGCGTGCTCGACATCCTCGCCGGCAAGAAGGCGATCGTGGGGCCCAAAGGCTTCAAGAAGGACACCGTGCTCACGAAGGAGCTCATCGAAGAGTATCCGCGCTCGCAATGGTGGATCTTCGCGATCGAGAACGATCAGATCATGGCCGAACTCGAAGCCATGCGGAAGCAATATGACGAGTCGAAAAAGGGCCTCGAAAGCCGCTTCCTCGACAAGGTCGAAAAGCTTCAGCGCGGCGATGAGCTATCGCCGGGCGTGATGAAGATGGTGAAGGTTTTCGTCGCGGTGAAGCGCAAGATTCAGCCGGGCGACAAGATGGCGGGACGGCACGGCAATAAGGGAGTCGTCTCCAAAATCGTGCCGCAGGAAGATATGCCTTTCCTCGCCGACGGTCAGCCGGTTGATATCGTCTTGAATCCGCTCGGCGTGCCGAGCCGGATGAATGTCGGCCAGATTCTGGAGACTCATCTCGGTTGGGCTTGCGCCGGTCTTGGCAAGCAAGTGGCTGAAACGGTCAATTCCTATCTGCGCGATCAAGATACGGCTCCTCTGCGCAAGAAGCTGAGCAAGATCTATGATGCGGAAAAGGAGATCGGCGAACTTGACGACGAAACCGTCGTGGAGCTCGGCGAGAATCTTCGCCGCGGCGTGCCGATCGCGACGCCGGTGTTCGATGGCGCCCACGAAAAGGACATCGTCGAAATGCTCGAGGAGGCCGGACTCGACGCCTCGGGTCAGGTGGTCCTTTATGATGGACGCACAGGCGAGGCTTTCGATCGAAAAGTGACGGTCGGCTACATATATATGTTGAAGCTGCATCACCTCGTCGACGACAAGATCCATGCGCGCTCGATCGGGCCCTACAGCTTGGTTACGCAGCAGCCTCTCGGCGGCAAGGCTCAGTTCGGCGGCCAGCGTTTTGGTGAAATGGAAGTGTGGGCGCTTGAGGCCTATGGAGCGGCCTATACGCTGCAGGAAATGTTGACGGTGAAGTCCGACGACGTCGCCGGACGCACCAAGGTCTATGAGTCGATTGTGCGCGGCGACGACGCTTTCGAGTCTGGCATTCCTGAGAGCTTCAATGTGCTGGTTAAAGAGATGCGTTCGCTTTGCCTCAACGTTGAGTTGACCTCGACAGCGAAGCTTGTCGGGCCAACGCCAGCCGAGGCGGCCGAATAATCGTACCGCAATAGAGCGGCGCGCGCGCCCGGATGCTGCGCGCCGCTCTGTGTTTTTTGGTTTCCGGCAAGAGGCCCGGGGGCGATCGCCGCGCAGGCCCAAGCATCAGGAGATGGCAATGAATCAAGAGGTCATGAATCTCTTCAATCCGGTCGTGCAGCCGCAAGCTTTCGATCAGATCCAGATATCTATCGCCAGTCCGGAAAAGATTCTGTCCTGGTCTTTCGGCGAGATCAAGAAGCCGGAGACGATCAACTATCGCACCTTCAAGCCGGAACGCGACGGTCTGTTCTGCGCGCGCATTTTTGGTCCGATCAAGGACTACGAGTGCCTGTGCGGCAAGTACAAGCGGATGAAATATAAAGGCGTCATCTGCGAGAAGTGCGGCGTTGAAGTCACTCTGTCGCGCGTGCGGCGCGAGCGGATGGGCCACATCTCGCTCGCCGCGCCCGTTGCGCATATCTGGTTCTTGAAGTCGCTGCCTTCGCGCATCGGCTTGCTGCTCGATATGACGTTGAAGGATCTCGAGCGGATTCTTTATTTCGAATCCTATATCGTGCTCGACCCGGGCCTGACGCCTCTGAAGGACCGCCAGCTCCTCAACGAAGAGGATTATCTGCGCGCCCAGGACGAGTATGGTCAGGATTCCTTTACGGCCATGATCGGCGCCGAGGCGATTCGCGATATTTTGCGCAATATGGACCTGCCTGGAATCGCGGAGAGGCTGAAGATCGAGATTGCGCAATCGACGACCGAGCTGAAGCCGAAGAAGCTCGCCAAGAGATTGAAGATCATCGAGGCCTTCATTAATTCCGGCAACAAGCCCGAATGGATGATTCTGACCGAGGTTCCGGTTATCCCGCCGGATCTGCGTCCGCTCGTTCCGCTCGATGGCGGCCGATTCGCGACCTCCGATCTCAACGATCTCTATCGCCGCGTGATCAACCGCAACAATCGTCTGAAGCGGCTGATCGAATTGCGCGCCCCCGACATCATCGTTCGCAACGAAAAGCGAATGCTGCAGGAGGCGGTCGACGCCTTGTTCGACAATGGCCGGCGCGGACGCGTCATCACGGGCGCCAATAAGCGGCCGCTGAAGTCGCTCGCCGACATGCTGAAGGGCAAACAGGGCCGGTTCCGCCAGAACTTGCTCGGCAAGCGCGTCGACTATTCCGGTCGCTCGGTCATCGTCGTCGGTCCCGATCTCAAGCTGCATCAATGCGGCCTGCCGAAGAAGATGGCGCTCGAATTGTTCAAGCCCTTTATTTATTCGCGTCTCGACGCGAAGGGCCTTTCCGCGACCGTCAAGCAGGCCAAGAAGCTGGTCGAAAAAGAAAAGCCGGAAGTTTGGGATATCCTCGATGAGGTCATCCGCGAACATCCGGTGATGCTGAATCGCGCCCCGACCTTGCATCGCCTCGGCATTCAGGCCTTCGAGCCGAAGCTGATCGAGGGCAAGGCGATCCAGCTGCATCCGCTCGTCTGCGCCGCCTTTAACGCTGACTTCGACGGCGACCAGATGGCCGTCCACGTGCCGCTCTCGCTTGAGGCGCAGCTTGAGGCGCGCGTGCTCATGATGTCGACCAACAATATCTTGCATCCGGCCAATGGTCTGCCGATCATTGTGCCGAGTCAGGATATCGTGCTCGGCCTCTATTACGTATCGCTGATGCGCGACGGCGAGCCTGGGCAGGGCATGGCGTTCTCGAATATTGGCGAGATCGAACATGCCTTGGCCGCCAAGGCGATCACGCTGCATACGCAGATCAAGGGCCGCGCTTGGACCTTTGATAGCGAAGGCAAGCGCGCCTCGAAGATTTTCGATACGACCCCTGGCCGCATGATTCTCGGGCAACTAATGCCCGAGCATGTCAAGATTCCGTTCGATGTCGTGAACAAGCTCATGACCAAGAAAGAAATCTCGAACATGATCGACGTCGTCTACCGCAATTGCGGGCAGAAGGAGACGGTCATCTTCTGCGACAGGATCATGGCGCTCGGATTCCGCGAGGCGTTTAAGGCCGGCATTTCCTTCGGCAAGGATGACATGGTCGTGCCGGAAACCAAGCCGCGCATCATTGCCGAGACAAGCGCGCTCGCCAAGGAATATGAGCAGCAATATAATGACGGCCTGATCACTCAGGGCGAAAAATACAACAAGGTGGTCGACGCCTGGGCGAAGTGCTCCGACAAGCTCGCTGAAGAGATGATGGCGCGCATTTCGTCCGTGCAGAAAGATAAGAACGGCCGCGATAAGCCGATCAATTCGATCTACATGATGTCGCATTCTGGAGCGCGTGGGTCGCCGACTCAAATGAAGCAGCTCGCCGCAATGCGCGGTCTGATGGCGAAACCATCAGGCGAAATCATCGAGAGTCCGATCATCTCGAACTTCAAGGAAGGCCTTACCGTGCTTGAATACTTCAACTCGACGCACGGCGCCCGAAAGGGATTGGCCGACACCGCTTTGAAGACCGCGAACTCCGGCTATCTCACGCGGCGGCTCGTCGACGTCGCGCAGGATTCGATCATCACCATGGTCGATTGCGGCTCGCAAGGCGGCATCCGCATGCGGGCGATTATCGACGCCGGCCAGGTTGTCGCCTCGCTCGCGACGCGCATCCTCGGACGGACGACGGCTGAAGACCTGAAGGAGACCGACGGAACGCTCATCGTCGCAGCCGGCGAGATGATTCAGGAATGGCATATCGACCGCATCAACGCGGCCGGCATCCAGGAAGTGAAGATCCGCTCGGTCTTGACCTGCGAGGCCAAGAATGGCGTCTGCGGAAAGTGCTATGGCCGCGACCTTGCTCGAGGCACGCCGGTGAATATGGGCGAGGCGGTCGGCGTCATAGCGGCGCAATCGATCGGCGAGCCCGGCACCCAGCTGACCATGCGCACCTTCCATATCGGCGGCGCTGCGCAGATCGCCGACCAGTCCTTCATCGAATCCAATTTCGATGGGACCGTGAAGATCCGCAACCGTCATCTCGCCCGCAACTCCGACGGCGATTTGATGGTGATGGCGCGCAACGTCGCGGTCGTCATCGAAGGCCAGGATGGCGCCGAGCGCGCTGTTCACCGCGTCCAATATGGCGCGCGGCTCAAGGTCGACGAAGGCGACCAGATCAAACGCGGCCAGCGCATCGCCGAGTGGGACCCATATACGCGGCCTATCCTGACCGAGATCGATGGGTTCATTGGCTTCGAGGATCTGGTTGAGGGCGCCTCCATGACGGAGACCATCGACGAGGCGACAGGCATCGCCAAGCGCATGGTCATCGATTGGCGGCTCAATCAGCGGTCTGCGACGCTGAAACCCTCGATCGTGATCAAGACCGCGGATGGCAAGATCGGCAAGCTGCAGCGCGGCGGCGACGCGCGCTACACGCTGCCAGTCGAGTCGATCATCGGCGTCGATCCAGGCGGCTCGGTGCGGGCCGGCGACATCGTCGCCCGCATATCGATGGAATCGGCCAAGACGCGCGACATCACCGGCGGTCTGCCGCGCGTTGCGGAATTGTTCGAAGCGCGCCGTCCGAAGGATCACGCGATCATCGCCGAGGCCTCAGGCACGGTGCAGTTCGGCCGCGACTATAAGAACAAGACGCGGATTTCGATCATTCCGAACGAAGAGGGCGCGGAGCCGATCGAGTATTTGATCCCGAAGGGCAAGCACATCCATCTTCAGGACGGCGACGTGGTGGAGAAGGGCGACTATATCGTCGACGGCAATCCGGCGCCGCACGACATTCTTGCGATCAAAGGCGTCGAGGAGCTCGCAGCCTACCTCGTCAACGAGATCCAGGAAGTCTATCGCTTGCAAGGCGTCGCCATCAACGACAAGCACATCGAGGTCATCGTCCGGCAGATGTTGCAGAAGGTGGATATCGTTGATCCCGGCGATACCGACTTTCTCGCGAACGAGCAGGTTGATCAGATGGAGCTCGATGAAGCCAACGCTAAGGCGCTCGCGGAAGGCGGCAAGCCCGCTTCGGGAACGCCAGTCTTGCTTGGCATCACCAAAGCGTCTCTGCAGACCCGTTCGTTCATCTCCGCCGCCTCCTTCCAGGAGACGACGCGGGTGCTGACCGAGGCGGCCGTCAACGGCAAGGCGGATACGCTCGAAGGGCTGAAGGAGAATGTCATCGTCGGCCGGTTGATCCCGGCGGGTACGGGCGCGGCGATGGCGAAATTGCGCCGAGTCGCCGCCATGCGCGATGAAATGATCCTGGCGCAGAAGGCGGAATCGTCACGAGCGCCGGTTGCGACCCCGCTCTTGCCGTCGGCGGCTCCTGCGGCCCAAGACTGACGCAATTCGGCTTCCGCCGCGCCCCGGAGGAAGCCGAAGCGGCGGGAAGCCAATCGGAGAATAATTGAAGTGGGAGCATGATCCATCGATCATGCTCCCACTTTTTTTGCATCATATGTCCATCTGCGCGTCTTCGGGCCCTGGGACGAGCGAGCGCCTTGGCGCTGACGGCGCAAGGTTCGAGACAGGTTGATTAAGTCTTATCGTCGAAGCGATCGATCATCACATCGATCGTGAAGGCCATTGCCGCTTTTGCAGTTTTCTTTGGCCGTATCGCGTGCCATCCTCCTGGGCCGTAGTGAACCTGGGTTTCATCATGCGTAGCGCAACGTTGACCGTTTTCGTCGCAAGCTTGGCCATATCGGTCGTCGCTTTGATGACGCTGGCGCCGGCCCCAGCGTTCGCCCAATGGCGAAGCTATTCCGGCTATCAGGCCTATCCCGCCTATCCGCCTTACGCCTATCCGGCTTACCCCGACGCCCCCGTCGGACCGCCCGCGCAGCCCTATGGCGGGCGCCCTTACGCGGGGAGCCAACAGGACAACTATTACGATCAATATTATGGGGGCGGATCTTCCTATGCCCAGCCAAGGGGGCAGTCCGCTTACCGTGAGCCTGGTTATGGCGGACCTTCGGACCGCGGCGATCTCGAGCTTGGAGTCAATCCGAACGAGAGGACGGCCGCGCGCATCGCCAACCCGACCAATGAGCCGCCAGGCACCATTGTTGTCGATACGCGCACGCGGCATCTTTATCTGATCCAGCCGAACGGGGAGGCGATCCAGTACGGGATTGGCGTCGGACGTCAGGGGTTTGAGTGGAAGGGCACAGCCCGGGTAGGCCGCAAGGCCGAATGGCCGCGATGGATTCCGCCGAAGGAAATGTTGAAGCGCCGCCCGGATTTGCCGGAATCCATGGATGGCGGTCTTGAAAATCCGCTCGGCGCGAGGGCGCTCTATTTGTTTCAGGGCAACAAGGATACGTTGTTTCGCATCCACGGCACAAATGAGCCTGATACGATAGGAAAAGCCGTGTCTTCAGGCTGCATCCGCATGATGAATGCCGACGTCATTGATCTCTATCAGCGCGTCGGCGTCGGCGCACGGGTGGTTGTTCTGTGAACTGATCTGGGATCTGGCCCCTGGTTGGAGCCCTACGCCGCCCCCCGGCCTTGACGAGGCGCGAGAGGTGCGGGGGGCGCCACAGTCCCTCATGGTCCGGTTTGCGAGCATTCGCGCTTTGGGATGACTTTTTCAAAGTCGGGTCCGCCCGACTTTGGACGATGGTCGCCCAGACCGGCGCCCGCCGAAATCAAGCCTCATGGCTTGCGCTGAGGCACGTCGAACGGGGCGGGGTCTTGCGCCCTATCTTGGCAGCAGGCTGGAGCCCATCAGAAACGTATCCACTGCTTGCGCCGCTTGCCGGCCTTCCCGGATCGCCCACACGACCAAGGATTGCCCGCGCCTCATATCGCCACAGGTGAAAACCTTGGCGAGCGAGGTCTTGTAGGTCAACTGATCGGCGGCGACATTGCCGCGCGCATTGAGCGTCACGGCTAGACTTTCCAAAAGTCCCTCATGCACCGGCGAAACGAATCCCATGGCGAGCAAGACGAGATCTGCCTTCAGGTCGAAAGAACTGCCGGGAATCTCCTGCATTTTCTCGTCGACGTGCACGCAAGCGATTTTTTTGACGAAGCCGTCTTCGCCAATGAACTGTTTGGTCAGCACCGAGAAATCGCGTTTGGCTCCCTCTTCCTGGGAAGAGGACGTGCGCAGCTTCAAAGGCCAATTCGGCCACGTCAGCAGCTTGTTTTCCTTTTCAGGCGGCTGCGGCATGATCTCGAGTTGCGTCACCGAAAGGGCGCCCTGGCGAATTGAAGTGCCGATGCAATCGGAGCCGGTGTCGCCGCCGCCAATCACGACGACATGTTTGCCCGCCGCTAAAATTGGTTCGTTGCTTTGAACCGGTTCTTTGCTTATCCGGCGATTTTGCTGCGGCAAGAACTCCATCGCAAAATATACGCCGGAAAGATCGCGGCCGGGAATGGGAAGATCGCGCGGCTTCTCCGCGCCGCCCGCAAGGACGACTGCATCAAAATCGTCGAGCAGGGCAGATGCAGCAATATCGACGCCGACGTTGACGTTGACATGCAAATTGACGCCTTCCGCCTGCATCTGATCGACGCGCCGGTCGATCAAATGTTTCTCCATCTTGAAGTCCGGAATGCCATAGCGCAGCAGGCCGCCGGCCTTGCCGTGTTTCTCGTAGAGATGCACTTCATGCCCAACGCGGGCGAGTTGTTGCGCGCAGGCAAGCCCGGCTGGACCGGAGCCGACGATGGCGATCTTCTTGCCTGTTTTGACCGTGGCGATCTCCGGCGTCACCCAACCATTGGCGAAAGCGCGGTCGATGATCGCGCATTCGATCGTCTTGATCGTTACGGGATTGTCGTTGAGGTTGAGAGTGCAGGAGGCTTCGCAAGGCGCAGGGCAGACGCGGCCGGTAAATTCAGGAAAATTATTGGTCGAATGAAGGTTGCGCGCAGCCTCTTGCCAATCGGAACGATAGACAAGATCGTTCCAGTCTGGGATCTGATTGTTGACGGGACAGCCAGATTGACAAAAAGGAATGCCGCAATTCATGCAGCGCGCGGCCTGATCCTTCGTCGCCTCTTCCGAGAGCGGGATCAGAAACTCCTTGTAATGGCGAATCCGATCGGAGGCCGGCGCGTAGCGCCGATCGCGTCGGTCGATTTCCAAGAATCCTGTCACCTTACCCATAAAAGCCTCTCTACCGGACGCGATCGCGCAAAATCCACGATGACTGGTTTTTGAACTCGACGAACAGACGGAAATTGCGGCTGCGTCAAGTGGGAAACCAACCATCCCGGCGGCATTGTCTCAGCTGACGCGCCGATCAAATCCCCACTGCCGCGAGAAGCTTCTGATCCTGCTCCAGTCTCATTTCCTCAATGGCGCGGCGATATTCCACGGGCATAATTTTGCGGAATTTTTGTTTGTAGTCGCCCCAATTGTCCAGGATCAGCCGAGCCCGCGCTGAGCCCGTAAATTCGGCGTGCTGCGTGATCAGCTGATGTAGACGTTCGGCGTCGAAGCGCGTCATGTCATCCATTACGTCGACGCGGCCATGGGCGTCGAGATCTCCGCCCTGGTGATAGCTCGTTTGCATCACTTCTTCTTCTTCGGCGAGAGGTTGAAGCTCGACCATGGCCTGGTTGCAGCGCGCGGCGAAGTCGTCATCCTCGTCCAACACATAGGCGATGCCGCCCGACATGCCGGCGGCGAAATTACGCCCGGTCCGGCCAATGACGACGACAACGCCGCCCGTCATATATTCGCAGCCGTGATCGCCGACGCCTTCGACCACCGCGACGGCCCCGGAGTTGCGCACCGCGAAGCGCTCGCCGGCGACGCCGCTGAAATAGCACTCTCCGGCGATCGCGCCATAGAGCGCGGTATTGCCGACGATGATCGCATCGGCTGCAGCGATCTTCATCGCCGCCGCAGGACGAATGATGATCTTTCCGCCGGACAATCCCTTACCGACGTAATCATTCGCCTGTCCCTCGAGTTCGAGCGTGACGCCGGCGGCGAGCCATGCGCCGAAGCTCTGCCCCGCCGTTCCTTTTGCAAGGATTTGGATGGTTCCGGCCGGCAGTCCTGCGTGGCCATAGCGCCGCGCGATCTCGCCGGACAGCATGCCGCCGGTAGTGCGGTCGGTGTTGCGGATAGGGGTCTCGATCGTGACTTTCGCGCCGGTTTCAATGGCGGCCTTGGCCTTCTCTATCAGGCTGCGATCGAGAACCTTGTCGAGTCCGTGATTTTGCGGGATCGAATGATAGATTGTTTGATCCGGCGCCGCCTGCGGCTTGTGGAACAATTTCGAGAAATCGAGCCCGCGAGCCTTCCAGTGCGCGATCGCCTTTTGCTTGTCGAGCATCTGCATCTGACCGACCATCTCATTGATGCTGCGATAGCCCATCTGCGCCATCAGGCCGCGAACTTCTTCGGCGACGAAGAAGAAGAAATTGATGACGTGCTCGGGCAGACCGACGAAACGCTTGCGCAGCACCGGATCCTGCGTCGCGACGCCCACCGGGCAGGTGTTCAGATGGCACTTGCGCATCATGATGCAGCCCGTGGCGATCAGCGCCGCAGTTGCAAAACCAAATTCGTCGGCGCCGAGAAGCGCGCCGATGACGACGTCTCGCCCGGTGCGCAATCCGCCGTCGACCTGGACGGCGATGCGCGAGCGAAGCCGGTTCAGAACCAAGGTCTGCTGCGTTTCGGCGAGCCCGATCTCCCACGGGCCGCCTGCATGTTTGATCGAGGTAAGCGGAGACGCTCCCGTGCCACCTTCGAAGCCGGAGATGGTGACATGATCGGCTCTAGCCTTCGAGACCCCGGCCGCAATTGTGCCGACGCCGACCTCGGAGACGAGTTTGACCGAGACGAGGGCTTGCGAGTTGACGTTCTTGAGATCGGAGATGAGCTGCGCCAAGTCTTCGATCGAATAGATGTCATGATGGGGAGGCGGCGAAATCAGGCCAACGCCTTGGGTCGAGTGACGCACTTTGGCGATCACCGCATCGACCTTATGGCCTGGCAGTTGACCGCCTTCGCCAGGCTTTGCGCCTTGCGCCATCTTGATCTGCATCATGTCGGAATTGACGAGATACTCGGTCGTGACGCCGAAGCGGCCCGAAGCGATCTGTTTGATCGCCGACCGCATCGAATCGCCGTTGGCAAGCGGCTTATAGCGATCGGATTCCTCGCCGCCTTCGCCGGTGTTGGATTTGCCGCCGATGCGATTCATGGCGATCGCCAAAGTCGTATGCGCTTCGCGCGAGATGGAGCCATAAGACATGGCGCCCGTCGAGAACCGGCGAACGATCGCGGCGGCAGGCTCAACCTCGTCGAGCGGCACGGGCGTGCGGCCGTCTTCCTCCGCGGTTTTGATGCGGAACAGCGAGCGGATGGTCAGGGGACGCTCGCTCTCGTCGTTGAGAAGCGCGGCGTAGGATTTGTAGCTTTCCAGATTGTTGCCGCGCACCGCATGCTGCAGCAGCGTCACGGATTGCGGCGACCATGAATGCGCTTCGCCGCGCGTACGGAAGGCGTAGTCGCCGCCGATGTTCAGCGCGTTGCGATAGACTGGCGCATCGCCGAAGGCGTCCTGATGCCTGCGCACCGTTTCCTGGGCGATCTCCGCGAGGCCGACGCCGCCGATCCGCGTCGCGGTTCCGGTGAAGTACCGCGCGACAAAGTCTTCGGCGAGACCGACGGCGTCGAAAATCTGCGCGCCGCAATAGGACTGGTAGGTCGAAATGCCCATTTTCGACATGACTTTTAGCAAGCCCTTGTCGACCGATTTGATGAAGCGTTTGCCCGCTTCATAGCCGTCGACCTCGTCGGGAAAGTCATCCGCCATAGCAACGAGGGTTTCGAACGCGAGGTAAGGATTGATCGCCTCGGCGCCATAGCCGGCGAGCAGTGCGAAATGATGCACTTCGCGGGCCTCGCCGGTCTCGACGACGAGGCCGACGGAAGTGCGCAATCCGTTGCGGATCAGATGATGATGCACGGCGGCCGTCGCCAGGAGCGACGGGATCGGGATGCGATCTGGACCAACGAGACGATCGGACAGGACGATGATGTTGAAGCCGCCCATTACCGCCTGATCGGCGCGATCGCAGAGACGGTTCAAGGCGTCCTTCATGCCCTCGGCGCCCATGTCGGACTTATAGGTAATGTCGAGCGTCTTGCTGTCGAAGGCCTCCTCGAAATGACCGATCGAACGGATTTTTTCGAGATCGCTGTTGGTCAGGATCGGCTGGCGGACTTCGAGTCGCTTGCGCTTGGAATTGCCTTCATGATCCAGAATATTCGGGCGCGGCCCGATGAAGGACACAAGGCTCATGACCAGTTCTTCGCGGATCGGGTCGATCGGCGGATTGGTCACTTGCGCGAAGTTCTGCTTGAAATAGGTGAACAGCGGCTTTGAGACCGTGGACAGCGCCGAGATCGGCGTATCCGTGCCCATCGAGCCGACCGCTTCCTGCCCGGTCACCGCCATCGGCGACATCAACACGGACAGGTCTTCTTGCGTATAGCCGAACGCCTGCTGACGATCGAGCAAGGACACGTCGGTGCGGGTCGAGCGCGGCTCGACATGAGCCAGATCCTCAAGCACGATTTGCGTGTTCTTCAGCCATTCGGCGTAAGGATGCGATGTCGCGAGCTCACTCTTCATGTCGTCATCGGAGATGATGCGGCCTTGCTCCAGATCGACGAGAAGCATCTTGCCCGGCTGCAGCCGCCATTTGGCGATGATGCGCTCCTCCGGAATCGGCAGGACGCCGACCTCCGAAGCAAGGACCACCAGCCCGTCATCGGTGACTATGTAGCGCGCCGGGCGCAGCCCGTTGCGATCGAGCGTCGCGCCGATCTGGCGCCCATCGGTGAAAGCGACCGCCGCCGGGCCGTCCCAGGGCTCCATCATGGCGGCGTGATATTCGTAGAAGGAGCGACGGGCGTCATCCATCAACGGATTGCCGGCCCAGGCCTCCGGGATCATCATCATCATCGCGTGGGCGAGCGAATATCCGCCCTGGACGAGAAATTCGAGCGCGTTGTCGAAACAGGCGGTATCCGACTGGCCTTCATAGGAAATCGGCCACAGCTTGCTGATGTCGTTGCCAAAGAGGCCGGATGCGACCGAAGCCTGCCGCGCCGCCATCCAGTTGACGTTGCCGCGCAGCGTATTGATTTCGCCATTATGGGCGACCATCCGATACGGATGCGACAGCGACCAGGTCGGAAAAGTATTGGTCGAAAAGCGCTGATGCACCAGCGCCAGCGCCGATGCGAATTTCGGATCGGCGAGATCTCTGTAATATTGGCCGAGCTGCCGCGCCAGCAGCAGGCCTTTATAGACCAGCGTCCGGGATGACAGCGAGACGGGATAAAAACCGGGGGTGCGCGGGTCGCTCAGATTGTAGACTGTATTCGAGATCACTTTGCGCAGGATGAAAAGCCGCCGCTCGAAGACGGTCTGGTCTTCGACATACGGTCCGCGCTTGATGAAAATCTGCCGGCTGACGGGCTCGCTCGGCTTGATGCTTTCGCCAAGGTCTGAGGAATCAATCGGCGTGTCGCGCCAGCCAAGAAAGATCTGACCCTCTTCGGCGATCACTCTTTCAACGATCTCTTCGACGATTCTGCGGCCTTCGGGATCGCGCGGAAGAAACATCGCGCCAACGGCGTACTCGCCCGGGGCCGGCAATTCGAAGCCAAGTTCGCGCGTCTTCTCAGCGAAGAAATCATGCGGAATCTGAACCAGTATGCCGCAGCCGTCGCCCGCTTTGGGATCGGCTCCGACCGCCCCGCGATGGTCGAGATTGAGCAGGATCTGGAGACCCATCTCGATAATTTCATGCGACTTCTGATTGTGCATGTTGGCGACGAAACCAACCCCGCAGGCGTCATGTTCGTTGGCGGAAGAATAGAGACCTTGGTCCGCGGGCAGACCTGGGTCGCGAGAGCTTTCGTAACGAGGCGCGAGATTGGAGATCGGGTCGGTCATTATCTAGCTCTCTCACACATGTCGCAGATATGAGGCGGGGATATCATTCGCCAAAAGCCGGCCTCTCGGCGATCTTGACGGGTTTTTGGCCCTTGCGCGCTGAAGAGCATCGCTTTGTTTCGGCATTGGTCCCTTTGATCGCTTTGGCGCAGTTTTTGCGGGCCTGTTGCTTCGCCGACCAAGGGGCCTTCGAACCTGTGGGGTTTCATAGGCGCGACCGTGCAATAGTCGCAACCTATGCAAGCGCCAAGCCATGAAGTGAGCGTGAAGTCAAGCGCCGCTTTCCAAAAGACACGTCAGCAGCACTGTCCTATACGGATAGGAAAATATGGCATTTCGCGGCCGTTAACAAGAGGCGGAAGCCGTCGATTTTGGAGCAAATCCAAAATAATACGCCGTCCGACACGGCCTTTGAGCGCTGGCCTTCGAGCGTGAGCCTGCGCGTCTTTGCCGTAGAGGCCGGCGCGCCGTTCATGCTATCGAGCCTGCGGCATGGCGTTCCTCTTTCGAAACTTGCCGGCCCCTCTCTACTTTGCGGGATTGAATCGGAATGAATTTTACCAGCGACAATACCGCCGGCGTGAGCGAACCCATCTTCGCGGCGATCAAGGCGGCAAATGCGGGCGCGTCTCCGGCGTATGGGGAAGATCCTTTTAGCGTTAAGGCCTCCGAACGTCTCAGCGCCGTTTTCGAAACCGAGGTCGCCGTTTATCTGGTCGCCACGGGCACCGCGGCGAATGCTTTGGCGCTGGGCGCGCTCTGCCCGCCGTGGGGAGCGATTTTCTGCCACAAGGGGTCGCATATCATGGAGGATGAATGCGGCGCGCCTGAAATGTTCACGGCCGGAGCCAAACTTGTCGGCATCCCCGGCCGCGCTGGCAAGATGGCGCCGGCGGATCTCGCCACGGCGTTTGCGGCTTTTCCACGCGGTTCCGTGAAACAGGTTCAGCCTTCCGCCTTGTCGCTTTCGCAGGCGACCGAATGCGGCACGCTCTACACCCGCGCCGAGCTGGAGGAACTCGCCAGACTTGCGCATGAAGCTGGGGTCAGCGTCCATATGGACGGCGCGCGCTTTGCGAACGCGCTGGTCTCCCTGAATTGCACGCCAGCGCAGATGAGCTGGAAAGCGGGCGTCGACGTTCTGTCCTTGGGCGCGACCAAGAATGGCGCGCTCGCTTGCGAGGCGGTGGTCGTTTTTGATTCGGGTAAAGCCCAATCCCTGCCGTTTCAACGCAAGCGTAGCGGCCACACCATGTCGAAAGGGCGTTTTCTCGGCGCGCAAATGATCGCCTATCTCGACGGCAACCATTGGCTGGAGAACGCTTCAACCGCGAACGCGCGCGCGATTCGCTTGGCGCAAGGTTTGGCGCAGGCTCCCGGCGTGCGGCTGCCTTGGCCGCGCCAGATCAATGAGGTTTTCGCGGTCTTGCCGCGGAAGACCCATGCGGCGCTGAGGGCTGCGGGCGTGCATTATTATGATTGGACCTCCCGCGATTTCGGCGAGGACCCGCTGGCGGAAGATGAAGTTTTCGCCCGGCTGGTGACATCTTTCGCGACGCCGGAGGCCGATGTGGAGCGGTTCATAAGTCTGGTCAGCGCAGCTTGAGACGGTCCCCTTTCGCAGGCGACGACTCGGCCGGCGACAGCGTAAAAAAGGCGCCCCCGATGGAGGCGCCCGTTTTGGGACCCGCTGAAGCGAGCCAGCTGAATTACGCAGCTTTTTGCGTTGAGACGACCTGGGGACCAGCCTCAGCATGGGATGTGCCGATCGGAATCTGACGCGGCTTGCGCGCCTCCGGAACTTCGCGCAGCAGATCGATATGGAGCAAGCCATTTTCGAGGCTGGCGCTGGTTACGAGAACATGATCGGCAAGCTGAAACCGGCGCTCAAACGCGCGCGAGGCTATGCCCCGATAGAGCATCTCTGCCTTAGTCTGCTCGCCTTCCTTCGGAGGGCAACGCAAACCACGAACGCTCAATGTGTTATCCTTGGTCTCGACAGCAAGTTCCTTTTCGGCGAACCCGGCGACGGCGATCGAAATTCGATAGGCGTCTTCCCCCGTGCGTTCGATATCATACGGCGGGTAGCTCGGCGCGGCGTCGAGGCCCGCAGCCTGATCGAGCATGTTAAACAGGCGATCAAACCCTATGGTCGAGCGATAGAGGGGAGAAAGATCAAACTGACGCATCTGCATATCCTCCTTGAATTGAAGCGACACGTTTTGAAGCGACACGAGACTTGACTAAGGATCTAATCCAGCAAGTCCCGGCATATGCGCGTCCCGAAGCGGCCCGCACAGGACTGATGTAGGGATCGCGCTTTCCGTTGCAAGAGGCTTTAGCGAACGCAACTTGAGAATTGGGATATCAAAAAGCCAAGAAGCGGAACAAGACTGTCAAGTCTGCTGCCAAGACTTTAGCGTCAGCATGTCCCGCCGGACCGGCGACCTTGAAATAGAGGCCATAAAAGTGAGCGATGCGATGGAGCTTTGCACGACCGCCGCCAATCCGGCGCCTCCCGGCGCCATTGTCATGAGCATCCCGACGCGGGACAAGCTAAATTTGCGCGCGGCGCGCTGGAGCTGCGCCGGGACCTGCGCCGGCACGATTGCGATTCTGCCGGGGCGCGCCGAATTCATCGAAAAATACTTCGAGGTCATCGGACAATTGCTGGATCGGAATTTTGACGTCGTCGCGCTGGATTGGCGCGGGCAGGGGCGCTCCGACCGCCTTGTTTCCAATTCAGCTAAAGGTCATGTCGCACATTTTGCGGCCTATCAGCGCGATCTCGACGCGCTGCGAAGCCACGTCCTTGAACCCTTTGGACGGCTGCCGTTCTTCGCCCTTGGCCATTCGATGGGGGGAGCCGTTCTTCTGGAGCAGGCCCGCGCCGGCCGTTCGGCATTCGAGCGCATCGTCTTGACCGCGCCGATGATCGGCCTGCAGAGGCGCCGCTTCGGGCGCGTCGCGCGCACGCTCGCGCGGGGTCTTGCCCTAGTGGGATTCGGGCGCGCCTTCGCGCCAGGGGCCGGCGGCCCCAAACCCTACCTCCTGCATCGTTTCGCAGGGAATGTCTTGACCTCCGATCCGACCCGCTACGCCCGCGCCGCAGAATTAGCGGCGGTCGCTCCGGACCTTGCGATTGGCGGTCCGACGATTGGCTGGGCGGCGGCAGCCTTCAGGCTCATGCGCCGATTCGAGGATGCCGAATATCCGCGCCGGATTCTGACCCCTGTCTTGATTCTCGCGGCCGGTTCCGACGCCGTGGTCGACACGGTGGCGACGGAGGCTTTCGCCAGCCGACTCAAGGCCGGACGCTGCATAACGCTACGTCACGCCCGCCACGAAATAATGATGGAGAGGGACTCCTTTCGCGAGCAATTCTGGGCCGCATTCGATGCCTTCGTTCCAGGTTCGTTGGTCGGAACCGACCGTTTTGCGACGAGCCTCGCATCTATTTCGGCGCAGGGGCGCGGGAATTCTGAATGAGCCGCCCTCAAACGCAATCAGCGGCCGCAAGGGCCGCTGACGCATGCAAAACTCTATTGGAATTTAAAGAACGACAACTATCGCACCGACCTTGATGCGTTCATAGAGATCGACGATGTCTTTGTTGAGGAGGCGAATGCACCCCGAGGACACCGCTTGGCCGATCGTATCCGGCTCATTGGTGCCGTGAATGCGATACATCGTGTCGCCGTGATTGTTGTAGAGATACATTGCGCGGGCGCCGAGCGGATTTTCGATGCCGCCTTGCATGACTTTGGGCAGATCAGGACGGCGCTTCAGCATGTCCGAAGGCGGAGTCCAGGTCGGCCACTCGGCGCGGCGGCCGATATAAGCGCGGCCTTGCCAGGAGAAACCATCGCGGCCGACGCCGACGTCATAGCGCATCGCCTCGCCGCCCTCCATCGACAGATAGAGATAGCGATTTTTGGTGTCGATCGTGATCGTGCCGGGGCGTTCTTCCGTCGGGTCTTTGACCAATGTTCGCGTCGTTGGGATTTCGCGGTTGAGCTCTGTCGGCAAATTCACTTTTTGAATCTGGGACTTTGACTGAGCCTCGCCATTCACAAGAGCTGGCGATGACCCGGCGTCAAAGGCCCACGCTCCAGTTGACAGCAACAGCCCCATGGAGGCGACGACAAAAAACGTGCTCTTAATTTGGAACATCCTGGAACTCCCGCTCGACAGCTTCGATGCTTCGTCCTAGCTGCGACCACAACGCCTAAGCTGTGCGGATTGTTCCATCGCCAAGAACAGGATTCCCGATCAGACTTTCAATATTGCTGCTTGAAGAGATCTTTTATGGCCTTGGCCAACTGAAATCGTCGGATCGGCCGGGTTTGGGTTCAGTCTGCTGGTCCTGCCGCAAA